>DATFXK010000250.1:0-14883 GCA_035316005.1 Acidimicrobiia bacterium | reverse complement strand
GCGACCGTCGAGAGCACGAAGCCCAGGGCGGGATGGACCGCAGGGACGGTGACCATCTCGACGGCGCCTGCGAACCGGGCGTCGCCTTCGGTCGCGATGACGATCGGCGTCGCCCGGTGAGCGCGGTAGATCCCGACCTCCTTGGCGACGTCGTCGGCGTTGGACCCCTCCAGGCCGGACGCGCACACCAGGATCAGCGGCTCCGACGACAGGTCGATGTGCTTCTTGTCCTCGGTGAAGTCGCAGGCGATCGACTTGTAACAGAGCTCCGAGAGCTTGATGCGCAGCTCGGAGGCGGCGATGCGGTTGGTGCCGTTGCCGACCACCGCCCAGTAGCGCTTCGCCGGCGCGTGGCGCTGGGCCACGCCGGCGATCGCATCACGCGTGGCGATGACCTCGAGCATCCGGTCCGGGAGCTCGCGCAGCGCTGCGAGCAGTTCGTGGCTACGGGCTTCGTCGGTCGGGCCCGCCTCGCGTGCGATCGCCAGCGCGAGCAGGAACCCGGCCGCGATCTGCGAGTAGAACGCCTTCGTCGACGCGACGCTCATCTCGACGTCGCGCCCGTCGGATGTGTACAGGACGCCATCCGACTTCTCGACGAGGTCGCTGTTCCGCCGGTTCACGATCGACACCACCGACGCGCCGCGGGCGCGCACCAGGTCGACGGTGCGGTTCGTGTCGGTGGTCGTGCCGCTCTGGCTGATGGCGACGACGAGCATGTCGTGCATGTCGGGGCGCAGGGCGAACCCCGACAGCTCCGTCGCCGGCATCGCGTCCACCAGAAGATTGCCCGTCGCGCTCGTCAGCGCGGCGGCGAAGCTCTGCCCGGCGACGGCGGCGGTGCCCTGGCCGATCGCGACGACGCGCCGCAGCGTGCCGTCGCGCAGACGGCCCCGCACCGCGTCCGGGAGCGACTCCGGTCCGAGCTCGACCGTCAGCCGGTCGCCGGCGCCGGCCGCGATCCGGCCCCGGAGGGTCTTGCGGAACGACGCTGGTGCTTCGGAGATCTCCTTGAGGAGATAGTGGGGGGAGGCGCCTCGGTCGATATCGCGTGTGGTGATCTCGGCGTGCTGCAGCTCGTCGGTGGTGACCGGCAGCTCGGTGCCGTCGTACGCGAGGCGCCGGACCCCCGCCAACTCGCCGGCCTCCTCGGCGTCGAGCGTGACGATCTGACCCCGGGTCGCGCCCCGGCGTTGCGGGTCGGCGGGCGTCTCGCCGTCCATGCGCAGGTATGTCGCTGTCTCCTCGACGAGCCCGTAGGGCTCGCTGGCCACGACGAACGCGTCCTCGGCCATCCCGACGTTGAGCGCCTGCCCGCTGCCGCGCAGCGCGAGCAGCACGCGCTCGGGCCGGTCGGCGGCTCCCGCCGCGATCGCCACCGACCCCTCGAGGGACGCCACGGTGGCCCGGAACGCCTCGTCGAGATCCTCGCCGGCGGCGAGGCGACGTGAGACGAGCGACGGGATCACCTTGGCGTCGGTCGTCATCTCGGTCGGGACGTCGAGGCGCTCGATCGCCGCCAGGTCGGCGTAGTTGTCGACGTCACCGTTGAGCGCCCCGACGACGTACGGCCCGTCGGCCCGATCGAGCTCCTCGCTGTTCACCGGGTGGGCGTTGGCATCGGAGATGATGCCGACGCTCGCCCATCGGGTGTGCGCGAGCACGACGGCCCGGGCGGTGTCGGCCGACACGACCAGGTGCAGCAGGTCGTCGGCGCGGATGGCGGCGCGCAGCACGGCAGTGTTGTCGCCGAGCTCGCCGATCTCGGCCGCGGCCTTGTACACGAAGCTCAGCGCGTCGCCGGCGCGGCGCACGGCCCGCGAGCCGAAGACGGGGTCGCGCCGTTCGTCGAGCAGGCGCGCAATCGCGGGATCGTCGAGATCGAGGGCGTGGTGATGGACGAAGATGTGGAGGCCGGCCGAGTCACGGCCTCGCACCTCGAGTCGGTCGAGGGCCGACAGCGCGACCTGCACCGAGGTGAACGCCTCGATCGCGGCCCGCGAGAGGTCGGAGCCACTCAGGTCGGCGACGGCCCGCGCCGTGCGCAGGCGGTCGTGCCCGACCGCCCAGACCGCGTCCTTCAGGCGGACAAGGGCGGCGTTGACGTCCTCGAGCTCGGCCGTCGACAGGTCGGCGGTCGGAGATGCGCCGCTCGCGTCGAGGGCCGCCTCGAGGCGGTCGGCCGCGGCCTGGAGCTGTTCGACCCGGTGCTCGACGCCGACCGCGAGCGCGCGGTCGGCGAGCAGCGCTTGCACGCCGGGCGCGCCCTTCAAGAGCGTGTCGACCTCCTCCACGTGCGCCGCCGCCCGCACCAGCACGTCAGAACCGGCCGTGCGGTCGTCGCCGAGCGCGACCACGGCCCGCTCGAGCTCGTCGAGGAGGTGGGCGCCGTCGGGCGGCATCCGGCCGCTCGACCGCCGCAAGACGGCCACGATGCCGCACATAGACCAATCAGGTTAGTGGCGCGCCAACGGCGCGCCTCCTTATAGAGGGTGGTGGGTCGGGGCGTGGGCGGGGCAGGGTCGGGAGGACGCCGCCGGTGGTCCGGAATGTCTCCAGCAACGAATGAGCCGCGAGCTCTCCGACAGCACGAAGAAAGGAGCTCGCGTGAGCGCCAACGAAGACACCGTCCGCCGGGGCTACGAGGCCTTCGGCCGGGGCGACATGGACACACTTCGCTCGCTGATGACGCCCGACGTCGTCCAGAGCGTTCCCGGGAACACGCCCGTCTCCGGCGAGCACAAGGGCGTCGACGCCGTGCTCGGGTACTACGCCGAGCTGGGCGAGATGACCGGCGGGACGCTTTCGGCCGACCTCCAGAGCGTGAAGGACGATGGTCCCGACAAGGTCCTTGCCGTGCACCGCCTCACCGCCCACCGCAACGGCAAGAGCTACGACGAGGTGGAGAAGCTCCACTTCACACTCAGTGGCGGCAAGATCTCGCGGCTCGACGAGGAGCATCCCGACCTCGCCGAGTTCGACGCCTTCTTCGGCTAGCTGGTCGCCGTCGCAAGGCTCCGGCTCCTGCGGCACGGTCGGCAAAGCCGCCGTGCCGCGAGCTAAGGCGTTCCGCAGGCGCGTTCGACGGCGGCGGCGAGGCGCGTCGCCGCCGTCTCGGCCACGTCGCTCGTCGGCGCCTCCACCATCACGCGAACGACGGCCTCGGTGCCCGACGGTCGCACGACGACGCGGCCGTCCGCGCCGAGCTGCTGCTCGACCGCGGCGAGCTCGGCGCGGAAGGCACCGTCCTCCTCGAGCCCGGCGCGGTCGCCGACCTTCACGCTGCGCAGCACTTGCGGCAGCGGCTCGACGACGGCGGCGAGCTCCGACAGCTGCCGGCCGCGCCGGGCCATCACGTCGAGCAACGTGAGCCCGGTGAGGGTGCCGTCACCCGTCGTGGCGAGATCGGCGAGGATCACGTGCCCGGACTGCTCGCCGCCGAGTGACAGCCCGCGCTCCTCGAGGGCGGTGAGCACGTTGCGGTCGCCCACCGGCGTCTCGACGAGCTCGATGCCGTGCTCGGCGAGGGCGCGCCGCAACCCGAGGTTCGACATCACCGTGGCGACGACGGCGTCGCCGCGCAGCTCACCACGTTCGTGCAGGTCGAGAGCGATGATGGCCAGCATCTGGTCGCCGTCGACGAGGTTCCCGCGCTCGTCGACCGCGATCACACGGTCGGCGTCGCCGTCGAATGCCAGGCCGGCACCCGCTTCGGCGGCGAGCACGGCCTGCCGCAGCTCGGTCGGGTCCGTCGATCCGCAGCCGGCGTTGATGTTCGTGCCGTCGGGCTGGTCGTGGAGCACGCGCACCCACGCTCCGCACACGCGCAGCGCCCACGGCGCGACCTCGTAGGCGGCGCCGTTGCCGCAGTCGACGACGACCGACTGGCCGTCGAGACGACGACCGTGAGCGGCTGCGAGGTGGGCGATGTAGTCGGCGGCGGCGCCGAGGCGATCACGCGCCACCCCGACGTCGGGGCCCTCCGGCCCGACCTCGGCGCCGGCGTCGAGAAGGCGTCGCAGCTCCGCCTCGATGCGCTCCTCGGGCTCGTCGGCGATCTTGCGGCCGCCGCGCGCGAAGAGCTTCACGCCGTTGTCGGGATACGGGTTGTGGCTCGCAGAGATCACGGCGCCGTACCCGTCGAGCAGCTGGGCGAGGTACGCGACGCCGGGGGTCGGGAGCACACCGACGCGCTCGACGTCGGCGCCTTCGCTGCACAGCCCGGCGCCGAGCGCGGCTTCGAGCAGCGGGCCCGAGCGGCGCGTGTCGCGGCCGACGTAGAACGGCCGGTCGGTGCCGAGCACCCGGGCGGCGGCGCGACCGAGCGCGGTCACGAGCTCGGGCGTGAGGTCGCGATTGGCGACCCCCCGGATGCCGTCGGTGCCGAACCGCAGCGTCATGCGGCCGCGCCGGTGCTCAGCGCTTCGAGTACTGCGGCGCCTTGCGGGCCTTCTTCAGGCCGTACTTGCGGCGCTCCTTCTCCCTCGCGTCGCGCATGAGCAGCCCGGCCTTCTTGAGGGTCGGACGCAGCTCGTCGTCGAGGGACACGAGCGCGCGCGCGATGCCGAGACGCAGCGCGCCGGCCTGGCCGCTCACGCCGCCGCCGTCGAGCGACGCGTCGACGTCGTACACGTCGGCCGTCTGGGTGAGGCGCAACGCCTCGGTGGCGACGACCTGGTGCGTGAGCGTCGGGAAGTACCGCTCGAAGTCGCGTCCGTTGACCTTGATGACGCCGGTCCCGGGACGCAACCGGACACGCGCGATCGACTCCTTGCGCCGCCCGGTCGTCTGGATGAGGGGCTTGGTCACGCGCTACCTCCGGGTGCCGCTCGCCAGCGGGCGGGCGACGGGTTTCTGCGCCGCGTGCGGATGCGTGGGCCCGGCGTACACGCGCAGCTTCCGCACCATCTGCCGGCCGAGGCGACCCTTGGGGAGCATGCCCTTGACCGCCTGCCGCACGACCTTCTCCGGGTCGCGGGCGAACAGGCGCCCGAGGCTCTCGGACTTGATGCCGCCGGGGTATCCCGAGTGCCGCCAGTACCGCTTGCCCTCGGCCTTGCGCGGGCCGATGTCGAGCTTGGCGGCGTTGACGACGATCACGTGATCACCAGCGTCGACGTGCGGCGCCCAGGTCGGCTTGTGCTTGCCCCGCAGCAACGTGGCGACCTCGGTCGCGAGACGACCGAGCACGGCGCCGTCGGCGTCGACGACGTGCCACGCGCGCTCGATGTCGGTGGGCTTGGGGCTGAATGTACGCACAGGAAAGAAGAGGTTACTCCTGCCCGAGGCAGCTCAGACAATCGGGTCGAAGCCGGTAGGGTGCAATGCGTGACGGCTCCCCCGGCCGCGGCTCCCGTCCACGGGATCACCGCCGAGCGCGAGGACGACGCCGAGCAGGCGCTCGAGATCCTTCTCGACGCCGCGCTGGACCCGATCGTCGACATGGTCCTGCTGGCGCGCGACGACGCCTACGAGGCTCGCTCGCACGACGGCTGGGTCCGATTCCGGCGCACCGAGGACGGCGGCTTCGCAACGACCGGCGGCGAGGGCGCCAGTCCACTCGCCGACCAGTCGACCGACCGGTTCGCCGGTCTCGAGGCCGAACGCGCCCACCCGTACCCGACTCGACGGGAGAACGCGTACCCGTACGGCTTCGCGCAGGTCGCCCAGCTGTTCGACCATCCCGCCGCCCCCGACCTGTGCGTGATCCACTCCGCCGCCCATAACTGGGAGGACCAGGGCGGGCACCGCGGCGAGCACGGCTCGCTCGACGTTGTGCAGGCGCGGGCGCCGTTCGTCGTGGCGGGGACGGGCGTACGCGCCGACGGCCTCGTGCCGCGGGCGGGACGGCTCGTCGACGTCGCGCCGACGATCGCCGAGCTGCTCGGTGTCGCTCCCGCCGACGACGGCACGTACGTCCGCGGCCAGGACGGCGAGGTCCGCACCGACGTCCTCGACCTCGCCGCCGGCCGGCCGCGCCACGTCGTCGGCTTCCTGTGGGACGGCACCAACCCCAACGTGCTGTACGCCATGGCGGCCGCGGGGGAGGCGCCGAACATCGCCCGGCTGCTCGAGATGGGCACCGCGTACGAGCAGGGCGCGATGGCGGGCCTGCCGACGGTGACGCTCGCCAACCACACGTCGATCCTCACCGGTCGGCTCCCGGGCCACCACGGCATCCTCAACAACGCGTGGTACGACCGCCGCACCGGCCGTCAGATCATCACGAACTCGTCGGCCACCTGGCCCACCGCGATGGAGACGCTCACACCGGGCGTCGAGTCGATCCACGACGCCGTGCACCGCACGTGGCCCGACGCGTTCACGGCGTCGATCAACGAGCCCGCCGATCCCGGTGCCGACTACTCGACCTTCGACTTCTTCCGCCGCGGCGAGGTGCCGCCGATCCCGACGACGCCGAACGGCCTGCCGCACACGACCGAGCGGTTCGTGCGGCCGTCGAAGGATTACCAGTGGTCGACGATCGTCGATCACATGTGTGTCGAGCAGGCGACGGGCATCTGGAGCGGTCACTACCGGGACGTCGACTACCCGAAGCCGAGGTTCATGTGGGTGAACTTCACGCTCACGGACTCGGCGTTCCACGAGGGGGGACCGCACTCGGAGATCGCGGCGGCGGCCGTGCGCGATTGCGACGCCCGCCTCGGTGAGGTCCTGGCCGCGGTCGAGCGCGCCGGCGTCTTCGACGACACCGCCTTCCTGCTGGTCGCCGACCACGGCATGGAGGAGAACGATCCTGCCGTGCGCGGCGACTGGGACATCCCGCTCCGGGAGGCCGGCCTGCAGTTCCGCGACGAGGGCTACAGCTTCCTGTACCTCGGCGAGGAGTGAGCTAGCTGACGCCGACTCCCACGGCCTTGCCGACGAGGAACGTGGCGGTGGCGACGAGGGCGCCGATCAGCGCCATGCGGAGACCGGACCGGCCGGCGTGACGGCCGGTGAACACCGAGATCGCGCTGCCCACGCCGAACAACGCCACGACCGACAGCAGCGCCGACGTGACGACCGCGGCCACACCGCTGCCGAAGAAGAATGGTACGACGGGCAGGAAGGCGCCGGCTGCAAAGGCGAGGAACGACGTCACCGCTGCGACCCACGGTGACGCGAGCGTGGTGGGGTCGAGGCCGAGCTCCTCGCGTGCCAGCGTGTCGAGCGCGACGTCGGGGCGGGCCATGATGTTGGCGACGAGTGCCTTCGCCTCGGCCGGGTCGACGCCCTTCGCCTGGTAGATGAGCTCCAGCTCTTCGCGCTCCTCCTCCGGGAACGCCGCCAGCTCCTGCTCCTCGATCCGCAGCTCGTTCTCGTAGAGCTCGCGCTGCGAACGCACGGAGATCCACTCGCCCGACGCCATTGAAAACGCCCCGGCGACGAGCCCCGCCACTCCCGCGAGCAGCACGATCGACTTGTTGCTCGTCCCGCCGGCGACGCCCATGACGAGCGAGAAGTTCGACACCAACCCGTCGTTCACACCGAACACGCCGGCCCGGAGCGCGCCTCCGACCCCCGCCCGGTGGCGGCCCTCGGCCGCCGCGATGCGCCCGCCCGCCGTGTTCCCTCCGCGCATGGCGGCAACGACCTTGCCGTGCATCGCCTCCTGCGCCGCCATCGCCGCCGGCGCGGCGGCGATGCCGCGGTACTTGTCGGCGTCGGCGGCCTCTGCGCGCAACACGATCGGGAGCACGGCTTCCGTCCCGAGCAGCCCCGCCAGGCGGCGCAGCACGCGGATGCGGAACGGGAGCCGCGGCGGCTCGAGGTCGGTGACACCCGCCTGGCGCATGCGCGCCGCCCAGTGGGCGGCGTGGCGCTCCTCGGCCTCGGCGAGTGAGAGGAAGATCGGCCGGCGGCGCTCGTCGGCGTGATCGGCGAGGGCGCGGTACAGGGCGGCGCCGCCGAGCTCGTCCGCCCACATCTCACGATAGGTGGCGAGCTCCGGATCGGCCTTCACGGCGCGTCTCGCCATATTCCGCACGGTACCGCCGTGCCACGACTTCGGAACGCCTTAGTAGCCGACCTCCCACAGGCACAGACCCTCGGGCGGCGCGGGCTGGCCGGCGTGGGCGCGGTCCTTGGCGCGGAGGATCGCCAGGAGATCCCCGGGACGCTTCTTGCCCGTGCCGACCTCGACCAGCGTGCCGACGATCGAGCGCACCATCTGCCCGCAGAACGCGGTAGCGCGCACGTCGTAGCGCAGGACGCCGTCCCCGAGATCGTGCCAACGGGACTCGACGACGCGCCGCGTCGTCGACGACCCTTGCGGTCCCGGCCGGCAGAAGGCGGCGAAATCGTGCTCGCCGACGAAGGGGTCGGCACCGAGGCGCATCGCGCGCACGTCGAGCGGCGCCGGCACCCACCAGGCGTACCGGGCGAGAAACGGATCCGGCGTCGGCCGGTTCACGACCGTATAGCGGTACGCGCGCCAGCACGCCGAGCGGCGAGCATCGAACTCGGGCCCGACCACGTCGGCGGCGCGCACGACGACCTCGGGAGCGAGGCCGCCGTTGACCGCCGACTGCAGCCGCCACGGGTCGAGCCCGGGATCGGCGTCGAAGCTCACGACCTGACCCCAGGCATGCACGCCGGCGTCGGTGCGGCCGGCGCAGGCCAGCCGCTCGGGGCGGTGGCGGAGGAAGCGCTCGATCGCCTTCGTGAGCACGCCCTCGACGGTGCGGACCTCGGGCTGGTCGGCCCACCCGTGGAACCCGGTCCCGTCGTACGCCACGACGAGCTTCACCCTGGCGGGCCCGGGGTCGGTGTCGAACAGGCTCGTGGCGCTACACCAATTCCACGCGCGCCATGGGGGCGGCGTCGCCGGGGCGGGGGCCGAGCTTGAGGATGCGCAGGTAGCCGCCGTTGCGGTCGGCGTAGCGGGGAGCGATCTCGGCGAACAGCTTGTGGGCGGCCTGCTTGTCGTGCATGCGGGCCACGACGACGCGCTGCTGATGCACGCTGCCGCCCTTCGCCTTGGTGATGAGCTTCTCGGCGTACGGGCGCAGCGCCTTGGCCTTGGCGACCGTCGTCGTGATCGCGCCCGCCTCGAAGAGGTGCGCGGCGAGGTTCGCGAGCAGCTGCTTCTCGTGGGCGGGGCCCGACCCGAGACGCGGGCCCTTGCGCGGCGCCGGCATCGTCGGCTCCCTACTCCTTCACCCGCAGGGACAGGCCGCGCTCGTCGAGCTTCTGCAACACCTCTTCGAGCGACTTCGACCCGAAGTTGGTGATCGCGAGCAGGTCGTCCTCGGACTTCTGGACGAGCTGGCCGATCGTGTCGACCCGGGCCCGCTTCAGGCAGTTGCGGGGACGCTCCGACAGGTCGAGCTCCTCGATCGGCAGCTCGAGGTCGGGCGACGCCGCCGTGATCGGCGACACCTCGCCGAGCTCGAGGCCCTTCGGCTCCGCCGACAGGTCGGCGACCAGGCTGACGAGGTTCCGCAGCGTCTCGCCCGCCGACGCCAGGGCGTCGCGGGGCGAGATCGAGCCGTCGGTCTCGACCTCGAGACTGAGCTTGTCGTAGTTGGTCGCCTGCTCGACGCGGGTGGGCTCGACCGAGAACGCGACCCGCCGCACGGGCGAGAAGATGGCGTCGACGGGGATGACGCCGATCGTCGACGTGCGCTTGTTGCGCTCCGCCGACAGGTAGCCGCGGCCCTGCTCGACGGTGAGGTCGAGCGCGAGCCGGCCCCGCTGGTTCACGGTCGCGAGGTGCAGCTCGGGGTTGAGGACCTCGACCTCCGCCGTCGTCTGGATGTCGCCGGCGGTGACGTCGCCGGGGCCGCGCTTGTCGAGCCGGAGCGTGACCGGCTCCTCCGACTCGCACCGCAGCACGAGGTCCTTGAGGTTCAGGATGAGGTCGGTGACGTCCTCCTTCACCCCGGGGATCACGTCGAACTCGTGCAGCGCCTCGTCGAAGCGCACCTGGCTCACGGCGGCGCCGGGGATCGACGAGAGGAGCGTGCGGCGGAGGCAGTTGCCGAGCGTGTGGCCGAAGCCGGGCTCGAGCGGCGAGATCGTGAACGTCTGGACGTTCCCGTCGGGGTCGCCGGCTTCGACTTCGGGTCGCTGGATGATCAGCATGGCGGTCTCACTTCTTGGTCGGGTGAGGGCGGTGGTGGCGGAAGGTTCGGTGGCTCACTTGGAGTAGAGCTCGACGATCAGCTGCTCGCGCACGGGCACGTCGATCTGCTCCCGGAGCGGGAGGTCCCGCACGGTGGCCTTGAAATCGCTGCTGCTGACCTCGAGCCACGCCGGAACGGCCCGGTCGAGCGTGTCGAGGTTGTGGCGCAGCACGATCATCTGGCGCGACTTCGAGTGGATCTCGACGACGTCGCCCTTGCGCAGCTGCTGCGACGGGATCGTCACCCGCTGCCCGTTCACGGTGACGTGCCCGTGGCGGACGAGCTGGCGGGCCTGATTGCGGCTGGCGGCGAAGTTCGCCCGGTAGACGACGTTGTCGATCCGCAGCTCGAGCATCTGGAGCAGGACCTCGCCCGTGATCCCGGGATGCCGCGTCGCCTCGTCGTACACCTTCTTGAACTGGCGTTCGAGGAGCCCGTAGATGCGGCGCGCCTTCTGCTTCTCGCGCAGCTGGAGCAGGTACTCGCTCTCCCGGATGCGGCCGCGACCGTGCTGGCCGGGCGGGTACGGCTTGCGCTCGACGGGGCACTTCATCGTGTCGCACTTGGGGCCCTTGAGGAACAGCTTCATCCGCTCGCGGCGGCACAGCTTGCAGACGGGGCCGGTGTACCGGGCCATCAGACGCGCCTCCGCTTGCGGTGGTAGGGGCAGTACGGCAGCGGGTGCCGTCCGTCCATCACGGTCCTCATCAGACGCGCCTCCGCTTGGGGGGACGGCACCCGTTGTGCGGGATGGGCGTGACGTCCTTGATCCCGACGACCTCGATGCCCGCGTTCTGGATCGACCGGATGGCGGTCTCGCGACCCGAGCCCGGTCCCTTCACGACGACGTCGACCTTGCGGACTCCGTGCTCCATCGCGCGTCGCGCGGCCGTCTCCGCCGCGAGCTGCGCGGCGAATGGCGTGGACTTGCGCGAGCCCTTGAAGCCGACGTTGCCCGCCGACGCCCAGGCGATCACGTTGCCCTCCTGGTCGGCGATCGAGATGATCGTGTTGTTGAACGACGACTTGATGTGCGCGGTGCCGTAGGCGATGTTCTTGCGCTCACGCCGCCTCGGCCGTCGTCCACCCGCCGCTGGCTTCGCCATCCCTACTTCCTCGCGCGCTTCTTGCCGGCGACCGTCTTCTTCGGGCCCTTCCTGGTGCGCGCGTTCGTGCGCGTGCGCTGCCCGTGCACCGGCAGGCCCCGCCGGTGACGGACGCCCTGGTAGGTGCCGATCTCCATCTTGCGCTTGATGTCCTGCGAGACCTCGCGCCGCAGGTCACCTTCGACCTTCACGTTCTGGTCGATGAACGTGCGCAGCTTGGCGACCTCGTCGTCGGTGAGGTCGCGCACACGCGTGTTGGGCGAGATGTCGGTCGCCTGGGCGACGGTGCGCGCGGTCGTCCGACCGATGCCGTAGATGTAGGTGAGCGACACCTCCAGCCGCTTCTCGCGGGGGATGTCGACGCCGGCGATGCGGGCCATGAGCGCTCCTAGCCTTGCCGCTGCTTGTGGCGCGGGTTGGTGCAGATGACCCGCACGGTGCCGTGGCGGCGGATCACCTTGCACTTCTCGCACATCTTCTTCACCGAGGGGCGAACCTTCACGCGCCGTTCCTGCTCGTTCTCGTCGTGGTGGCTACTTGTACCGGTAGGTGATGCGACCCCGGCCGAGGTCGTAGGGGGTGAGCTCGACCTGCACACGGTCGCCGGGCAGGATCCGGATGTAGTGCATCCGCATCTTCCCTGAGATGTGCGCGAGCACCTTGTGCCCGTTCTCGAGCTCGACCCGGAACATGGCATTGGGCAACGGCTCGACCACCGTGCCCTCCACCAGGATCGTGTCGTCTTTGGGCTTGGCCAGGACTTCCACCGCCTACCGGACTCGGGGGACGGGCGCGCCGAAGGACCTCGGCACACCCTGGGGGCGACTGAAAAGTCTACTCGACCCCCGGAACCCTTGAGAATTCGGGGCCTCGGCGCCGCGGCCCCTCAGCCGGTGAAGCGGGGGTCGGCCACCGCCCCAGCCGGTCAGCCCGGGAGCGTCAGCACCTCGGGGCCGTGGGCGGTTACCGCGATCGTGTGCTCGAAGTGGGCCGAGCGGCGCCCGTCCCGGGTGACGACGGTCCAGCCGTCGGCGAGGAGCTCGGTCTCGGGCCCACCCACGTTCACCATGGGCTCGATGGCGAGGACCATCCCTTCCTTGAGCTTCAGCCCCCGGCCCGGCGGGCCGTAGTTCGGGATCTGGGGCTCCTCGTGCATGGCGGTCCCGATCCCGTGCCCCACGTACTCGCGCACGACCGAGAACCCCGCCCCCTCGGCGACCTCCTCCACGGCGGCGCCGACGTCGCCCAGGCGGCCGGCGACGGTGACGCGCTCGATCGCGGCCTCGAGCGACGCCCGGGTGACCTCGAGCAACCGCTTCGACTCGTCGTCGACCTCCCCGATCGGCACGGTGACGGCGGCGTCGCCGTGCCAGCCCTCGATGATCGCCCCGCAGTCGATCGAGAGGATGTCGCCCTCGTGCAGCACCACCTTCGCCGACGGGATCCCGTGCACGATCACCTCGTTCGGCGACGCGCACACGACACCGGGGAACGGCGGGTTCCCGTACCCCAGGAAGTTCGATCGTGCCCCGCGGCGCTCGAGCACGTCGCGCGCGGCTTCGTCGACGTCGGCGGTCGTCGCACCCGGCTTGGCGGCGCGGATGCACACCTCGTGCATCTCGGCGACGACCTTGCCCGCCCGCCGCATGATCCCGATCTGCTCGGGCGTCTTGCGCGTGATCATGTCTGCAGGGGCTTGAGCCGCCGGTCGACCTGGGCGCTCAGGCGCGCGAACACGTCGTCTCCGCTCCCGGTGCCGTCCACCACGACGAGCTTGTCGAGGCGCCGGTAGAAGTCGACGATCGGGACGGTCTCCTCCTCGTAGAGCTCGAGCCGGCGCATCACCGCTTCTTCGGTGTCGTCCTCACGCTGGACGACCTTCCCCCCGCACACGTCGCAGGTCCAGTCGTGCTTCGGGGGCGCGTTCACGTGGTAGGTCGTGCCGCAGTTCTCGCAGACGCGCCGCCCGGCGATCCGGTCGAGGACGATGTCGGTCGGGACGTCGAGGTTGATCACCAGATCGAGCGGGTGGCCGCCGAGCACCGCCTCGAGCTTCTCGGCCTGCGCGAGGGTGCGCGGGAACCCGTCGAGGACGAAGCCCCGGTCGACGAGGCCGTCCTCGGCGAAGCGCTCCTCGACGATCCGCAGGGTGAGGTCGTCGGGGACGAGGTCGCCGCGGTTCATGTACTGCTCCGCCTCCTTGCCGGCCGGGGTGCCGGCGGCGGCGGCGGCCCGGAACAGGTCACCGGTCGACACGTGCTCGATCCCGTACCGCTCGGAGAGGAGGGCGGCCTGCGTGCCCTTCCCCGCGCCCTGCTTGCCGAGCAGAACGAGTCGGGGGCCTCGGCTCATCCGTGCACTCCGACTAGGCGAGGAAGCCCTCGTAGTTGCGCATCATCAACTGGCTGTCGATCTGCTTCATCGTCTCGAGCGCGACGCCCACGGTGATCAGCAGCGCCGTCCCCCCGAAGGGGAACTGTCTGATGTCCCACAACGCGAACACCAGCAGCGGCGCGATCGCGATCGTCGCGAGGAACAGCGAGCCCGGCAGCGTGATCCGGTTCAAGGTCTTGGCCAGGTACCGCTCCGTCGGCGGCCCGGGTCTGATGCCGGGGATGAACCCGCCCTGTTTTCGGATGATGTCGGCCTGTTGCGCGGGGTTGAACGCGATCGCCGTGTAGAAGTACGCGAAGAAGATGATCAGGAGCGTGTACAGGCTGATGTAGAACCAGCTCTGACGCTGGATCAGGTTGTCGTTGATGAACTCCTGCAGCCCCTTCCAGGGCGTGGCCGTGGCGATCAGGGCCGGGAACGACAGGATCGAGCTCGCGAAGATGACCGGGATCACACCGGACTGGTTCACCTTCAACGGGATGTACGTGCTCTGGCCGCCGTACATTCGTCGCCCCACGACGCGTTTCGCGAACTGGACCGGGATGCGACGCTGCCCCGACTCGACGAAGACGATCCCGACGATCATCGCGATGCCGATGGCGAGAATCGTGAAGAACTGGAACTTGCTGCCTTCGCTGTAGATCGACGATCCCTGGGCGGGAAGGCGCGACACGACCGAAGCGAAGATGATGATCGACATGCCGTTGCCGATCCCGCGCTGCGTGATGAGCTCGGACAGCCACATCAGGAGGGCGGTGCCGGCCGTCCAGGTCAGCACGATCAGGGCGGCCCTAGGGGTATTGAAGCCCGGAATGAGGTCGCGTCCCTGGAACCCGGCGAACCCCAGCAGCCCGCTGCTGCCCTGGTGGAGCGCGAACACGAAGCCGGTCGACTGCACCAGGGCGAGCCCGACCGTGAGGTAGCGGGTCCACTGGGTGATCTTCTTCTGCCCGACCTGGCCCTCGTTCTGCCACTCCTCGAGCTTCGGGATCACCACGCCGAGGAGTTGCATGATGATCGACGCCGTGATGTACGGCATGATCCCGAGGAAGAAGATGGCGACGTTCGTGATCGCGCCGCCGGAGAACAGGTCGAGGAACCCGACGACGCCTGTGTTCTGGGACTGCCGCTGCAGGTCCTTGATCGCGTTGAAGTCGATGAACGGAACCGGCAGGTGGGCGCCCACCCGGTAGAGCCCGACGATCACGAGCGTGAAGAGGATCTTGTTGCGCAGGTCGGGCACCCGGAACATG
>DATFXK010000249.1:0-4670 GCA_035316005.1 Acidimicrobiia bacterium | reverse complement strand
GAGACGTTCGACAAGAACATGATCGACAAGGACGAGTACCCGCGCACGGCGGAGCTCGAGCAGCGCTGTGTGAACATGCTGAGCCGGCTGTGGAACTCGCCCGACGAAGACGAAGCCACGGGCACGTCCACGACGGGATCGAGCGAGGCCGCCATGCTCGCCGGGATGGCGTTGAAATGGCGTTGGCGCGACCGTCGACGCAAGCAGGGCAAGCCGACCGACGCGCCGAACATGGTGATGGGCGCCAACGTCCAGATCTGCTGGGAGAAGTTCTGTCGCTACTGGGAGGTCGAGCCTCGCCTCGTCCCCATGGAGGGCGACACCTACCACCTCACGGCTGCGCAAGCCGCGGAGCACTGCGACGAGAACACGATCGCCGTGGTCACCGTCCTCGGATCGACCTTCGACGGCTCGTACGAGCCCGTCGCCGACATCTGCGCCGCGCTCGACAAGCTCCAGTCCGACACCGATCTCGACGTGCCGGTCCATGTCGACGGCGCGTCAGGAGGGTTCATCGCACCGTTCATCGACCCGGATCTCGTCTGGGACTTCCGCCTTCCCCGCGTGCAATCGATCAACGCCTCGGGCCACAAGTACGGGCTCGTCTATCCGGGCGTCGGATGGATCGTCTGGCGCGACCCGGATGCATTGCCCGACGACCTCGTCTTCAATGTCAACTACCTCGGCGGGAACATGCCTACGTTCGCGCTGAACTTCTCCCGGCCCGGCAATCAGGTCGCGGCGCAGTACTTCAACTTCCTGCGGCTCGGATTCGACGGCTACCGGCAGGTGCAACAGACGTGCAGGGAGGTCGCCCGCTACGCCGCGGATGCCATCGGTCAACTCGAGCACTTCGACCTCATCACCGACGGCAGCGAGTTGCCGGTCTTCGCGTTCGCGCTCCGAGACTCGAGTGGTCCCTACACGGTGTTCGACGTGTCCGAACGTCTCCGCGAGAACGGCTGGCTCGTCCCGGCATACACGTTCCCCGAGAACCGCCAAGATCTCGCCGTGCTGAGGATCGTCATCCGGAACGGCATGTCGCGCGACCTCGCCGACCTCCTCGTAGCGGATCTCAAGACCCATATGGCGCGCCTCGACCAGCTCCAGGCGCCACTCCCGCAGCCCGCGCACGAAGGGTTCCATCACTAGGACGACAAGCGTTCCCACCCTTCGGGCGGAGGAGCCAGCCGCCAGTACTGCTCCGGTGCAGCCAGCTTCGCCGACAGCTGCCAGTCGGCTTCGAGCGCGCGCAGCTGCGACGAGTAGTGCAGCAGCGCGGCGTCCTTGGCGGCGGGATCGGCGTCCACGGGCATGACCGCCGGCGTGGGCCACACGCCGGACCGGAAGAGCCGTGCAACCCGCCACGCCAGCAGCCCCGGGACGTGCTTGTAGCCCGTGTCCTCGTAGCAGAACCACGCCGGCTCGGGCAGCCGCTCACGCACCAGGAGCGCGGCCTCGTGGGTGCAGTCGTGGTCGGGGTTGGCCAATCCGAATGGCGCCACCACCATCGTCGGGTCGGCCCGCCGGATCGCCGCTTCGAGCTCGTCGACGATCGTCGCCGGCCGCGCCCGGTCGTCACGGCTGAGGTACTGGTGCTCGACGAAGTCGAGTCGGACGGGCTCGGCGCCGAGCTCGGCGAGCGCCTTCGCGTCTTCCTTCCGGCGGGCGTCGAGCGGATCGTCGTCGGGCCCGAACCCGGCCAGCTGGTCCCACCACGTCATCGGGTCCGGGTAGCGGTGGGGCGCGCCGGCGAACACGGTGAGCACCATCGCGCCCGGATGCGCGGCCAGGAATCGGCCGCAACCGAGGACGGCGTCGTCGAGGTGCGGGGAGAGCACGACGATGCGCGTCAGCTCGTCCGCCGTGACGGTTCCCCACTCGCGCAACTCGCCTGCCACGGACGGAGCTTGCCACCCGTCGAGATCGGCGGCTTACGTCCCCTCGGCCGACGCGATCATCTTGTCGTACGCGCCGAGGACCTTCCCGGAGTAGCCGCCGTCGGACGCCCACTTGCCGCCGCCCATCTGGTGCCAGGTCGGAGCCGAGCCCCGGCCGCCGAAGCGGTCGTAGGCGCTTGCACCGCCGGGGCCCCACCAGTACGGCGACGGCGGATTCACGAGCGGGCCGCCACCTGCGTAGGCCTTCAGCAACTGGATCTGTGCGCGGATGCCGTCGAGCGCGGTGGGGAAGCGATTCTGTCCGCCGCAGCCGTTGCAGGCGCCGAGCCCGGAGAAGTTGTTGTCGCTGCCGCCGGCGCTGAACCCGCCGGTCTCGATGTTGGCCTGTGCGAAGGCGACGTCGCCGCGGACGTTCTCGGCGTTGCCTTCGTCGACGTAGATCTGCGCGATCTGTTCGACCGTCATCCCGCCCGACAGGCGAGGTGACGCGCCACTCGAGCGGAGCCACGCCGCCATCTCGCCCGCGTTCAGCACCGTCGGCCCCATGATCGGATCCCCCGCCGCCTGCAGCAGCGCCACCGCCTCGGCGATCTGAATCCCGCGCTGCGCCCTGAGCACCCTGGCGTCGGCGTTCTCCTTCTCCTTCTGGAGGTCGGGGATGCGGTCGCCGAGGTCGTCACGCTTCTTCTGCAGCTCGTCCTGGGCCTGCTGCTGCCTCTCCGCCGCGTCGTGCAGCTGCCCGACGCGATCCTTGTAGTACTTGTCGGTCACCTCGGTGAACTTGGTCTTGCGCCCGGCGTCCATCGGGTCGGTGTGGTCGAGCATCCCGAGCCCGCTGGCGTCTTCCGAGTTCTTGTAGAGCACGACGGCCCGGTTGGCGATCTCCTGGCGGACCGCGGCCTCCTCCGCCCTGGCCGTGGCGACGGCCTGCACCAGCTCGGTGACCTGTCCCTGCGCTTGGTCGCGGTCGGCGACAGCCTGGTCGTACCGGGTCTGCGCGGCGGCGGCGTCCGCCTGGGCGCGGGCCAGCCGATCCCGGGCCGGGGCGGCGGGATCCAGCTGGGACGACGCCGCCGGCGTGACCGCGAGCAGGGTGACGGGGACCACGCTGACGAGCGCGACGAGGGAAAGCAGCGTGCGCGCCCGAAGCCGGCGTGCACGCGATCCCGAATGAGACAAGGCGAGGACCGGTTCCATCAGGTGTGATGACGGGCGCCGCTCCGACCCGCTCCGCCTACGGGCGACCGCCAGGCGGGGACGCTAACAGCCGGGGTCCCGTGAATCCACGCCGGGCCGGCCTTCACCGCCGGGCGGCCCGAGCCGTGAAACGCGATGACCCTCTGGAGCGTCTATGGAGTGGCGTATTCTCCGCGCCGTTTTGTCGATCGGCCGTCCAGGACGAGGCGGCCGGGGAGGGGAGAGACAAATGGCAACGACGGGCTACGAGAAGGGTGAGGGCTGGCTGTTCTTCGCCTTCGTCCTGCTGGTGATCGTCGGGTTCTTCAACGTGGTCCTCGGCCTCACGATGGTCGCCGGGGACAACATCTACGTCACCGCCCGGGACTCCGGGACCGTCGTGATCGGCAGCGTCAACGGGTGGGGCTGGGTCATCTTCATCCTCGGCATCCTCGAGGTGATCGCCGGCTTCGGCGTGCTCGCCCGCAGCCAGGCCGCCCGCTGGTTCGCGATCGTCATGGCGACCTTGGCCGCGCTGGCGCACCTGCCGGTGATCTTCGGGCCGCACCCCGTGTACTCGTTCCTGGTCGTGCTCATGGCGGTGCTCGTCATCTACGGCCTCGCGCAGTACGGCGGGCGGGAGCGCACGGCCGTCTGACCGCATCAGGACCGGAATCTGGGCGGTCCCGATCTCGGGGCCGCCCATTCCGCGTCCGGAGACGCCCTGGGGCTTGACTCACGAACATATGTTCGTGTAGCGTCTCGAGTGCTCCCCGCTGCTTCCCCCGTTCGTCCGTCGCCTCGGGAGGAAGCGTGTTCGGGAAAGTTCGTAGCGCCGTCGACGCCTTGAAGGCGGCCGCACGCGCCCTCGACCCGGCGTGCATCGACGGTCACGACGCGGCCGCCCTCTTCGACGCCGTCAGCGAGGGCGAGCGTGTGTGCGGCGCGATGAAGGCCCTCCTCGCCCGACGCGTCGAGGAGACGAAGGTCTGGCGCGAGTCAGGGCATCGCAGAGCCGCGCACTGGGTCGCGGAGGCGACGGGCGAGACCGTAGGCGCCGCGTCCCGGACTCTCGACACCGCACGCGCGCTCGACGGCCTGCCCGAAACCGACGCCGCGTTCCGTGCCGGCCGGCTCTCTTCGACGCAGGCGTCGGAGATCGCGAGCGCGGCCGGGGCCGATCCCGCCGCCGAGACCGAGTTGTTGGACGCGGCCGAGGCCACGAGCGTGAAGGGTCTGCGGGACCACTGCCGGCATGTGCGTGCCGGCGCCGAGGCCGACGACCGGGCGTGGGCGCGTCGATTGCACGTCGAGCGGCGTGCGCACGACTGGAACGACCCCGACGGTTTCTACCGCATCGAGGCGCGCCTGGCGCCCGACGCCGGCGCGAGGTTCAGCGCCGCCTGGCAGGCACACACCGACCGCATCTTCCGCGACTCTCGCCGTGCCGGCGTCCGCGAGCCGCGTGCCGCCTACGCGGCCGACGCGCTCGTGGCGCTGGCCACCGAGGGCCCGTGCAAACCGGTCGAGGTGCGGGTGACCGTCGACAGCGCCGCGCTCGCCCGCGGGCACACCGAGCCGGGCGAGCGCTGC
>DATFXK010000248.1:0-2524 GCA_035316005.1 Acidimicrobiia bacterium | reverse complement strand
CACCTGGGTGTAGAGGTCCAGGGCATGGCGGCCGAGCTCGCGTCCGTAGCCGCTCTGCTTGTAGCCACCGAACGGCGCCATGACGTCGAACACGTTGTAGCAGTTGACCCACACCGTGCCCGCGCGCATCGCCCGCGCCACGCGGTGCGCCTTGGAGACGTCGCGGGTCCACACACCGGCGGCGAGGCCGTAGTGCGTGTCGTTGCCCTGGAGGACGGCGTCGTTCTCGTCCTTGAAGGGGATGAGCGCCACCACCGGGCCGAAGATCTCCTCGCGCGCGATGCGCATGTCGTTGCGCACCCCGGTGAACACCGTGGGCTTGACGAAGTAGCCGCCCTCGAGGCCCGGACCGGTGTTGCGCTCGCCTCCGGCGAGCACCTTGGCGCCTTCCTTCTTGCCGATGTCGAGGTAGCCGGTGACTCGCTCGAGCTGCTCCTGGCTCACGAGCGGGCCCACCTGGGTCTCGGCATCGATTCCCGGTCCCTGCTTCATGGTGCTGGCCGCCTTGGCGACGGCATCGGCGAACTGGTCGTGCATCTTCTCCTCGACGAACAGCCGCGTGCCCGCGCAGCACACCTCGCCCTGGTTGAAGAACACGCCGACCAGCGCGCCCTTGACCGCCTCGGTGACGTCGGCGTCCGCGAAGACGATGTTGGGGCTTTTGCCGCCCAGCTCGAGCGACACGCGCTTGAGCGTGCTGGCGGTCTCGCGATGGATCTCCTTGCCGACGTCCGTCGAGCCGGTGAAGGCGACCTTGTCGATCATGGGGTGATGGACGATCGCCCCGCCAGCCGTCGGCCCGAAGCCGGGGACGATGTTGACGACGCCGTTGGGGAGCCCGGCCTCCTGCAGCAGCTCGCCGAGCCGCAGCGCCGTCAGCGGCGTCTGCTCGGCGGGCTTGAGGACGCAGGTATTGCCGCACGCCAGGGCGGGCCCGAGCTTCCACGCCGCCATGAGGAGCGGGAAGTTCCACGGAATGATCTGGCCACACACGCCCACCGGCTCACGCAGCGTGAAGTTGAAGAACGCGGGATCGGTCGGATTCGTGTCGCCGGCGATCTTGCTGACCCAGCCGGCGTAATAGCGGAAGGTCGCGGCCGCGGAGGGGATGTCGACGTTCTGGCTCTCGGCGAGCGACTTGCCGTTATCGAGGGTCTCGAGCTGCGCAAGCTCGAGCCCGTGCGCCTCGATGAGATCGGCGACCTTCAGCAGCAGGCGCTCTCGCTCGGCGGGCGCCATGCGCGGCCAGTGGCCCTCGTCGAAGGCCCGACGCGCCGCGCGGGCGGCGCGATCGACGTCCTCGGCATCACCCTCGGCGACCCGTGCCAGCACCTTTCCCGTGGCCGGGTCCGGCGTCTCGAAGGTCTTCCCCGATGCCGCCTCCACCCACTTGCCGTCGATGAGCATCTTGCGGAGCGGGGCGGTGACGAACTGCTCGACCGACGGCTCGACGCGTGCCGCGACTCCCATGGTGCACCTCCCGTGGCTGTCCGATCTGGTGCGACCGTAGACCGGCGCCGGAAGAGCGTCAATGCGCCGGGCAGCACCGGCGCCGGCGACTCAGTAGTTCAGCCGGAGCCCGGGGCGTGGCCATTCGAACGCGACCAGGCGCCCGGTGCCCGAGCAGGTGACGTACGCCAAGCGCAGGTCGCGACCGCCGAAGCAGATGTTCGTGGTCAGCGGGTCGCCCGTCGCGACGTGCTCCAGCACCTCCCCGAAGGTCGAGAGCACCGTGATGCCGCCGTTCACCAGCGTTGCCACGCACACGTTGCCGTGACCGTCGACGGCGAGCGAGTCGAGCAGCTGGAAGCCGGAGAGCCCGGCAAGCAGCGTGCCGCCGCCGGGTGCGAGCGGCATCCCCGACCCGACCTCACCCGGCGCGACGACGTCCCACTGCCAGACGCGGCCCGTGAAGGTCTCCGCGACGTAGATCTTGCTGCCGTCCGGCGAGAGGCCGACGCCGTTCGGCGAGTCGAGGGGATAGACCACCTCCCGGATGAGCGAGCCGTCCGGCCGGGCGTAGTAGAGGCCGCCCCGGTCCCTGTCGCGCTCGCGGATCTTGCCGTGGTCGGTGAACCAGAAGCCACCGTGGCTGTCGAAGACCAGGTCGTTCGGGCCGCGCAGCGGGTGGCCGTCGCAATCGGTGTAGACGGTCTCCACCCGACCGCTGCCGAGGTCGACGCGCTGGATGCTGCCGCCGCGGTAGCTCGGGGGCTGGTTGCCCGGCACCGTGAAGCCCGCCACCTGGTGCCACTCGAAGCCCCCGTTGTTGCACACGTAGATCTTGTCGTCGGGACCGACTGCGGCGCCGTTGGGACCGCCGCCGGTCTCGGCCATCACCGTCACGCGCCCGTCGGGCGTGACGCGGGACAGCGTGCCGCGTTGGATCTCGACGACGAGCACGCTGCCGTCGGGCATGGCGATGGGACCCTCGGGGAACTGGAGGCCGGAGGCGATCTCGCGCATGCAGCGAGGGCTAGCACGAGCGCGAGGAGCCGTACCAGCGCGTCATTTCTCGAGGCGC
>DATFXK010000247.1:0-3866 GCA_035316005.1 Acidimicrobiia bacterium | reverse complement strand
TAGGTCTGCTCCCACTGGTACCAACGTTCGGCGGCGGCCCGGCCGGCGCTGTCGGCGTCGTAGGCGAGCACGACCTTGCGGGCGAGGTTCTTGAGGATCTGGAAGTGGTCGTCGGCGAGCGCCGTGCCGCACGTCGCCACCGCGTTCGGGGCGCCGGCGAGCACGAACGCCATCACGTCGGTGTACCCCTCGCAGATGACCACCTCACCCCGCGCCACGATCTCCCCCTTCGCCCAGTTGAGCCCGTACAGCAGGCGGCTCTTCTGGTAGATCGGCGTCTCGGGCGAGTTCTTGTACTTCGGCATCTGGTCCCCGAGGGCGCGCCCGCCGAAGCCGGCGGGCTCGCCGCGCGAGTCGTAGATCGGGAACATGAGCCGCGATCGGAACTGGTCCTGGAGCTTGTTGGCGCGGTTCACGAACGCCAGGCCCGCGTCCTGGATGTCCTTGCGCAAGAGACCCTCGCGTTGCAGGTGCACGCTCAGAGCGTCGAAGCCGTCGGGGGCCCAGCCGAGCTGGAAGCGGCGGGCGGCGTCGCCGTCGAAGTTGCGGCTGCGCAGGTGCTTGCGCCCGGAACCGCCTTCGGGCGCCTCGAGGAGCAGCCGGTGGTAGAACGCGATGGCGGCACCGACGACCTCGCTGAGGCGCTCCTTGCGCTTGCGGTCCTTCCCGACGTTGGCGTTGTCGTAGCGGAGCGTGATGCCGGCGCGCGCCGCCAGACGCTCGACGGCCTCGACGAAGTCCAGCTGCTCGGTCTCGCGAACGAACGTGATCGCGTCGCCGCTCTTCTGGCAGCCGAAGCAGTGCCAGACCAACAATTCGGGATTGACCGAGAACGACGGGGTCTTCTCGGTGTGGAACGGGCACAGGCCCATGAAGCGGCGGCCGACGCGCTTGAGGGCGACGTGCTCCCCGACCAGCGCCACCAGGTCGGTGCTCTCCCGGACCCGGGCGACGTCGTCGTCGAGGATGCCCATCGGCGTCAGACTAGGACCGCGCGAGCGCCGAACGGCGCTCTCCGTTCACACGCCGCGGGGAAGAGCTTCGGGCCGCCACCCCAGCAGCTCGACGCCGAGGCCGAGCGCGAAGCGGTCGGTCATGCCGGAGACGTACTGCACGGCGAGGGCGGCGCTCTCCGGCGAGCCCGCCGCGACCACGGGGTGCGTCCCGTCGGCGACGTCGGGCAGGCGCCCGGGCGCGTCGGCGAAGTGCTCGACGAGGCCCCGCAGCAGGTGGACGACCTTCTCGGCCTGCGCCCGGGCGGCGGGCCGGAGGTAGATGCACTCGAAGTTGAAGTCCCGGAACGTCGCCAGGGCCGACGCCGCCGGCTCCGTCATCCCCACCTCGCCCGTGCCGTCGATGGCGTCGAGCACGGCGTGCACGAACGTACCGACCTGGTCGGGACGGTGATCGCCGACGACGCCCCGCACCTCGGGCGGCAGGTCGTCGGGGGTGAGGATGCGTGCCCGCACCGCGTCCTCGAAGTCGTGGCAGACGTAGGCGATGCGATCGGCCCATGCCACCACCTCCCCTTCGGGTGTGGCGGGCGCGGGGCGGCGCCACGAGTGGTTGCGCACGCCGTCGAGCGTCTCGAGGCACAGGTTCAGGGGCGCGAGCGTGACGTCGGCGCCGTAGACAGCGTGGTCGTAGCCACTTCCAGGGAGATACGGCGAGAACGCGTCCTCCGAGGCATGCCCGGCGGGGCCGTGCCCGCAGTCGTGGGCGAGGGCGATGGACTCGACGAGCGGCAGGCACAGGTTGGCGACCCGGGCGATGCCGACGGCGACCTGCGCGACCTCGACCGCGTGCGTGAGCCGGGTGCGGAGGTGGTCGTCCTCGGGCGCGATGAACACCTGGCACTTGCCCGCCAGCCGCCGCCAGGGCCGCGAATGCTTCACACGGTCGAGGTCGCGCTCGAAGCAGAGCCGGTACGGGTCGGCCTCCTCGCGCGCCATCCGGTGGCCGGCGCCGACGGCACGCGTCGCCCCCGGTGCCAGCGCGGCGGCGAGCTCGGCCTCGCGCTCCTCACGCCGGCGGAGCCGCCCGCCGACGAAGGCGTCGGCGTCGTGATGCGCGCGCTGCACCGCGACACCCGACTCGACGATCACCGGTTCCATGGCCTGAGGGTACCGGCCCGGTGTGACCGTTACGCCGTTCCCGCTGGGCCGCCGGTGCCGAGGGCGGCATGGGCCGCCGCCAAGCGGGCGAGCGGGACGCGGTACGGCGAGCACGACACGTAGTCGAGCCCGATCTCGTGGAAGAACTGCACCGAGGGCGGATCCCCGCCGTGCTCGCCGCAGATCCCGAGCTTGAGGTCGGGGCGCGCCCGCCGCCCGTCCGTGACCGCGTCGCGCACGAGCCGGCCGACCCCCTCGACATCGATGGTCTCGAACGGGTTCGCCGGCAGCAGCTTGAGCTCGAGGTACGCGGGCATGAAGCGGCCCTCGACGTCGTCACGCGAGAAGCCGAACGTCATCTGGGTGAGGTCGTTGGTGCCGAACGAGAAGAACTCGGCCACTTCGGCGATGTCGTGCGCGTCGATGGCGGCGCGCGGGGTCTCGACCATGGTCCCCACGAGGAACGACACACCTTCGACGTTCTCCGAGAAGAGCGACTCCGCTACCTCGCGCACCTCGTCGACGAGCAGCTTCAGCTCGGGCTCGGTGACCGCGAGCGGGATCATGATCTCGACCTGCGGGTCGCCGCCCGCCATCTTCCGCTCGACCGCCGCCTCGAGCAGCGCCTTCACCTGCATGCGGTACAGCCCGGGCTTGATGATGCCGAGACGGCAGCCGCGCGTCCCGAGCATCGGGTTGGCTTCGCGCCATGCCTGGGCGGCGGCGAGCAGCTTCCGCCCGGCGTCGTCGAGCTGACCCTTCGCGTCCCGTACCAGCAGCTCCTCCACGTCGGGGAGGAACTCGTGAAGCGGCGGGTCGAGGAGGCGCACCGTCACCGGCAGGCTGTCCATCGCCTCAAGGATCCCGAGGAAGTCGGCGCGCTGCAGCGTCTCGAGCTCCCCCAGCGCGGCCCGCTCCTCGCGCTCGTCGTCGGCGAGGATGAAGCGCTGCACCAGCGGGAGCCGCTCCCCCAGGAACATGTGCTCTGTCCGGCACAGCCCGATCCCCTCGGCGCCGAACTCGCGCGCCTTCTTGGCGTCCTCGGGCAGATCGGCGTTCGTGCGCACCCCGAGCCGGCGGAAGCCGTCGGCCCATTCGAGGATCGTCGCGAATGGCCCGGTGGGCTCGGGCGTGACGACCGGCACCGGCCCGAGGACGACGTCGCCGGTCGTCCCGTTGATCGAGATCGTGTCACCTTCACGCACCGTGGTGCCGTCGACCGACACGCGCTTCTGGTCGACGTCGATATCGAGCGCCGACGCGCCGCAGACGGCCGGCTTGCCCATCCCGCGCGCGACGACGGCGGCGTGGCTGACGAGCCCGCCCCGAGAAGTAAGGATGCCCTCGGCGGCGATCATCCCGTGCACGTCGTCAGGCGACGTCTCCGGCCGGACCAGGATCACCTGCTCGCCACCGGCGGCCGCGCTCTCGGCGTCGTCGGCCGTGAAGGCAACCTTGCCGACCGCCGCGCCCGGTGACGCGTTGAGCCCCTTCGTCAACACGTCGTACGACGCGTCGGGGTCGAACTGCGGGTGCAGGAGCTGGTCGAGCTGCGCCGGCTCCACGCGGCGGACGGCCTCGGCGCGGTCGATGAGACCCTCCTCGACCATTTCGACGGCCATGCGGAGGGCGGCGGCGGCCGTCCGCTTGCCGACCCGCGTCTGCAAGAGGAACAGGCGACCCTGCTCGATCGTGAACTCGATGTCGCACATGTCCCGGTAGTGGTTCTCGAGGGTCTTCATCACGTCGAGG
>DATFXK010000246.1:0-2478 GCA_035316005.1 Acidimicrobiia bacterium | reverse complement strand
GAGACCGCGAGCACGAGGTCGGGATCGACCAGCCAGTAGCGCGTGGGCATCGGCGTCCCGTCGTCGAGCAAGGGCGCGTTGCGGATCACCGCCGGGCGGCCGGCCGGTGTGCGCAGGACCACGTCGAAGTCGGCCCGGGGCGGGCGGCCGAGCAGCGCCGTCAGCTCGGCGACGTCGTCGGAGGGCATTCCTTCATTATCGCCGTCGCAAGCTCCGGCTCTGCAGTGGACGGACCGACCGTCCGTACACTTTCGTGCGTGGCGGGAGACGGGCGGCCCGAAGGGTTCCTGACCGAGGAGGAATGGCGCGCCCTCGAGGCTGCGGGCCGGCCGCGGCACTACCGGGCGCGCGAGCGCCTCTTCCGGGAAGGCGAGCGCGGCGACCACGTCATCGCCCTCCTCGCGGGACGGGTCAAGGTCTCGGTGCAGACGAGATCCGGGCGCGAGATCCTCCTGGCGGTCAAGGATCCCGGCGACCTCATCGGCGAGCTGTCGGCGATCGACGGCCGGCCCCGGTCGGCGACCGCCGTCGCCCTCGAGCCCGTCGACGCGCTGGTGGTCGCGGCGCCCGCGTTCATCGAGTTCATCGAGAGTCACGCCCGCATCGCCGTGCGGCTCCTCCGGACCCTCGCCGCGCAGATCCGCGACGCCGACCGCCGCAGCGTCGACCGCGACACGGGCGACATCACGTGCCGCGTCGCCCGCCGGCTCGTCGACCTCGCCGAGCGGCTGGGCGAGCATCGCGGCTCCGGGGTCGAGGTCACGCTGGTGGTGGGTCAGGACGACCTCGCCGCCTGGGTCGGCGCGACCCGCGAGGCGACCAGCCGGGCCCTCGGGCGGCTCCGGGCCGAGGGCTGGCTGACCACCGGACGTCAGCGCATCGTCCTCACCGACCTGCCCGCGCTCCGGCGCCGGGCCACCGAGGTCGCGTAGACGGCGGCTTTGCCGCCCGTCGGAGCAGGAGTCGGAGCCTGCGACGGCGACCATCCGGTGCTCCGTGACGGACGTCACCACCCATGTGTGATCACGGTCATGGCCCGATCTCCCGCGGTCGTCGAGGCTGCACAGGACGCGCGACGACGGCGGCTTGGCCGACCGTCGCCGCAGAGCCGGAGCTTGCGACGGCGACAAAGGGAGCCCTGGGAGGGACGGGATGCGGAACGTGGAGGACCAGAAGATCCGGCGGCTGCGCGAGGTCGCGCTGTTCCGGCACTGCACGCCCAAGGAGCTGACGCGCCTGGCGGGCATCACCGACGAGGCCGTCCTGGAGACGGGTCAGGTCCTGTGCCGCCAGGGCGAGGTGGCGACCGCCGCCTTCGTCATCGACGACGGCGAGGCGAACGTGAAGGTCGGCGACCAGGTGATCAGCGCGGTCCGCGCCGGCGGCATCGTCGGCGAGATGGGCCTGATCGACTACCGCCCCCGGTCGGCGACGGTCGTCGCCCGCACGCCCATGAAGGTGTACGTGATCGACGCCCGCCGGTTCGAGAGCATCCTCGAGGAGACGCCGACGCTCGCGCGCAATCTCCTGCGCGAGCTGACCGGGCGCATTCGTGGGCTCGACCAGGCCCGCGCCTCCGAAGCCGCCGCCTGACTCCGCCTGGGTCGAGGCTTCGGGGCAGGGGCGCGACAGAGCGGCGCCACGAGCGCCGCTCTGTCGCGTCAGGGCTTCTTGGCGGGTTTCGTCGTTGTGGTGGACGCCGGCGGCGCCGTCGTCGACGGTGGCACGACGACGAACGGGCGCTCGCCGGGGTACACGAACCCGTACTGCTCCCGCGCCATGCGCTCGACCTCCGCGTCGTTCTGGAGACGCCGTGACTCCTCCTCGAGCTTGCTGCTCTGCTGCTGCAGGAGCTCGAGGGTCTTGCGTTGCTCCTCGGTCTTCTGCCGCTGCGCGAGCAGCGTGCGGGCCGGGAACACGAAGACGAACAGGAGCGCGACGAGGATCATCCCGCCGATGATGACGCGCACGAGGATGCGACGGCGCCGCCGGAGCGCGGCCGCGGCCGGATTGCGCGTGGCCGGCGCCTGAGGCTTGCGCTTCCGGGTCCCACGGCGCGCGTCAGCCATCCCCGCCTCCCCGGCTGAAGGCCTCGCCGCCGAGATAGCGAGCGGCGCCATCGAGGTCGTCCTCGATCCGCAGCAGCTGGTTGTACTTGGCCACCCGATCGCTGCGGGCGGGCGCGCCGCCCTTCAACTGTCCGCAGTTCGTCGCCACCGCCAAGTCGGCGATGGTCGTGTCCTCGGTCTCGCCGCTGCGATGCGACATCACCGACGTGTAACCGTGGCGCGACGCGAGGAGCATGGTGTCGAGCGTCTCGCTCAGCGTGCCGATCTGGTTGACCTTGATGAGGATCGAGTTCGCCACGCCGGCGTCGATCCCCCGCTGCAGCCGCACCGCGTTGGTGACGAACAGGTCGTCGCCGACGAGCTGGACGCGATCGCCGATGCGCCTGGTGAGCTCGGCCCATCCGTCCCA
>DATFXK010000245.1:0-2681 GCA_035316005.1 Acidimicrobiia bacterium | reverse complement strand
CACGTACCGAGTGACCGAGGTCGTCGGAACCTCCACCGACAGCCTCCAGCAGGCGGTTCGCAACGGCGTCTCGCGCGCCAGCGAGACGCTGCGCAACCTCGACTGGTTCGAAGTGACCGAGATGCGGGGTTGGATCAACGGCGGGGAGGTCGGGCACTTCCAGGTGACGATGAAGATCGGTTTCCGCCTCGAGGATTGAGATGCCCGCCACAGTCGATCTGACGGGCGCAGCCGACCTGCACTGCCACTTCGGGCCGGACGCGCACCGCGAGCGCTCGGTCGACGCCCTCGACGCCGCGCGCGACGCCTCCGCCGCCGGGCACGCCGCCGTCGTGCTGAAGTCGCACGACTACCCGACGGCGGCACTGGCGGCCATCGTCGACCGCGTCGTGGACGGCGTGCGTGTGTTCGGGGGCATCTGCTGCGACCGCGAGGTCGGAGGCGTCAATCCGTCCGCGGTGGAGACGGCGCTCCGCATCGGCGCCAAGATCGTGTGGCTCCCGACCCTGACCAGCCGGCAGGACCAGCTCAACGGCATCGGCGAGGCGCTCGGCATCCCCGGTCCCGGCCTGTCGGTGGTCGATGACGATGGCTCGTTGTCGGCCGACACGCAGGCCGTGCTCGACCTCGTCGCCGAGCACGACGCCGTCCTCGCCACCGGTCACGTGACCTGGGCCGAGCACCTCGAGGTGGCGAAGGAGTTCGGCCGGCGCGGCCAGGTACTCGTCACCCACGCTATGGAGGAGCTAGCAGGACCGAACCTCTCGGTCGACCAGTGCATCGAGCTGGCCGACCTCGGCGCCACGATCGAGCTGTGCGCGCTCACCTGCCTCGGTGCGCTCGCCACCCGACCGCCGAGCGCGATCGCGGCCGCCGTGACGGCGATCGGCGCCGATCGCTGCACGCTGGCCACGGACTACGGCCAGAAGGCGAACGTACGCCCGGCGCCGGGCTTCCAGGACTTTGCCGACGCGCTCCTGACTGAAGGCCTCGACGCGCGCGCGATCCGTCGCATGGCGTGCGACACGCCGTGTGCGCTCCTCGGGCTCGGCCCGCAACCGGCCACCTAGGATCCGGCTCGTGGAGGACCGCGACACCGCCGGCCTGTACCTCGAGATGAGCGACGTCGACGCCGACGAGTACGCCCGAACGCGCGTCGGCGACGTCCTCGGAGGCGGCGGTGTCGAGCGCGCGACCTGGTGGGAGAACGCGTGCCGGGACCGCACCGATCTCCCGCGCAAGCTCCCGGAGTTCTCGCTGCTCGGCGTGTACGAGGTCACCAACGGGTTCACGGCGCCGACGACTTCCGACGGCGTCACCGGCCACCACTTCCGGCGCACGCCCCGGCCAGGCCAGGGCCGGCTCACCGGGCAGCCCACCGTGGGCCTGATGCTGGTGCTCATCAGCCCCCGACACCCGGGGCAGGCGCAGGCGCTGCGGGACTGGGCGGACTTCGTGCACATCCGCTACATCGCCGAGGTCGGCGTGCCCGGCTACTCCATGATCACGCCGTACGAGAACGTGACCGGCGGCGATCCCCGGTTCCTGCACTTCTACGAGATGGACACCGACGATCCCGAGGCCGCATTCCGGACCATGACCCCGCTCGTCGCCGACCGGATCGGGCAACCCGGAACGGAAGCATGGGACGCGTGGGCCAACACGCCCGAGCTGCGGATCATGTACGTGAACACGTTCCGGCGTTTCGGCGAGCGGTCGGCGTGACCGAGCCACCCGACTTCTTCGAGGTCGTTCGTTCGCAGCGCGCGCACCGCGCGTTCAGCGACGAACCAGTTCCCGACGAGCTCGTCGAGCGGGTGCTCGAGGCGGCCACCTACGCGCCCAGCGCCGAGAACACTCAGCCGTGGGTGTTCCTCGTTGTTCGCGACGCCACCGCACGCGAACGGATCGGTGAGCTCAACCGGCGGGCCTGGGAAGGCGGCGGACGCGAGTTCTCGCGGCCGCGGCTGAGCCCGGAGATGTTCGCGAAGGTCGAGGCGGGCGCGACGGGCGGGATCGCCGACGCGCCCGTCCTGGTCGTCGTGTGCGGCGACACCTCGCACTGCGTCGAGACCGTCCTGGAATCGTCGGTCTGGCCGGCGGTGCAGAACCTGCTGCTCGGCGCGCACGCCCTCGGGCTCGGTTCGGCGCTGACCACGATCACGACCGTGTTCGGCGACGAGCTGCGGTCAGTGCTGACTCTCCCCGACCACCTCCGGCCGCTGGCGGTGGTGCCGCTCGGGTGGCCCGCCAAGGAACTCGGCCCGCCCCGGCGGGCACCCGTCGCCGAGAAGACCTTCCGCGAGCGTTACGGGGCGCCCTGGGCTCGGTAATGGAGGTGGACGACGCCGCTCTCGAAGCGGCGATCGTCGAGCAGCTCGAGCCACATCCGCACGTTGTCGGGAAGGGCGCTCGTTCCCCCGCCCACGATGATCGGGTTGAGGAAGAGGTGGCACTCGTCGACGAGGCCGGCGGCGAATGCCGACGCGGCGAGGTCGGGACCTCCCACGGAGAGGTCGCGCTGGGCCGACGCCTTCATGCGCCGGACCGTCTCGGGGTCGAAGTCCCGTTCGAGGCGTGTCCGCGCGCTCGGCACGTCGTCGAGCGTCCTCGAGTACACGACTTTGTCCGTCCCCCGCCACAGTGCCGCGAAGTCCGCCATGACGGACGGCTCACCGTTC
>DATFXK010000244.1:0-5002 GCA_035316005.1 Acidimicrobiia bacterium | reverse complement strand
GGTGATGGACGAGGCCCGGCACGTCGAGGTGTTCGCCAAGTACCTCGACGAGAAGCTGTCCGGCCACTATCCGATCAACGCCCACCTCAAGCTGCTGCTCAACGACATCATCGAGGACCCGCGGTGGGACATGACCTACCTCGGCATGCAGATCATGGTCGAGGGTCTCGCCCTCGCCGCCTTCGGGTTCATCCAGCAGATGACGACTGAGCCGCTGCTCAAGCAGCTCCTCCGGTACGTGATGAGCGACGAGGCGCGCCATGTTGCCTTCGGCGTGATCTCGCTGCAGGAGTACTACAAGGAGCTGACCGGTCCCGAGATCCGGGAGCGTCAGGAGTTCGCATTCGAGGCCGCCGTGCGCATGCGCGACCGGTTCCTCCAGCAGGAGGTCTGGGACCGCTTCGACGTCGACGTCAAGGAGGTCGTCAAGATCGTCATGCAGGCGCCGGAGCGCCAGGTGTTCCAGACGCTGCTGTTCTCGAAGATCGTCCCGAACTGCAAGAAGCTCGGGCTGCTCGACGCCGGCGACGGCTGGCTGCGCCAGCGGTTCACCGAGCTCGGCGTCATCCAGTTCGAGGACTGGACCGACACCGGCGAGGAGTACGCGACGCTCGACGAGGTCTCGAAGGACCGCGAAGCCGCGAGTGCGTAACCGGCCCGATGCGTATCTCGACCACCAATAGGTTGGTCGAGATACGCATCGACGGCGATCACTAGCATCAGCCCGATGAACGGGGAAGTACGGCTCGTCTTTCTCGGGGGGCTGGGCGAGATCGGTCGCAACTGCTTCTGCCTCGAAGTCGAGGATCGGATCCTCGTCGTCGATTGCGGGCTCATGTTCCCCGACCCGGACATGCCCGGCGTCGACCTCGTCCTGCCGGACTTCACCTACCTGCGGGAGAACGCCGACCGGGTCGAGGGCGTCGTCCTCACCCATGCGCACGAGGATCACGCCGGCGGCCTCGCCTACCTCTTCCGCGACATCGCCGCGCCCGTCTACGGGACGGAGTTGTCGCTCGGGCTCGCCCGCGGCCGGATCGACGAGGCGGGAATGCTCGACCGCACGGAACTCGTGCCGGTGCGCGACGGTGAGCGGCGGTGGATCGGCCCGTTCGACTGCCAGTTCATCCCCGTCACCCACTCCGTGCCGCACTCGCTGGCGACGGCCTACTTCACGCCCGCGGGTACGATCCTCCACACCGGCGACTTCAAGCTCGACCTCGAGCCGGTCGACGGGCGCAAGACCGACCTCGCGCTGATCGGCGAGATCGCCCGGATGGACGGCGGGATCCGTCTCCTGCTGTCGGACTCGACCAACGCCGAACGGCCCGGGTTCACGCCGTCCGAGTCGACGGTGGGCGAGGCCATGCGGGATCTCTTCCGTGACCACCGCGAGCAGCGCTTCATCGTCGCCTGCTTCGCGTCGCACCTGCACCGGATCGAGCAGGTGGCGCGGGCTGCGTTGGCGTCGGGTCGACAGATCGCGTTCCTCGGCCGGTCGATGGACCAGAACGTGACGCTCGCCCGCGAGACGGGGCTCCTCGACGTCCCGGCCGGGCGTGTGGTCGACATCGAGGACACCGCCCGCTACGCGCCGGGCGAGCTGTGCATCATCTGCACGGGCTCCCAGGGCGAGCCGCTGAGCGCGCTCTCGCTCATGGCCGCGCACGAGCACAAGTGGGTGAAGGTCAGCGAGGACGACATCGTCGTGATCTCGGCCCACGCGATCCCCGGGAACGAGGCCAACGTCGCCCGGGTGATCGACGCCTTCCACCGCGCCGGGGCCGAGGTGGTGCACGGCGGGACGGCGCCCGTGCACGTGTCGGGTCACGCGTCCCGCGAAGAGCTCAAGTTCATGCTGAACCTGACGCAGCCCGAGTGGTTCGTGCCGGTGCACGGCGAGTACCGGCACATGGTCCACCACGCCCGCTTGGCGCGCGACGTCGGCCTGCCCGACGATCGCGTGATCGTCTGCGAGGACGGCGACGTGCTCACGATCGGGCCCGAGCGGATCGACGTCGACCGGCGCGTCGTGCCGGCCGGCTACCTCTACGTCGACGGCATCGTCGGCGACGTCGGCCACGGGGTGCTGCGCGACCGGCGCAGCCTCGCCGAGGAGGGCGTGGTCGTGGTGATCGTGACCGTGGACGCAACGACGGGCGAGGTCGTCACCGGGCCCGAGATCGTCACCCGGGGATGGGTCTACGCGCCCGAGGCCGACGAGCTCCTCGACGACGCCAAGGCGGCCGTGCTCACCTCCCTCGCCGAGGCGGCCGAGGAGGGCGCCACCGACTTCGAGACGATCCGCCGCCACGCCCGGCGGGCCCTGGGCCGGTTCATCAACGAGCGGACCCGGCGACGCCCCGCCATCATCCCCGTCGTCGTCGAGGTCTGAGCGCCGTCGTGGCCACGATCCGCGACTGGTCGAACTTCATCGCCGGACGCGTGGCGGTGGTGACGGGAGGTGGTGGCGGCGTCGGGCGCGCCATCTGCATCCAGCTCGCGCGCGCCGGCGCCGAGGTGTGGGTGAACGATCTGTACGGCGACCGGGCCGAGAAGGTCGTGCGCGAGATCGAGGAGGAGGGAGGCACCGCGCATCCGGTCGTCGCCGACGTGACGGACCGCGGCGCCGTGCCCGGCATGGTGCGTGACACCGGTCCCGTCGACATCCTCGTGAACAACGCCGGCATCCCGCCCGAGGGCATCACGGTGAAGTCGTTCGTCGAGACCGGTCCCGACGAGTGGGACCCGCTCATCAGGCTCAACCTCGCCGCCGTCCTCGGCGTCACGCGCGCGTACCTCCCGGCGATGATCGACCGCGAGTGGGGGAGGATCCTCACGATCGTCTCGGATGCCGGGCGCCGCGGTGAGCGGAAGCAGGTCGTCTACGGAGCGGCCAAGGCCGCCGCCATGGGCTTCTCACGCGGGCTCGCGGCCGAGGTCGGCCGGCACGGCGTGACGGTGAACTGCCTGTCGCTCGGGACGATGAACCACGGGCTGCTCGCCGACGCGATCGAGCGCCAGCCCGAGCTCGAGCAGCGACTCGCCCGGGCCTACCCGGCCGGTCGCCTCGGCCGCGTCAGCGACCCCGCCCCGCTCGCCGTCCTCCTGTGCAGCGACGCCGCCGAGTGGATCACCGGGCAGGTGTACCCGGTCGACGGCGGCTACTTCCCCGCGCTGTAGAGGACGTTCCTGGGCTCCTCCGTCGCCTGAGTATCCAGCTGGGCCTGGTGAGGCCGGTGTTACTGTCGAGGCCCATGGCTGCGCCTCCTCGCACTCGTCGGCGGAAGCCCGCCTCGAAGCGCGGTCGCACCTCGCGCCGGCGCGCGCCGGCGCGGCCGTCGGCCTGGGAGCGAACGCGGGAGGCCGCGGGCCACCAGTTGGGGGGCCACGGCGCCGACGCGCTGGCGGTAGCGCTCGTCGTCGTCGGTGTCCTGACGGTGCTCGGGCTGGCGTCGGACCTCGCCGGCTCGGTCGGGGGCTTCCTCGCCGACGGCAGTGCCACCTTGCTCGGCCGGGGCCGGATCGCGTTCCCGCTCGCGTGCTTCGGCTTCGCCGCACTCCTGGTCGCCGGCTACCTGCCGCACCGCCTCGGCAACGACGACGTGGACGACGAGGCGACGGACGATGAGGACGGTGATGCCAGGTCGCCTGCGCCGCTGCGCGTCGGCCTCGGGATCGTGCTCGCCATGCTCGCCGTCGTCGGGTTGCTCCACCTCGCCGGCGGCAGACCATCCGTCGACTCTTCGGACCAGCTCCGCAACGCCGGCGGTCTGCTGGGCGCGGCCATGGCCGCGCCGCTCGCGTCCGTCGCCGGCGTCGTCGGCACCGCCGTCATCCTCACCGGGATCGGCCTGCTCGGGCTCCTCCTCGCGCCGGGCGTCCCCATGCGGCGCGTGTTCGCCGCGATCGGCGCCGGGCTGCGCCGGATCGCCCACGTCGTCGGCGACCTGTTCCAGCTCGGCCGTGACGACACCGGCGATGCCGCGGCCGGCGACGAGGAGGATCGAGCCGGCGCCGAAGGGCTCGACGAGCTCGAAGAGGAGGACGACCTCGAGGACCTGGCCGACGAGCCCGAGCCGGGGCCGTACGGCGAGCTCGCCGGGACCGACCCCGAGCCCGCCGCGCCCGCGGCGGTGAGCACCACGGTCGAGCCCGGCGGCCAGGTTGCGATCGACCTCGGGCCCGGTTACCGCCCCGGCTCGTGGAAGCTCCCGCCCGCGAACGTGCTCAAGCGCGGCACCAAGCACGAGATCGACCGCCGCTTCGTCGAGGAGGGCGGCAAGGTGCTCGAGGCGACGCTGGCCGAGTTCGGCGTCGTCGCCAAGCTGTCCGGCATGACGGTCGGGCCGACGGTGACGCGGTACGAGCTCGAGCTCGGGTCCGGGGTGAAGGTGAACCGCGTGACCGGCCTCAGCCACGACATCGCCTACGCGATGGCGTCGCCCGATGTGCGCATCCTCGCCCCGATCCCCGGCCGCAGCGCGATCGGCGTCGAGGTGCCGAACCGGCAGCGCCAGCTGGTGACCCTGGGCGACCTGCTCGCGACGGAGGAATCGATGCAGGCCTCCCATCCGCTCGAAGTCGCGCTCGGACGCGACATCTCGGGCCAGCCGGTCATGCTCAACCTCACGGCGATGCCGCACCTCCTGATCGCGGGCGCGACCGGCGCCGGCAAGTCGAGCTGCATCAACTCGATCGTGTCGTCGATCCTGATGCGCGCCACACCCGACCAGGTGCGACTGATCCTCGTCGACCCCAAGCGCGTCGAGCTCGGGGGCTACAACGACCTGCCGCACCTCCTCACACCAGTCGTCACCAACCCCAAGAAGGCCGCGAACGCGCTCGACTGGGCCGTGCGTGAGATGGACCTCCGGTACGAGCTCCTGGCCGACGCCGGCGTGCGCGACATCGCCGGCTACAACGCCGCCTTCGACCGGGGTGACCTCGCCACCACCGAGGAGCCCGACCCGATGACCGGTCATGGGTTCGAGCGCCTGCC
>DATFXK010000243.1:0-3183 GCA_035316005.1 Acidimicrobiia bacterium | reverse complement strand
CGCTCTTGGCTTCCAGCAGCTCGAGACGCGCCGCCCCCGTCTCGAGCTGCTCGGCCCGGCGGTGTGCCCGAGAGGGCGACAGGAGCCACGCCACCCAGCCTGCGGTCACCACGACGAACGCGATCAGGAGTAGCAACGAGGCCACGGGCGGGGACCACGCCTCGCGCGTCCAGAACCAGACGGTGCCGCCGGCGCCGACGCTGTACCGACGAAGGTTCTGCGCGAAGGCGAGGACGTGCCCGACGCCCAGCGCCGCACCCGCAACTGCGACCGCAACGCCACGTGCGTTGAGGACCGCGGTGTCGCGCAGCGCCAGCCCCGCCAGCACGGGCACGCCGACGGCGACGGGCATCCCGTAACGGCCCTGCCAGCCCGCGTACCCGGCCTGCTCGACGTACAGCGCGACCGGCACAACGACGGTCGCGATGGTCACGACGAGAAGCGCGACCACGTCTCGCCGGCGGCCGAAGGCGACCGCGAGCGCACCGAGCCCGCCCAACGCGGCGAACCAGATCAGGAACGTGAGCGTCGGCGCGGGCACGTCGCGCCAACCGAAGACCCCGATCATCTCCCGGAGGTACGAGTAGCTGTCACCGAAGCTCTCCTTGGCCAGGGTGAGCCCGTCCTTGTGAGATGCGACCCCGAGGAAGTTGTGCGGGTCGAGCGCACGGACCCACACGATCCAAGCCAGCTGGGCGACGAGACATGCGGCGACCACGCACGTCCAGGCGACGAGCGCTCTCGAGCGTCGGAGCGCGCGGAGCCCCTGCATCCCGGCGAGTCCGGCGAGGACGAGCACCGTCAGCCCCACCCACAGCGGGCCGAGTTGCCGCGTCAGCACCAGCACTCCGGCGGCGATGCCGACACGCGCGACGAGGCGCGCGTCGAGTCCGCCGTTGCCCGACGACCGCGCCTCGTTCACCACCACGGTCCCGGACACCCATAGTCCGATCGCGGCAGCGACTTCGACACCCGTCGGGTTCACGGTCGCTCCGAAGAAGAGCGCCACCGGCGTCAGCGCCACGAGCAGCCCGAGCCGCACGAACGACGAATCGCCGACCCGCCGCAGGGTCACGACGGCCGACGCCACGAGGGCGGCCACGAGCCCGACCGCGGCCAGCCGCATCACGTACAACGCGGGCGGGCCGGCGGACACCAGCCGAGCCGGGAACCCGACCCACGCGTAGAACGCCGGCGGGTACCTCGTGGTCTGGCTGACGACGCCCTTGACCGCCTGCGGTCCGGCAAAGTCGAGGCACGCGGCGGTCTGCTGGGAGTGATTCACGTAGCAGACGAGATTGGGGCGGTCGTAGATCTCGGGCACCTTCACCGACCGGTAGACGCGGGGATCCCCTCCCTGATTGGAGCCGACGTAGTACCGGGACGGGAACTCGGCGAGCTGCTCGCGCGACAGCGGCCGCCCGAAGAAATCGCCACGGGAGACCGCGGCCGCATGCACAACATGCGCGAGCTCGTCGGAGGCGGCCGTGGGCGGGTTGGCCAGCGCCCACAGCGCGCCGAGGGCGAACAGGATCGCGAACGACACCCACCAGGCGCGCCGGTCGGGCGTGTTCAGGCTGCGCAGGCGCGCCCCCACAGCAGGGAGCGTACGAAAGCGAGGCGCTCAGATCCCGATGCGCTGCGCCAGGAGCTCCCGGTGGTAGGTGGCGTCGCCGAGCAGGATCTCTGAGCTCTTGGCCCGCTTGAAGTAGAGGTGGGCGTCGTGCTCCCAGGTGAAGCCGATTCCGCCATGGATCTGGATGTTCTCGGCCGCGGCGTGGAAGTACGCGTCGGAGCAGTACGCCTTGGCAAGGCTGGCGACGACGGGCAACTCCTCGTTGTCCTCCGCGGCCGCCCACGCCGCGTAGTACGCCGCCGATTTTGCCGACTCGACCTCGAGCAGCATGTCGGCACACTTGTGCTTGATGGCTTGGAAGGATCCGATCGGACGGCCGAACTGGACGCGCACCTTGGCGTAATCGACCGACATCTCGAGCACCTTCTGCGCGCCGCCGACCATCTCGTTCGAGAGGCCGACCGCGGCCTGGTCGAGCGTCTTGGAGAGCGCTGCCCATCCTGCGCCGGGCTCGCCCAACGGCCGGGCGGCGACGCCGGAGAAGTCGAGTCGCGCCTGCTTGCGCGTCTGGTCCATGGTCGCGAGCGGCGTCCGGGTCAGACCCGAGGCGTCGCCATCGACGACGAAGAACGAGATGCCGTCCTCGCCACTCGTGCCGGCGAGGCGGGCAACGGTGATGATCGTGTTCGCGTTGTGGCCGTCGATCACGAACATCTTCGTGCCCGACAGCCGGTAGTCGTCCCCGCTCCCGCTTGCCTCCATCGTGATGCCCGATGCGTCCCAGCGGCCGTTCGGCTCCGTGAACGCGAGCGCCGCGATCGTCTCGCCCGACGCGATGCCAGGCAGGAGCTCGCCCTGCTGGACGTCGGTGCCAGCGTTCATGATCGCGTCGGCCGCCAGCACGACCGTCGAGAAGTACGGCGCGCAGAGCAGCACGCGCCCCATCTCCTCGAGCACGATGCCGAGCTCGACGAAGGTGAAGCCCTGACCGCCGTGAGCCTCGGGAAGGTGGAGGCTCTGGAGGCCGAGCTCCTGTGCCATCTGCTTCCAGACGGCTTCGTCGTATCCCTCGGTGGTCTCCATGAGGCGCCGCACCTCCGACGAAGGCGACTTCGTCTCCATGAATTTGCGGACGGCCTCGCGGAGCTGCTCCTGCTCCTCCGAGAACGCGAAGTTCATCTGTCCCCCTCAGGCTCGCGGCTCGCGCGGGAGCCCGAGCACCCGCTCGCCGATGATGTTCCGCTGGATCTCGCTGGCGCCGGCGTAGATCGTCTCCGACCGGCTGACCATGAAGGTGCGATGCAGCTCGTCGAGGTCGTACCGGCCGTCAGAGTCATCCTCGATGAGCATCCCGTCGGTGCCGAGCACGTCCATGGCGATCTCGCCGAGCCGGCGGTGCCACGAGCTCCAGTACAGCTTGCCGATACTCGCCTCGGGGCCGAGCACGCCGTTCTTGACGAGCCTGGTCAGCATGCGCAGCCCGTTGTATTTCATGATCTGCACGCCGATGTACGCGTCAGCGAGCTCCTGTCGGATCGCCGGTTCGGCATTGGCGCCGTTCTTGTGCGCGACCTCGATCAGCTCCGACACCTCGCGCTGGAAGGCGA
>DATFXK010000242.1:0-2888 GCA_035316005.1 Acidimicrobiia bacterium | reverse complement strand
TCCGACACGGGACGGTCGAGGTCGGGCGTGTGGGGGCCGACGAGGTGCGGCTCGAGCTCGTCGAGGTCGATCTCGACGACGCGGTCGTAGAAGCGCTCGGGCTCCTCCTCGACCTCCGGATCGATGCGCAGATGATGGGCGTACTCGTTGGCGAGGTCGGCGATCTCCTCGCGTTGCGTCGCCTTGAGGTACATCGCCGAACGCCCGTCGAACGGGAACAGGGAGCACGTGGCACCGATCTCCGCGCCCATGTTGCAGATCGTCGCCTTGCCGGTCGCCGAGATCGACTCGCACCCGGGACCGAAGTACTCGACGATCGCACCCGTCCCGCCCTTCACGGTGAGGATGCCGGCGACCGTCAGGATGACGTCCTTGGCCGCCGTCCACCCCGACAGCCGGCCGGTGAGGTGTACGCCGATCACCTTCGGGACCTTCGTGTTGAAGGGCCAGCCGGCCATCACGTCGACGGCGTCGGCACCCCCCACGCCGATCGCGATCATCCCGAGCCCGCCGGCGTTGGGCGTGTGGCTGTCGGTGCCGATCATCATGCCGCCGGGGAACGCGTACTGCTCGAGCACGACCTGGTGGATGATCCCCGAGCCGGGGTTCCAGAAGCCGATGCCGTACTTGGCGGACACCGTGCGCAGGAACTCGTACACCTCGGAGTTGGCGTCGAGCGCGTTCTTGAGGTCGATCTCGGCGCCGACGCGCGCCTGGATGAGATGGTCGCAGTGCACCGTGGTCGGCACCGCGACGCGCGGCAGGCCGGCGGTCATGAACTGGAGGAGCGTCATCTGTGCCGTAGCGTCCTGCATGGCGACGCGGTCGGGCCGGTAGTCGGCGTAGTCGACGCCCCGTTCCAGCCCGATGCCGTGGGGGTCCTCGGCGTGGGCGAGCAGCACCTTCTCGGCGTAGGTGAGCGGGCGCCCGAGCCGGCGACGGCCCACCGCCAGGCGCTCGGGGTAGCGGCCGTAGACCTCCTCGACGAGCGCGACCGGCGTCGTGGGTGCGGTCGTGTCGTCCATAGGCCGAATCTACGTCACGATCCCGCCGGCCACGTCAGCGGACGGGCCGTCCGTTCGCCTGCTCGTTCAGTGCGGTTGCCACGCATCGGAACCGGTGGTGAGCGCGACCACGCTGTCCGGCAGCTCGCCCGAGGCCAGGTCCGCCAGCGTCACGCGCTCGAGCACGGCACGCAGGTTGGCCCGCAACGCGACCCACACCTCGGGGAGGCGGGCAGCCGCGCCCCTGTAGTGCAGGCCCTCGGGGCGCGTGCCCTGCACGGCGGCGAGCGGGCCTTCGACTGCTCGGAGCACTTCCGCCACCGAGATCTCGGCCGGCGGGCGGGTGAGCGAGTAGCCGCCGTCGGCGCCGCGCCGGCTGAGGACGAGCCCGGCGGTGCGCAGGTCGCTGAGGATGTTCTCGAGGAACTTCTGTGGGATCCCCTGCGCGGACGCCAGCTGCTCACCCTTGACCGGTCGCCCCCCGGGCGCCGCCGCGGCCAGCTCTGCCGCCGCCCGCACCGCGTAGTCCGCCTTGGCCGAGATTCGCATTTGACCGTCCTCCCTTAAAAGCCTAGCTTGTCGATCAGATTTGTGGGCTTTGCCGGAGGCGACGTGCACCTCGAACTGGGCGTGATACTCGCCGGGCTCCTCGTGGGGCTCGTCGTGGGGCTCACGGGGATGGGCGGCGGCGCGCTGATGACGCCGATCCTCGTCCTCCTCTTCCGGATCAACCCCCTATCGGCGGTGTCGAGCGACATCGTGGCCGCGGTCGTGATGAAGCCCGTCGGGGGGAGCGTCCACTTCCGACGGGGCACGGTGAACCTCAACCTCGTGCGCTGGCTCGCGCTCGGATCCGTGCCGGCCGCGTTCTGCGGCGTGTTCGTGCTGCGCGCGATCGGCGCGCCCGAGTTCGGCGACCGTCTGAAGGTCCTCCTCGGCGCGGTCCTGCTCGTGGCGGCGGGCGCAATTGTCGCCAAGGGCGTCCTGCAGGCCCGGCGACCCTCTGGCGGAGGCGTGCACGCGATCACGGTGCGCCCGGGTCGAACCGTCCTGATCGGCGTGATCGGTGGGCTCGTGGTCGGCATGACATCGGTCGGATCCGGCTCGGTGATGATCGTGCTGCTGATGCTCCTGTACCCGGCGCTTTCGAGCAACGAGCTCGTCGGCACCGACCTCGTACAGGCGATCCCGCTGGTCGCCGCGGCCGCGGTCGGGCACCTGTTCTTCGGCGATCTGCAATTCGGGCTGACGCTGTCGCTGGTGCTCGGGAGCGTCCCCGGCGTCTACCTCGGCGCGCGCGTCTCGTCCCGCGCGCCCGACCGGATCATCCGTCCTCTGCTCGTTGTCGTCCTGACGGTGTCGGCCCTGGCACTGCTCGGCGTGTCCAACACCGTCATCCTCGCGATTCTGGGCGGCGCGGCGGTCGGCGCGCTCGTCACCTACGCATGGCGTCGCGCCACGAACGACACCTGGGGGAAGCTCACTCGCGACACGTACGACGAGCGCTGTCGCGACGCGAGCGTCTGACCTCGTCCTTTCGCGTAGCACAGCCTCCTCGCCGGTGAGCTGATCGTGCTGATCCCCGGGCAGTTCTCGCTCGGTCAGCAGCTCGACGCCAACCGGCAGCTCAACGACTCCGCCGGTGTGATCGCCGTGATGATCGTGATCCTGATCATCGGGATCCTCGTCGACGCGCTCCTGTTCGGCACGGCCGAACGGAGGATCCGGCGTCGCTACGGGTTGGTCGACACCGCCGCCGCGCAACGCCCGCCAGTCCTAGACACCTGTGGCACGCATGACCCGCAGCATCGGATGGCCGCCCACGTCCTGCAGCGGGAAGTAGACGCGATGCGTCGCCGGGTCGACGGCGACCGAATGCGCGTG
>DATFXK010000241.1:0-4733 GCA_035316005.1 Acidimicrobiia bacterium | reverse complement strand
CCGTTGATCCAACCCCGCATCTCGGTCACTTCGAACCAGTCGAGGTTGCGCAGCGTCTCGCTGGCGCGCGAGACGCCGTTGCGAACCGCCTGCTGGAGGCTGTCGGTGGAGGTTCCGACGACCTCGGTCACTCGGTACGTGGTCTGGGTGCGTGGGCATCGAGCCTCCCGGCGACTCGAGAACGGAAGGGTCATACGCTACGCCCGTACGCTGAACGAGTGCCCCGACGTCACGACGCCGACGCAGGCGGCGACGCCACGCTCCTCGAGCGAGGCGCGTGTGTGACGCGCGCGCGGCACGTCTCGATGTGCGTGACCGCGCCGGACACGCAGGAGCGGGCATGACCGGGAGCCGCTGCCGGTCCATCGACGGCGGACTCGGACATGCGGACGCTCGTCGCCACGGCCTTCGCCGTGGCGACCGATCGTCCGAACTCGCCGGCGCCGATGGACCGGCATCGGCTCCCTCCGTGTCGAGCGACGGGCGGCCGGCGGGCGGTGTGTCCGAGCAGTCCGGCCCGCCCGGCCGAGACCCGGGTCGGAGACCCGAGCCGAGCGAGCACCGCGAGCGAGGCGAGCAGGGGCTCGGCCGGATCAGCGGTGCCGGCTCGGCGCACCGTCTGGCGAGTCGCCCGGCGCGGTCACGTAGGCACGGGCGTGAGAGGCGCGGGCAAGCGACCTCGAGCTTGCGGTCGCGGCGGAAGCGAGGCTCGTCGAGCGGTCGACGGTCGTCGTGACGACGGTCCACGAGCTCCAGGTCGAGCCGGTCGGCGAGATCCCTACCACTTCGCATGACATCCACGTCGACCTCGTCGTGACACCCGAGCGCGTGATCGAGTGCGGTCGACCACGCGGGCACCCGGGCCCCGCGGCTTCGGTGGCGAGAGCTGACGGACGAGAAGATCGCGGCCATCCCACTCCTGCAACGCCTCCGGTAACGTGACTCGCATGTCAGGAAATGGGCCGCGAGCGTGACGCGTCGGTCGGCCCCGGCGCCGGGACAGGCGCCCATGCCGGCGGCGAACGCCGCCGCGCTGCTGCGTCGCAACGCGACCGACCCTGCCATCCGTGACCGGCCGGCCGTGAAGTTCGGTGGCCGCGTGTGGACGCACGGCGAGTACGTCGACGAGGCGTCACGCTGGGCCCAGCTGTTCCTCACCCGTGCGCCGAGCGACCGCGCCTTGCACGTCGGCGTGTTGCTCGACAACACGCCCGACTACATCTTCGCACTCGGCGGTGCGGCGCTCACCGGGGCGGCGATCGTCGGGCTCAATCACACTCGCCGCGACGAGCACCTCCTGCGCGACATCGAGCACACGCACGTCGGGCTGATCGTGACCGAGCCCCGCCATGCGCCATTGCTGGAGCCGATCGCCGGGCGCCTCCCGACCGAGGTCGACAATCTCCTCGTCTCCACGCGCTTCGCCGACGGCGACGATCCCACGCCGAGCCTCGGCAAGCCGCTCGAGGACGCGCTCGCGGGCTTCATGCCGGCCGATCCCGGCCTGGATCCCGACCCCGACACGCTCTGGGGCCTCATCTTCACGTCCGGCACGTCCGCCGCGCCCAAGGCCGTGGTCTGCAGCCAGCGCCGGTTCATGGTCACCGGCAACCGCATGGGCATGATCATGGACCTCGGCCCCGACGACGTCGGGTACGTGTGCATGCCGCTCTTCCACTCCAACGCGGTGATGGTCGGGTGGGCGCCGTCGATCGTGTACGGGGCGTCCGTCGGACTGGGCCGCCGCTTCAGCGCGTCCCAGTGGCTCGCCGACGTGCGCCGGTACGGCTCGACGTACTTCAACTACACGGGCAAGCCGCTGGCGTACCTGCTGGCGACCCCGGAGCGTCCCGACGACGCCGACAACCCGCTGCGGGTGGCGTTCGGCAACGAAGGCTCGCCGGAGGTCGTCGAGGCGTTCTCGCGCCGGTTCGGCGTCGACGTCATCGACGCGTACGGTGCCACGGAGGGCGGCGTCGCCGTCGATCGCGACGCCGAGGAGCGCGCCGGCGCTCTCGGCAAGGTCGCGGACGCGGTCAAGGTGGTGGACGACGACGGCAACGAGCGGCCGCCCGCACGGTTCGACGCCGACGGCAGGCTGGTCAACGCCGGCCAGTGCGTCGGCGAGATCGTCAACACGGCCGGTGCCGGCCCGTTCGAGGGCTACTACAACAACCCGGAGGCGAACGAGGCGACGCTGCGCTTCGGCTGGTACTGGACCGGCGACCTCGGTTACCTCGACGAGGACCGATATCTCTACTTCGCCGGCCGCAACGCCGACTGGCTGCGCGTCGACGGCGAGAACTTCCCGGCCGGGCCGGTCGAAGCGGCCCTGAGCCGTCATCCCGACGTGGTCCTCGCGTCCGTCTACGGCGTGCCGGACGACCAGGCCGGTGACCAGGTGATGGCCGGCATCGTCCTGCGAGATGGTGCCGCGTTCGAGCCGGCGGCGTTCGCGGCCTGGGTCGACGCGCAGGATGGGGTCGGTCCGAAGTGGCGGCCGCGTTACGTGCGCATCGTCCGCGACCCGCCGACCACGGGGACGAACAAGATCGTCAAGCGCAGCCTCGTGCACGAGAAGTGGCGCGTCGACCGGGTCGGGGGCGACCCCGTGTACGTGCGCGAGCGCGGGGAGCCGGCGTACCGCGCCTTCACGCCCGACGACGAGCGGGCGCTGCACGACTCGTTCGTGCGCTACCAGCGCGAGCGGTTCTGGGACCTGTAGTGGACCTGAGCTTCACCGACGAGGAGCAGGCCTTCGCCGCCGAGGTGCGCGGGTGGCTGGCCGGCAACGTCGAGCATCCTCCGCCGTTCTCGTCGGTCGACGAGGAGGTGGCGTGGGGCCGATCGTGGCAGGCGAAGCTCGCCGCCTGGCGGTGGGTAGGCATCCACTGGCCGGCCGAGTACGGAGGGCGGGGCGCCTCGCCGGTACAGGTCGCGATCTTCAACATGGAGTACGCGCGCTCCCGCGCCCCGCAACCTGTCAACCGCGTCGGCATCAACCTCGCCGGCCCCACCCTGCTCGCCCACGGCACCGACGAGCAGCGGCGGCGATGGCTCCCGAAGATCCTCACGGCCGAGGAGATCTGGTGTCAGCTGTTCAGCGAGCCGGGCGCCGGCAGCGACCTCGCCTCGCTCACGACCCGTGCAGTGCCGGTCGACGACGGCTGGCTGCTCACCGGCCAGAAGGTGTGGACGAGCTACGCGCGCCACGCCCGGTGGGGAATCTGCTTGGCGCGCACGAACGAGGAAGCGCCCCGCCACCGCGGGATCTCGTATCTGGTCGTCGACATGGAGGCCGACGGGATCGACGTCCGCCCGCTGGTGCAGATCACCGGCGAAGCGGAGTTCAACGAGGTGTTCCTCGACGAGGTGTTCGTGCCCCGCGACCAACTCGTCGGCGTGCTCGACGGCGGCTGGGCGGTGGCGAACACGACGCTCGCGCACGAGCGCGGCACGTCGTTCCCGTTCAAGGAACAGGTCGTGCACGAAGTGTTCCTCGACGACCTCTACGGGCTCGCGGCAGACCGGAGCGAGCTGGACGACCCGGAGGTCGCCGACGCGCTGGCGCAGTGGTTCGTCGAGCTGCGAGTGCTGCGCCTGCACAACTGGCGGACGCTGTCGCGCCTGGCCCGCGGCGTCGAGCCGGGCCCGGAGTCCAGCTGGGTGAAGCTGGCGTGGACCGACATGACCCAGCACCTCTCGGACGGCGCCCTCGACGTGGTCGGCGCGGCGGCGCCGCTGTGGTGGGGCGCGGCGGCGAACCCCGGCGAGGGCCGCTGGCAGCGGCAATGGCTGTGGAGCAAGGCCGCGTCGATCGCCGGCGGCACGTCCGAGGTGCAGCGCACGATCATCGGCGAGCGGCTGCTGGGGCTGCCGCGGGAGGGGGCTCGGAGCTGATGGTGAAGGCGGTCGGGCTCGATCACGTCGTCCTCAACGTCGCGGACGTGGAGCGCAGCATCGCCTGGTACTGCGACGAGCTCGGCCTCGAGCCGTTACGGGTCGACGAGTGGCGCCGGGGCGAGGTGATCTTCCCGTCGCTTCGTGTCGACGAGGGGACGATCATCGATCTCCTGCCGGCCGATCGAACCGGCCAAAACGTCGACCACGTCTGCCTCGTGATCGAGCCGGAGGATCTCCAGGCTCTCGAGGCCTCCGGTCGCTTCCAAGTTGTCAGCGGGCCGGATCGACGGTTCGGCGCACGCGGCGACGGCACGAGCCTCTACGTTCTCGACCCCGACGGCAACCTCGTGGAGCTCCGTCACTACGCGTGAGGTTGCCGTCGAAGAGGGTCGATGTTTCCTGGACGGGCTGATACCGTTCGGCCGCGGCCGTGGCTCCCTGGAGTCGACTCGCTGCACCGCTCGAGACGAGGGCGAATCCGAGGCAGGTGCTCAAGAAGCGGGTAGTACCGGGTGCTCGAGCAGTCGGGCACGACGTAACGGCTAGCAGTTAGGAGTTGTGCCTTGGCGACAGGCATCGTGAAGTGGTTCAACGCGGAGAAGGGCTACGGCTTCATCTCTCGTGAAGACGGGCCCGACGTGTTCGTCCACTACTCGGCAATTCAGATGCCTGGCTACCGCACCCTCGAAGAGGGACAGCGCGTCGAGTTCGACGTCGGTCCGGGGAAGAAGGGCGAAGAAGCCCAGAACGTCCGGATCGTCTGACCCACACGCTCATCCTTTGGCGCGGGCACCGGCCCAGAGTGTGAAACGCGCCATCGGCAGGTAGCC
>DATFXK010000240.1:0-6763 GCA_035316005.1 Acidimicrobiia bacterium | reverse complement strand
CCCGTGTGCGAGGTACCCGCGCATGGCGGCCTTGCCCGGCTCGCCGAGGGGCACGCGCCGCTCCTTCGCGCCCTTGCCCAGGACGGTAAGGAACCCGCGCTGCGTGTCGACGGACTGCAGCGTGAGCCCGCAGCACTCGCTCACCCGCAGGCCCGCCCCGTAGAGCACCTCGAGCACGGCAAGATCCCGCCACGCGACTGCGGCACCGTCGGCGTCGTCGTCCTCGACGTCGGCGGCGGACGCGGCCTCGAGCAGACCTTCGGCCTCGGACTGGCGCGGCACCCGGGGAAGCCGCGCTTCGCCCTTCGGCGCCCGGAGAGATCGCCCCGGGTCCGTGGGGATCACGCCCCGGCGGTGCAGGAAGCGCAGGTAAGCGCGCAGCGAGGCCGCCTTGCGGGCGATCGAACGCCGGGCGAACTGCCGCGTCGTGAGATACGCGAGGTACCGGCGCAGCGTGGCCCGGTCGAGCCGGTCGGGCGCCGGGCACCCACCCCGCTCGGCCCAGGCGACGAACTGACGGACGTCGGCCTCGTAGGCCTCGACCGTGTGCGCGCTCGCCCCTGCCAGGGAAGCGACGAACTCGTCGACCGCCCAGCTCACACCACACCTCGGGTTTCTCCCCGCCCGCGCAGGCACGTTACCAACCCCCCTGGCGCGATTCGTGCCAAACCGGCGCGGCGGTAGTCGTCGTATGCATGCAGTACCGTGCGCTCGCCGTCGAGGTCGCCGCGGTCACGGCCCTCCCGTCCACGATGCTCGGGAGGTCCGCGGTGCTCGCCTCGGTTCGCAGTGCGACGCTCACAGGCGTCGACGGTCGCGTCGTCACGGTCGAGGTTCACGTGTCGACCGGTCTGCCCAGCTATCACGTCGTCGGACTGCCCGACGCCGCGGTACGCGAGTCACGTGAACGCGTTCGCGCGGCGTTGCTCTCGTCGCAGCTCGAGTTCCCCCAGCAACGCATCACCGTCAACCTCGCGCCAGGCGGTGTGCGCAAGACGGGCGCCGGGTTCGAGCTCGCGGTCGCGCTCGGCCTGATCGCCGCCACCGGTCAGCTGGCGGACGGCGTCATCGACGGCATCGGGGTGCTGGGCGAGCTCGGGCTCGACGGCTCGGTGCGCCCCGTACCCGGCGCGCTCGCGCTGGTCGACGCACTCCGCGGCGCCGGGACGGACTGCGTCGTGGTGCCGACGTCGGACGTCGCCGAGGCGTCGCTCGTGGACGGCATGGAGGTTCGGGCCGCCCGCAGCGTCGCCGAGCTCCGGGCCTGCCTGAAAGGTGAGAGCGAATGGCCCGAGCCCCCGCCGGTCGTCGCCCGTCACAACGACCCGCCCGACCTCGACGACGACCCCGTCGACCTCGCCGACGTGCGCGGGCTCCCTCGTGCCCGGCGCGCGCTCGAGGTCGCCGCCGCCGGCGGCCATCATCTCCTGCTCACCGGCCCGCCCGGAACGGGCAAGACGATGCTGGCCCGCCGCCTTCCCACCATCCTTCCTCCGCTCGAGCCGGACGAGGCGCTGGAGGTCACGCGCATCCACTCGGCTGCCGGTCATGCCCCCACGCACGGTCTGGCGCGCCGGCGCCCGTTCCGCGCGCCGCACCACACCGCGTCGACAGCCGCGCTCGTCGGGGGCGGGTCGTCGCGATTGCGACCCGGCGAGGTGACGCTCGCTCATCGCGGCACCCTGTTCCTCGACGAGCTGGGCGAGTTCCCGCCGCACGCACTCGACGCGTTGCGGCAGCCGATCGAGGAGCACGTGGTGCGGATCTCACGCCAAGCGATGTCGGTCGTGTTCCCGTCGGACTTCCTGCTCATCGCGTGCTCGAACCCGTGCCCGTGCGGACGGGGCGGCCCGAGCTGCGAGTGCACCGAGATGCAACGCGCCCGCTACCGCCGCCGGCTGTCGGCGCCGTTGCTCGACCGCTTCGACCTGCGCCTCGAAGTGCACCGCCCGGAGTCGGAGGACGGGCCCGGCGAGCCCTCGTCGACAGTGCGCGCCCGCGTCGTCGAGGCCGTCGCCCGGCAGCACCGGCGCTACGCCTCACGGCCGTGGCTGCGGAACGCCAAGGTCCCCGCCGGCGCGCTGACCGACGTGATCCCGTTGACGCCCGAGGGCGAGGAGGCGTGGCGGTGGGCGATCGGCCACGACGCGCTCACCGGGCGGGGCGCGGCCAGGGTGCGGCGGGTGGCACGCACCCTCGCCGACCTCGAGGGCGCGCCCGAGGTGGACGAGCGGCACGTCACGCTGGCGGCTTCGCTGCGGGAGGACGTGCCGTGACCACCGGTCGGGCGCGCCCCGAGGCGGCCGACGTCGCCGCGGCCACACTCGTCTGCCTCCCCAACATGGGACCGCGCCGATTGCGCGCCGTCCTGGATCGATGGCCTGATCCCGGCGCCGCGCTCGCCGCCGTCCGCGACGGCAAGGCCGGGATGGCACTGTCACACGACGTTCGGCTCGTGCGTGCACACGAGCGGGACGAGCTCGTCCGAAGATGGGCACGGGCGGCGCGCGTGCTCGACCTCGCCCCGGAGATCGCGCGGCGCGGCACGGCCGTGGTCCGGGACGGCCATACCGGCTATCCGATCGCGGAAGACGTGCCCGACCGGCCGGCGGTCCTACTCGTCGAAGGAAAGGCACCCGACGCCTTGCAGCGGCCGCGCGTCGCGATCGTCGGCACGCGCTCGGCGTCGGTGCACGGTCTCGCCGACGCGCGCGAGCTGGGAGCGTTCCTCGCCCGCCGCGGTGTGACCGTCGTGAGCGGCCTTGCCATCGGGATCGACGGCGCCGCGCACGAGGGCGCGCTCGACGGCGGTGGCGGCGTGGTCGGCGTCGTGGCGACGGGCCTCGACGTCGTGTACCCGCGCCGCCATGTCGTGCTGTTCGATCGCGTGCGCGACGCCGGCGTGCTGCTCAGCGAGTCGGGGTTCGGCGCCGGCGCCAACCGCTACCGGTTCCCTGTGCGCAACCGCATCATCGCCGCGCTCGCCGACGTCGTCGTGGTGGTGGAGGCGACGCTGCGGGGCGGCGCCCGCATCACCGCCGACTACGGCCTCGAGTACGACCGGCCGGTCCTCGTCGTCCCGGGCTCGCGCCGGAACCCGTCGGCCGAGGGGTGCAACGCGTTGCTGGCCGACGGCGCCCAGCCCCTCCTCGATCCCGACGACGTGCTCGTGGCTCTCGGGCTGACACCCGGATCACGCCGGGGTTGGGGCGCGCCGCCACCGCGGCCGACGCCCGACCCCGCCGGCGCGCGCATCCTCGAAGCGTGCGGAGGTGAAGCGGCCAGTGTCGACCAGCTCGTGAGCCGCACCGGGCTCGCGCCCGAAGCCGTCACCGTCGGGTTGCGCGCTCTCGATCGGCAGGGGTGGATCGAGCACCGGCGGGGCTGGTGGTGGCCCCGGTGAGCGACTCGCTACTCGCCCGTGAACTTCGGCTCGCGCTTCTGGAGGAAGGCGACCATGGCCTCGGCGGTGTCCTTCGATGCGAAGTTCATCGCCTGGGCGGTGTCCTCGAACTCGAGCGCCTGGGCCATCGACACCGAGAACGACTGGTTCAGGAGGCGCTTGGAAACGGCGAGCTGGATCGGCGGCAGCGCCGCGAGACGCGCCGCGTACTCCCCGACCACCTTGTCGAGCTCCTCCGCGGGCACGACCCGGTTCACGATGCCGATGCGCTCGGCCTCTTCGGCGTCGATGATGTCGGCGAAGAACACGAGCTCCTTTGCCTTGTGGAGGCCGACGAGGCGCGGCAGCACCCACGAGCCGCCGAAGTCGACGTTGAGCCCGCGCTTGGAGAAGATCTCCGTGAACCGGGCGCGCTCCGAGGCGACGATGAGGTCGCAGCCGAGCGCAAGGTTCAGGCCCGCACCGGCGGCCACCCCGTTGACGGCCGCGATCGACGGCTGCGGGAGCTCGTGGAGGCGCAGCGCGGCACGACCGACGACGCGCATCTGCCGGAACGTGGAGCCGATGCCACCGTCCTGGGTGGCGAGTTCCGGGTTGTCGCCGGGCGCGAGATCGGCGCCGGAGCAGAAGCCGTCGCCGGCGCCGGTGATGACGAGCACGCGGTCGCTCGGCGTGTCGGCGACCTCGTCGAACACGTCGATGAGCTCGCGCCACATCGGGCCGTTGATGGCGTTCTTCTTCTCGGGGCGGTTCAGCGTGAGGGTGACGACGCCGTCCGCGCGTTCGACGATGAGGGTCTCCATCCGGCCGCTACCGTAGCCCCGTGGGCTTCAACCCGTTCCGGAAGCAGGTGCGGCGCTCCTCCGACATCGTCATCGTCGTCGCCGCTCTGGTCGTGGTCGCGGCCCTGGTCGTCTGGGCTGTGCTCCCCCGCTGACCCCGGGGCGGTCTCACTCCTCGAGACGCGTCTCGCGCGCGAAGGACACGATGTCCCCGGCGACCTCGTGCAACTCTCGCTCCGGCGCCGTCTCGTCCGTCACCCGCGCCGCCTGCATGCGGTCGAGGCGAAACGTACGCCCGCCGCCCCGGAGCCGGCACCACGCCATGAGGTACCAGTGATCCTGGCCGCCGGCGAGCCCGTACGGCTCCACCTGCCGTCGTTCCGTCTGCTGCCCGGAGCGGTCGACGTAGTCCAGCTCGAGCACCTTGCGCTCGGCGACGGCCGTCTCGACGGCGCGCATCACCGGAGTCGCCTCGAGGTGACCGCGCTGCTGCAAGAGGCGGATGCGCGCGACGAGCTCGCGTGCGCCGTCCCGGTTCGTCGCCGACATGGCCGCGACGAGCTTGCGCAGCGCCGACCGGGCCGCGTCGCCGAACGGGATCGGGCCGCTCGCCGCCAGCGCCACCGCGACCGCCGTGGCCTCGTCGGCGCTGAAGTTCAGCGGCGGCAGGCTCATGGACGGGTCGACGGAGTATCCGCCGCCGGGGCCCGGCGTCGCCCAGATGGGGACGCCGGACTGCTGCAGGGAGGAGATGTCGCGCTCGATGGTGCGCACGCTCACCTCGAACCGCTCGGCGAGCTCCCGGGCCGCCCGCGCCCGCGGCGCCGTCGCCCGCAGGACCTCGACGATCGCATAGAGCCGGTCGGTGCGGTTCACGCCGACAACCTGCCAGATGGGATGCCAGGATGGAATGCCGTCCGCCACCGGGGGTTGCAACCACCATGACCCAAGGACACCGCATCACCGTCACACCCGCCGACGTGCACGTGGAGGTGCACGTCAACGGCGTGAAGGTCGCCGAGTCGGACCGGCCCGTGCTGCTCGAGGAGACCGGCCTTCCGACGCGCTACTACCTGCCCCGTGAGCACGTGCGGGACGAGCTGCTCCGCCCGACGACCAGCGAGACGACGTGCCCGTTCAAGGGCCAGGCGTCGTACTGGTCCGTCCACCTCGACGACGAGGTGCACGACGACCTTGTGTGGAGCTACGAGTCGCCGATCCCGCAGGCCGAGGGGGTCCGAGGGCTGCTGTGCTTCTACAACGAGCGCGTCGACCTCGTCGTCGACGGCGAGGCGCTCGAGCGTCCGCAGACGCCCTACTCGCGCTAGAACGCGCCCTCGAGCACCTCGATCGAGAGCTCGTCGGTCGAAGTGCGCGTCACCGACGCCACGTCGAAGCGCAACGTTCGGCGGTGTGTCCCGTGCTCGGCGAGCCAGCGGAGCGCGAGATTGCGCAACCGGCGCTGCTTGGTCGCGGTAACGGCTTCGAACGGCGCGCCGAACCTCGCGCTGGCACGCGTCTTCACCTCGCAGAACACGAGGGTGTCGCCCCGGATCACCACTAGGTCGAGCTCGCCGTCCCGGCAGCGCCAGTTGCGGTCGACCACGTCGTACCCGGCGGCTTCGTACCAGCGCGCCACAGCGTCCTCGCCGGCGAGTCCGAGCCGGCGGCGAGGGTCGACCCGCCGGCGCGGGCCCGCGTCGGGCACCGCTACAGGTCCTTGCCGGCCAGCTCCTCGACGTTGACGTCCTTGAACGTCACGACCCGCACGTTGGCCACGAAGCGAGCGGGCCGGTACATGTCCCACACCCACGCGTCCTGGAGGTTGAGCTCGAAGTAGACGCGGCCCTGCTCGTTCTTCACGTCCATCTTGACGTCGTTGGTGAGGTAGAAGCGCCGCTCCGTCTCGACGACGTACTGGAACATCGGCAGGACGTCGCGGTACTCCTTGTAGAGCTGGAGCTCGATCTCGGTCTCGTACCGCTCGAGGTCCTCGGCGCTCACGCAATGCTCCTGTCAGGGTCGCGGGCTCAGGCCCGCCGCTCCCTGATCTTGGCCGCCTTCCCGACCCGGTCGCGCAGGTAGTACAGCTTCGCCCTGCGCACGTCGCCGCGGCTCACCACCTCGATGCGGGCGATGATCGGAGAGTGGACGGGGAACGTGCGCTCGACGCCGACGCCGAAGCTGACCTTGCGCACGGTGAAGGTCTCCCGGCTGCCGCTGCCCTTGCGCCGGATGACGACACCCTGGAAGACCTGCACGCGCTCGCGGTTGCCTTCGACCACCCGGACGTGGGCGACGAAGCGGGCGGGCCGGTACATGTCCCACACCCACGCGTCCGAGAGCTCCAGCTCGAAGTAGGTCTGGCCCCCCTCGCTGCGCGGGGTGAGCGCGACATGGTTGGTCAGATAGAAGCGTCGCTCGGTCTCCACCACATAGGAGAACATCGGCAGGACGTCGCGGTACTCCCGGTAGAGCTGGAGCTCGATCTCGGTCTCGTACCGCTCGAGGTCCTCGGCGCTCACGCAATGCTCCTGTCAGGGTCGCGGGCTCAGGCCCGCCGCTCCCTGATCTTGGC
>DATFXK010000239.1:0-2571 GCA_035316005.1 Acidimicrobiia bacterium | reverse complement strand
CGGAACACGGGGATCGTGACGTCCTCGCTGATCTCCTGGAACAGGACCTCGAGCGCCGTCCCGATCTCGAGGGCGTCGAAGTCGCTGTCGACGACGTTGGTCATCATGCGCGCGCCCTCTTCCAGATCGACGACGGCCGCCACGTACGGAACCCGCTCACCGAACGGCGGGAGGTCGTTGCGGCGCACGACCGACCAGGTGTAGAGCGTCGCCCGCCCGCTCGCTTCGGCCCACTCGACGTCGGTGCTCCAGCACGTGGGACAAAACGGCCGGGGATAGAAGTGGTAGCGACCGCAGTCGCGGCAATGGCGGATGAGGAGCGTGCCCTTCCGGGCCGCGTCCCAGAACGGCTGGGTCTCGGAATCGGGCGCCGGCAGGTCGAAGCGCGGGCCGGCCGGGGTCATCAGCCTCGGGTCGGGAGCGCGGCGATCGCCACGCCGCTGATCTTCGCCTCACCGCTCTCGTTCACGACCGAGCACTCGAGGTCGATGCGGTGCTCGCCGTGCTCCTCGTACTTCTTCTGCACCGTGACCTTCGTCGTGAGGGTCTCGCCCGGCCAGGTCTGCTTGGTGAACCGCACCTTGTACTCGCGCAGGTTGCCGACCCCGATGAAGTCGGTGAGCGCCTTGCCCAGGATCCCAGCCGTGAACATCCCGTGCCCGAACACACTGGGCAGCCCCGAGTCCTTGGCCTTGACCTCGTCGTGGTGCATCGGGTTGAAGTCCCCCGACGCCCCTGCGTACATCACCAGGTCGGTCCGGGAGAGCTCGTGGGAGAACTCCGGGCCCGTGTCGCCCTCTTTGATGTCGTCGAAGAACAGCGTCTGCTCAGCCATAAGTATTGAGTTACCCGTTCTCTGACACAGGTGTCAACTTTCGCCGAGACCGTGTCACGGATCACGGTGATGCCTGCGGACGGGCCGTGGCGCGGACGGTGATGGCGAATGCGTCGCCGGGCGCGGCGATCTGGAGCAGGGAGAAATTCACGGACCCGCCGACGACGACGGTCACCTCGTCCTCGGTCGCCTCGACCCTGGTGTCGCGGAGTGCACGACGGTCGAGTTGGTCGGCGAGGGACGCCAGCGCCCGTCGTCGCGCGTCCGCCGGCACGAGCCGAACCGCCCCGCTGCCGCGATACGCGGCCTCGTCGAGCGCGGACGCGCCGGCGACGGCGGCCGCATCGGCGGCGGCTGCCAAGGATCGACGTTCGGAGAAGGCCCGCCAGAGATCGAGGCTGATCCCTCCGAGCAGGAGCAGCATCAGGCAGAGCCCGAGCATCCAAAGCGTGGTCGTGCCCGACTCCGCGCGGAGAGCTCGCCACGCCTGGCGCCATCTCACTCGAAGCTCCGGTATTGGTCGATCGGCTCGCTGTGGTGTGCGGTCCAACTCCAGGCGCCGACGCCGCCGATCCCAGGGAAGTCGACAGCGGGGACGGCGACCGTCACCGAAGCACGGACGCGGTCGCTCCGTGAGAGACGGGCGCCGGGAAGACAATCGAGCCGGATGTCGAGGTCAGCGGGCGGGAGGCCGAGGTTGCGCGCCATGTCCGCGCCCGTGTCGAGCGCGCGTTGACGATCGCAGACACCCGCAATGGCAACCACCCGCGCTACCTCCCGCGCCACGGAGCGCGCCGTCGTCTGTCGCTCCGACCACGTCGGAAGCGTCAGCACGAGCAGGGCGACGGGGAAGACGAGGAGACCGACGCCGATCGCCAGCTCGCCCGCAACGTACCCGCGCTCGCCCCTTCCGTTCGCCAGCACCTTCACGGGTGCTCCTTCACCGACCGGGCGTCGAGCGTGAAGCTCCAGTCCGGGACGAGGAGGGGCAGCCATCCGTGAAGCGTCACGTGAGCGCGGGCGTGCATCTCGTCCTCGTTGTTCTCGCACCGGACGCTGACGTCGTCTCCGAGCCGCCCTGCCAGCAGGTCGCCGAGCACGTCACGGGCTCGTGAATCGCACTCGTCGGTGGTGGCACCGAAACGACTCCCGGCACGGGCACCTTCGTCCACAGCCGCTCGCACGACGCCGCGGGCATACAGGAACACGATGAAGTTCGCCATCATCACGAAGACGATGAGCGAGAACGCGGTCGCGGCGACGTATTGCACGGTCGTCATGCCCTCCTCACCGGATGGCGCGGCACCGCGCGGCACGCTCAGACCCCCAGCTGCCCCCGGATCCAGTTCACGATGTCGAGGCCCAAGGCTTGGAGGACGGCCCAGATCGCGACGAGCGCCGCGATGCCGAGCGCCGCGTTGCCCAGCAGCTCGGCGGTCGTCATCCCTTCTTCTGAGCCGGTCGCCGACCTCAGCCGTGCGACCAGGCTCCACCACCACCATGTCGGACCCACCCGTGGTCCCCTTTCGTCGTTACGTGCACGAACCGTGTCGATCAGCGGCTCCCGAAGATGACCGAAGGAAGCGGAGCCGCAATGAACAAGAGCATGATCGGAGCGAGGATGGCGATGGTCGGCACGAGCATCGCTGCACGGCGCTTCGTCGCGACGCGGCGCAAGTCCTCTCGACGTGCGTCGCGCAGGTCCTCGCTCAACGCCCCCAGCGCACCCGCGAGAT
>DATFXK010000238.1:0-4447 GCA_035316005.1 Acidimicrobiia bacterium | reverse complement strand
CGGCCCGGGCACATCTACTTCCAGCTCGTCGAGAAGGACGAGCGCCGCAACCGCGTGCAGGCGGCGCTCGACGTGGCGCTGTTCCGCAGCCACCTCGTGACCGTGGACGCCGCCCTGCGCAAGGTGCCCGGCATCGAGCTCGCCGACGACGTCGAGGTGCGCGTGAAGGGCCACATCGACGTGTACCCGCCGACGGGGCGGCTGCAGCTGATCATGACCGGCATCGACCCCGTGTTCACCGCCGGCGCGCTCGCCGCCAACCGCGACCGCGTGCTCCGCCAGCTCGAGGCCGAAGGCCTGCTGCGCGCCAACGCTGTCCACGAGCTGCCGCCCGTGCCACTGCGCATCGGGCTCGTGACGAGCGCCGCCAGCGCCGCCTACCACGACTTCCTCGACGAGCTCGACGCCAGCGGCTTCGCCTTCCGGGTCGGCGTGTGCGACGTGCGCGTGCAGGGGGCCAACGCGCCCCGCCGCATCGTGTGGGCGATGCGAAGACTCGCCCGCAGGGCCGACGCGTTCGACGCCGTCGTGATCGTCCGGGGCGGCGGGTCGCGTGCCGACCTGGCACCCTTCGACACCGACGACGTCGCGCGCGCGATCGCCGCCATGCCTCTCCCGGTGCTCACGGGGATCGGGCACGAGGTCGACCGTTCCGTCGCCGACGAGGTCGCGCACACCGCCAGCAAGACGCCGACCGCGTGCGCGCAGGTGCTCGTCGAGCAGGTGATGGAGTTCGTCCACCGCCTCGACGACGTGTCGCGCGGCGTCGTGCACCACGCCCGCTCGAGTTGCGCGCTCGCTTTGCGGGAGCTGCGCGACTGCGCCCGGCGCTCCCGCCGCGGTCCGCCGGCGGCGCTGGCCCGCGAGGTCGCCGTCGTCGAGCGTCACCGGGGCCGGGCCGAGGAGCTCGGCACGCGGGCGGTCAAGCAGGCCGTCGCCACCCTCGACGGGAGCCAGCGTGTGCTGTCGGCCGCCGGCGGCCGGCTCGCCCGGGCCGAGGACCGACGCCTCGACGCGAGCGAGGCCCGCCTGCGCGCCCTCGACCCGGCGCGCGTGCTGGAACGGGGTTACACGATCACCCGCGACCGGGACGGCCGGGTGGTGAAGCGAGCCGCCGCCCTCAGCACGGGAGACCGGCTCGTCACCGAGTTCGCCGACGGAACCGCGGCTGCCGTCGTGCACGAGGTAGACACGCGCGAGTCATGAGCACACCGAGCGGCGACACCGACGGCGGCGACGACCTGGGCTACGCCGAGGCCATGACCGAGCTCGAGGGGATCCTCGACGAGCTCGAGGGCGACCACCTCGACGTCGACGTGCTCGCCGAGCGCGTCCGCCGGGCCGCCGAGCTCATCAAGCTGTGCCGCACCCGCATCGCCCGGGCTCAGGAGGACGTCAACCGAATCGTCACCGACCTCGAGGCGTTCGAGAGTGAGATCGGCGGTGCCCCCGCCGCCGGCGCCGGCGAGGACGAGCTCGAAGGCGACGTCGCCGCCCACGAGGCCGACGAGCTGTTCTAGGCCCCGAGGCGCCCGAAACCCCTCAAGCACGGGCATTTCGGTGCCGATAACCCCAGGGAGGTGAGCTCCTTCGCGGGCTCCCGCGTCGGCCGATGGGGGGCGACAAGGCGGCATGGGCAGGGTGCGACGTTCACGCCCGTGGGTGTCGTTCATCGCCGCGGTGGCGGTGCTCGGCATCGCGCTGAACGCGACCCCGTGACCGCCGGCACGAACCTCAGCCCGAGCGCAGCACGCTCCGGCGCGCGAGGGTGAGGACGTGGACGAGTGGCCCGCGCTGGCCTACGACGACTGGCGTTCGACCCGCGACACGCTGCACATGTACACGCAGATCGTCGGCAAGCTACGACTCGCCCTCTCGCCGTTCGAGCCCGAGTGGGCGAACGTGCCGCTGTACGTGACCGCGCGAGGGCTGACGACCTCGCCGGTGCCGCTCGGGCTGCGCACCTTCGACGCCGAGTTCGACTTCGTCGACCACCAGCTCGTGCTGCGGGCGAGCGACGGCGGCGTCGACCGGCTGCCGTTGCGCGCCCAGGCGGTCGCCGACTTCTACGCCGCGGTCATGGACGCGCTGCGCGGCCTCGGGCTCGACGTCACCATCTCGCCCGGCCCGTCCGAGGTTCCCGACCCGATCCCGTTCGCGGAGGACCGCGCGCACCACTCGTACGAGCCGGCGCAGGTGAACCGCTTCTTCCGCGTGTTGTCGGCGGCCGACGTCGTCCTCAAGCAGCATCGCAGCCGGTTCCGGGGCAAGACCCCGCCGGCGCAGTTCTTCTGGGGCAGCTTCGACCTCGTCGTGACCCGCTTCTCGGGACGTCCGGTGACGCCGCCGGCCGACGCCGACACCATCACGCGCTACGGCGGCGACGCCGAGCAGATCTGCGGCGGCTTCTGGCCCGGGCATCCGCAGTTCCCGAGCCCGGCGTTCTTCGCCTACGGATACCCGAAGCCCGAAGGCATCGAGCAGGCGTCGATCCGTCCCGCCGGCGCGGCGTGGAACGACGAGCTGGGCGAGTTCGTCTTCCCGTACGACGCCGCGCGCGCCGCACCCGACCCGAGACGGGCGCTGTTGGACTTCCTCCAGAGCACGTACGAGGCGAGCGCGGAGCGGCTCGGCTGGAGCCCCGAGCTCACGGAGATCGACGCGCCGTCCTGACGCGCGCGGTTACGACGTCGCCGCGATCCGCCCCATCGCGCCGGACTGGTAGTCGTCGACCGCCTGGACGAGCTCGGCGCGTGTGTTCATCACGAACGGGCCGTAGCGCGCAACCGGCTCACGAAGCGGCACGCCCGAGATCACGAGCGCGTCGAGTGGGCCTTCGAGATCGTCCGCCCCGGCGAGGTGCACGTCGCCCTCCTCACCTGCGAAGAGCACGAGCTGGGATTCGGACGCCTCGGTCTCGTCGGCGCCGAACTGCCCCCGACCCGAGATGACATAGGCGAACGCCTGGTGCCCGTTGGGGACGGGCACGTCGATGGCGGCGCCCGCTTGCAGCTTCGCGTGCAGGTACACGATCGGGCTGTGCACCGCGACGGGACCGCGCACGCCCAACACGTCGCCGGCGACGACCTTCACCCGCGCGCCCGGCGCCGGCTCGGTCACGGGGATCTCGTCCGCCTTGATCTCCTGATAGCGGGGCGGCGACATCTTGTCGGCGCGGGGCAGGTTCACCCACAACTGCAGGCCGTGGACCCGACCGCCGTCGCGGCGGATGCGCTCGGCGGGCTCCTCGGAGTGGACGATGCCGGCGCCGGCGGTCATCCACTGCACGTCGCCGGGGCCGAGGTACCCGCCACCGCCGCTCGAGTCCCGGTGCTCGAAGGCGCCCTCGAGCATGTAGGTGACGGTCTCGAAGCCGCGGTGGGGATGGTCGGGCGCGCCGACGGCCTCGCCGGGCGCGTAGTCCGACGGGCCCATGTGGTCGAGGAGCAGGAACGGGTCGACCATGTCGAGGCGGGCGGACGGGAACGTCCGCCGCACCACGAACCCGCCGCCTTCGACGGTCCGGGTGGCGGGCACGACCTTCGCCACGGAGCGCTGCGTCATACGCAGTGCAAGGCCGGCGGGACGCCGGCTATTCCGCTACGCCGCCCGGGGCGTGATCGCCTGCACGGCGCCGGCGAGCGAGTCCTCCCACGGCCAGTTCCAGAGGAAGTGCTTGTTGACGTCGTCCATCATGTTGTACTCCCACCAGTAGAAGTACACGCCGCACGAGAAGATGCTGGCGACGATCCGGCCGGCGTAGTTCTGCTTGCCCTTCTGCCGGGCCGGGTCGGGTGCGGGAACGTTCTGGCCCAGGCGGGCGAAGACCGCGCTCAACTCGGCTTCGACCGCGCCCTCGGCCTGGTCGTGCTTGATGAGGTCGCCGTCGAGGAACACGAACCCGACGAAGTAGGCGATCGACGTGAGGACGGCGATCAGCACCCAGATGCCGGGATCGCGGAACTCGGTCGTCAACCCGCGCAGGACGGCGAGATTCGTGGCGATGCGCTCGAAGTTCGGTCGCAGCTCCTCGGCCACGCCCTGCTCGGTGGCGCGCTGCCACGCGATCTCCGTCGCCGACTCCAGCAGGTCGAGGCGGCGGCGGTTGTGGTCGCGCATGCGGCGCATGAGTTGGTAGAAGACGTAGAAGCCGAAGATTCCGCACGTGATGATGATGAGGAAGATCACCATCCCCAGGTTCTCGAAGTAGTAGTCGGTCTGGGCGCGGGCGTTGTACACGAACCCGAACCGCTCGACCGGCGTCGCGGCCGGCACCGGTCCACCCGGCTGCTGCGCCGGCGGCGGTTGCTGCGGGGGAGGAGGCTGCTGGGGCGGGGGCGGCGGCGGGGGTGGCGCGCCCGGCGGCGGAGGAGGAGGAGGCGGCGGGGGTGTCGTCGTCATGGGCGCGCACCCTAGCGAGGGTGCGAGCATGATGCGTGCGTCGCCT
>DATFXK010000237.1:0-2477 GCA_035316005.1 Acidimicrobiia bacterium | reverse complement strand
CGGGACGGGCTCGTGGTCGAGATCGGCTGCGGCAGCGGCCTCCTCACCAGGCACCTTCTCGATGCCGGCCACCGTGTCGTGGCCACGGACGCGTCGCCGGCCATGCTCGACCTGGCGAGGGAAGTGGCGCCGGACGCCGAGGACGTCCGCCGCGTGGCGCTGCCGGACGACCCTCTCCCGCCCGCCGACGCGATCGTCGGCGTCGGCCACGCCCTGAGCTACCTGCCGGACGAGGTCGCCGTCGACCGCGCGCTCGTCGCCGTCGGGCAGGCGCTGCGCCCCGGCGGGGTGCTGGCCATCGACATCTGCGACCTCGAATGGGGCGCGGCCCGCCGGGACTGGTCGACCTCGGGCCGTGTCGGCGACGACTGGGCGATCATCACGGAGTACTCGATCCCGACGCCGGATCGCTTCGTGCGCGACATGACGATCTTCGTCCGCAACGACGACGGATCGTGGCGCCGCGACGACGAGCACCATGACAACGTCCTGATCGACACGGGACGTGTCCCCGACCTGCTCGCCCCCTACCGCGTCGAGGTCAGCGTCGAGCGCTCATTCGGCGACGAGGAGCTCCCGGCCGGGCTGGTGGCACTCGTCGGGCGACGCGTGCCCTGACCCTCGATGTCGAGAACCGCCCGTTCGTTTCGACCTACCCGATGAGAGACGCCCGTGGCGGGCGTCGGAACGTGAGGAGGGCCGACGTGAAGTACATGTTGCTCATCTACCAGAACCCGGCGGCGTGGGAGAACCTCTCCGAGGAGGAGCGGAATCGGGTGTTCGGAGAGGTCGACGCGCTCGTGGAGGAGCTCACCCGGTCCGGGGAATTCGTCGGCGGGGAAGGGTTGGCCGACTCGTCGCAGACGAAGACGGTGCGCGTGCGGGACGGTGTCCCGGCCGTCACCGACGGTCCGTTCGTCGAATCGAAGGAACAGCTCGCCGGGTACTGCATCGTCGAGTGCGAGACGCCCGAACGGGCGACCGAGATCGCCGCCCGCTGGCCCGACGCGCGCTACTGGGCCATGGAGGTCCGGCCGATCATGGAGCCGGCGGGCGAGGAGATGTGAGCGCGGCGCCGGCCGTCGAGGACCGCCTGCGCGAGCTCGCCCCGCAGGTCCTCGGCGCGCTCGTCCGCCGGTACGGGCACTTCGACGCGTGCGAGGACGCCGTGCAGGAGGCGCTCCTGGCCGCCGCGGTGCAGTGGCCCGGCGAGGGGGTGCCGCGCAACCCCCGCGGCTGGCTCGTCACCGTGGCGTCCCGGCGTGTCACCGACCAGCTGCGCAGCGACGGCGCCCGCCGCCAGCGGGAGAGCGCGGTCGCCGCGCTCTGGTCCCGCGACGACGCCGCCGTGCCCGACGAGGACGACACGCTGACGCTCCTCTTCCTCTGCTGCCATCCGGCGCTGTCGCCCCCGTCGCAGCTCGCGCTCACGTTGCGCGCCGTCGGCGGGCTCAGCACGGCCCAGATCGCGAACGCGTTCCTCGTGCCCGAGGCGACGATGGCGCAGCGCATCAGCCGGGCGAAGCAGCGCATCAGAGAGGCCGGCGCGGCGTTCGAGCCGCCAGCAGGCCCCGAGCGGGCCGACCGGCTGGGCGTCGTGCTGCACGTGCTCTATCTGATGTTCAACGAGGGCTCCACCGCCACGTCCGGCCCGCATCTGCACCGCCCCGACCTCACCGCCGACGCGATCCGGCTGACTCGCGTCGTGGAGCGCCTGCTGCCCGACGACGGGGAAGTCGCCGGGCTCTTGGCGTTGATGCTCCTGACGGACGCCCGCCGCCCGGCGCGGACGCGGCCCGACGGCTCGCTCGTCCCGCTGGAAGAGCAGGACCGCGGCGGGTGGGACCAGGACGCGATCAAGGAAGGCGTCGCCCTCGTGACCGACGCGCTGGCTCGCACGCCGATCGGCCCGTACCAGCTCCAGGCCGCGATCGCAGCCGTCCACGACGAGGCCGCCACCGCCGCCGACACCGACTGGTGCCAGATCCTCGGGCTGTACGACCTGCTCGAACGGCTGGCACCGAACCCGATGGTCACGCTGAACCGCGCCGTCGCGGTCGCGATGGTGCACGGCCCCGAGGCCGCGCTCGAGCTGCTCGCGACCCTCGACGCCGACGAGCGGATGGCGCGCCAATACCGCCTCGCCGCCGTCCGCGCCCACCTGACGGAGATGGCGGGGAACCGCGCCGGCGCGCGCGCCGGCTACCAGGAGGCGGCCCAGCTGACCACGAGCATCCCGGAGCGGCGCTACCTGGAGTCACGGGCCGACCGGCTGCGCGCAGCTCGCTAGATTGCGCCGCATGGACTGGCGACTCGAGCTCGTGTCGGTGCCCGTGTCGGACGTGGACCGCGCCAAGGCCTTCTACACCGAGAAGGCCGGCTTCAACGCCGACCACGACCATCAGGTGAGCGACGAGCTGCGCTTCGTCCAGCTGACGCCACCCGGGTCGCCCACGTCGATCGCGATCGGGACCGGC
>DATFXK010000236.1:0-6149 GCA_035316005.1 Acidimicrobiia bacterium | reverse complement strand
CGGTGGGCACTGTCCCGTCGCCGAACACCTGCTTACCGCTGCCCAGCAGCAGCGGGTACACCCACAGGTCCAGCCGATCGACAAGGCCGAAGCGCAGCAGTGACTGCACCAGGTCGAGGCTGCCAATGACGTGGAGTTCATCGTGGCGCTCCTTGAGAGAGGTGACGCCCTCGGCGATGGACTCGCTGACAACGGTCGAGCCCCGCCAGTCCAGAGGGTCGGCGAGCGTGCGGCTGGCCACGTACTTGGGGACAGCGTTGAGCAGGCTGGTGAACGGGATCTCCTCCGGAGCGGTCGGCCAGTAGTTGGCGAAGATCTCGTAGGTCCTTCGGCCGAGGAGCAAGGCGTCCATGCTCTTCGCTTGTTCGAAGACGTTGTCGGACTCCTGGTCCATCAGTGGCGCCTGCCATCCGCCGTGCGCGAAGCCGCTGTCGCGGTCCTCGTCGGGCCCTCCGGGCGCCTGTGCCACCCCGTCCAGCGTCACGAACTCGGTCACGACGAGCTTGCCCATGGTTTCCTCCTCTTCCTGGTGATGGATGCACCAGTTCCGACTCCGACCACGTGCAGATTCATCGCCCGGCGGCGCATGCCATTGCGAACGGCACACACATTGCCCGTTCTCGATCGGGGACGCGGCCAGAACGGCCACAACCTCCGCTGCGGTCGCCGCGTCAGTCGTAGTAGCCGGAGTGGAAGTAGATGCAGGGAATGCCCTCGGCCCGGAACATCTCGACGTTGCGGCGGTCGTCCTCGATCGCGAGGCGGAGGTCGTAGCCGTACCGGCGGAACTCCTCGACCGAGAAGCGCTTGAAGTCGCGCGACACCTCGTAGTCGCCCCAGGGCCGCATCACGAGCACGTCCCACCGGATCTTGTACCGCTCGAGCCACGCCTCCGTGAGCTCGTGGACGCGCTCCGGTCGCGCCGTGAGCAGGATGATCGCCAGCGCCGGGTCGAGCAGGTCCAGGAGCACCTTGACCTCCTCGATGACCGGGTCGTCACCGCACGCGTCGAAGAATGCGCGCCAGTCCCGCCGGGGCGCCTCGAGGTAGTGCTGCCTGCTGGCGGCGTCGGAGAGCACGCCGTCGAGGTCGACGACCACGGCCGCACCGGCCGGGACCGGTCCGTCGCGCCATGTCCAGTGCTCCGGATACGGGGGACTCACTCCTCGTCGCCGGCGCCCTCGGTCGTGAGGTAGCGGTCCTTGATCCCCTCCACCACGGTCGGGTCGGCGAGGGTGGTCGTGTCGCCGAGCTGCTCGTCCTCGGCGACGTTGCGCAGCAGCCGGCGCATGATCTTGCCCGACCGCGTCTTCGGCAGCTCCTCGGTGAACAGCACCGTCTTCGGCTTGGCGATCGGTCCGATCGTGTCGGCCACGTGCTCACGCAGCTGGGCGGCGCGTTCGTCGCTGGGCTCGTAGCCGGAGCGGAGGATCACGAAGGCGCTGATCGACTGACCGGTGGTCGCGTCGGTCCGTCCGATCACGGCAGCTTCGGCGACCATCGTGTTGCCGACGAGAGCGTGCTCGACCTCGGCGGTCGAGATGTTGTGCCCGCTGACGAGCATGACGTCGTCGACCCGGCCGAGCAGCCAGTAGTACCCCTCTTCGTCGCGCTTGGCACCGTCACCGGCGAAGTACTTCCCGGGGAACCGGCTCCAGTAAGTGTCGCGGTACCGGTCCGGGTCACCCCAGATGCCGCGCAGCATCGACGGCCAAGGATGCGTGATCGCGAGGTAGCCACCACCCGGAATGGGCACCGAGTTGCCCTGGTCGTCGACGACGTCCGCGCCGACAGCGGGGAGCGGGAACGTCGCGCTCCCTGGCTTCAGCGTCGTGGCGCCGGGCAGCGGGCTGATGAGGATGGCGCCCGTCTCGGTCTGCCACCACGTGTCGACCACCGGGCACCGTCCGCCCCCGATCTCCTGCCAGTACCAGACCCACGCCTCGGGGTTGATGGGCTCGCCGACGCTGCCGAGCAGTCGGAGCGACGACATGTCGTGCTTGTCGGGGTATTCGGTGCCCCATTTCATGAAGCTGCGGATGGCGGTGGGCGCGGTGTACAGGATCGTCACGCCGTACCGCTCGACGATCGACCACAGCCTGTCCTTGTCGGGGTAGTCGGGCGTGCCCTCGTACATCACGCTGGTCGTCCGGTTCGCCAGGGGCCCGTAGACGATGTACGAGTGCCCGGTCACCCAACCGACGTCGGCTGCGCACCAGTAGACGTCGGTCTCGGGCTTGATGTCGAAGACGTACCGGTGCGTCCACGCGACCTGGGTGAGGTACCCGCCCGTCGTGTGCATGATCCCCTTGGGCTTCGCCGTGGTCCCGCTCGTGTAGAGGAGATAGAGAAGGTCCTCCGAGTCCATCGGCTCGGGCGGGCAGTCGGCGGACTGGCCCGGCACGAGGTCGTCCCACCAGATGTCCCGGCCGTCCTGCATCGGCACGTCCTGGCCGGTGCGGCGCAGGACGAGGCAGCGCTCGATGGACGGGGTCTCGGCCATGGCGGTGTCGGCGCTGTGCTTGAGCGGGACGACCTGACCCCGGCGCCAGGCGCCGTCGGCGGTGATGAGCAGACGGGCCTCGGCGTCGTTGATGCGGTCGCGCAGCGACTCCGCCGAGAACCCGCCGAAGACCACCGAGTGCGGGGCACCGATGCGCGCGCAGGCGAGCATGGCGATCGGCAGCTCCGGGACCATCCCGAGGTAGATGTTGACCCGGTCGCCCTTCTCGACTCCGAGGGACTTGAGGGCATTGGCGACGCGCTGCACCTCCTCGAGGAGCTGTGCGTACGTGATCGTGCGGGTGTCGCCCGGCTCGCCCTCCCAGTGGTACGCGACCTGCTCGCCGTGCCCGGCGGCGACGTGGCGGTCGAGGCAGTTCTCGCTGACGTTGAGCTTCCCGCCGACGAACCACTTGGCGAAGGGCAGGTCCCACTCGAGGATCGTGTGCCACTCCTCGCTCCAGTCGAGGAGGTCGGCGGCCTGGCGGGCCCAGAAGCCCTCGAGGTCCCGCTCCGCCTCGTCGTAGATCTCGGCGTCGGTGACGAGCGCCGTCTTCTTGAACTCGGGCGGCGGCGGGAACGTCCGGCCCTCTGCGAGCAGCGCTTCGATGGTGGCTTCCGGCATCGCTCCCCCTTCGTCACCGACTGCCCGGGTCAGGCTATCTGCGCCCGACGTCACGTCACTCCGGCGGAATACCCGACAGGGGGTTGTCGCCGCCCCGTCGCACGCTGTCTCAGACAGACCGTCAGAGACAGATCCGAACGAGGAGGAATCGAGATGGGTGCACCGGTGGTGTGGTTCGAGGTCGCCGGGCGTGACCTCGACACCCTTTCGAAGTTCTACAGCGAGCTCTTCCACTGGAAGGTCAACGCCGACAACCCCATCGGCTACGGCATGGTCGAGACCGGCGGCGAGGGCGGGGTCCCGGGCGGGATCTTCGGCGGGGCCGACACCGAGTACGTGTCGTTCTACGTGCAGGTCCCGGACCTCGAGGCCCGGCTCCGGCAAGCCGAGAAGCTCGGCGCCAAGGTGGTCCAGCCGCCGACGCCGACGACCCCGGACGGACCGACGATCGCGATGGTCACCGACCCGGAGGGCCACCGCATCGGCATCCTCCAGGAGCCGAGCTGATGCGAGCCGGCGCGCGGTGCTCCCCCCGCCGCGCGCCGGGCTCCGCATCTCGGTCGGGGCGCCGGCCGGGCGACGGGTAGGTTGCGCGGGTGCTCCGGTGGCGGGTCGGCGACACGACGATCACGCGTGTTGCCGACGAGGACTTCGAACTCGTGGTGCCGCAGGACGACGCGACGGCGGCGGTGCTGCGTTCGCAGGCATCGTGGCTGCACCCGAGGTTCGTGACCGACGCGTTCGAGCTGCGAGTCGGGTCGTCGGCGCTCGCGATCGAGACGCCCGGCGCGCGGGTCGTGGTCGACCCGTGGCTCGTGTTCACGGACACCGACCGGACGACGCCGGAGGCCGGCGCCCGCATCGACCGGCTGTGCGACCGCCTCGCCGAGGCCGGGTTCCCTCCGGACTCCGTCGACGTCGTGATCGACACCCACATCGACGGCGTGGGAGTCAACACCCGCCCGACGAGCCGCGGAGAGGAGCCCACCTTCCCCAACGCGAAGTATGTGATCGCCTCGGAGGAGATCGCGGCCCTGCGAGCGGGACGGCTCCCGGGCGCGGAGCCGTACGAGGTGCTGCTCGACGAAGGCCTGGTCGACGAGACCGAAGGGCCCGTCGTGGGCGAGGTCGCGACCGAGCCGGCTCCCGGCCACTCGGCCGGCCACCGGTTCGTGCGCATCGGGCCCGAGGGTCACGATGCGGTCGTCGTCGGCCACCTGTTCCTCCATCCGGCCCAGGTCTTCGCGCCCGAGCCCCGCGCCGGGCTCGACGAGGACATCGAGCTGGCGGCGAAGACGCGGCGGGCTCTGCTGGAACGCGCGGCCGGCGAGAACACGCTCGTCATCGGCCCGCTCTGGGCGAGCCCGGGCGCCGGCACGATCGTGCCGGCCGACGAGCCCGGTCGGTGGCGTCTCGTGCCCGCGGGCGCCTAGCCCTTCGCGAACACGAACACGGCGTGGGTGCCGAGCCCGGACGGGTCGGTGAGGGCGGCGGCCTCGCTCACGCGGCTGCGGGCGACCAGCGCCTCGAGGTCTCCGACGGCGGCGCGTTCGCGCCACAGGCCGCGGGCGTCGTCGACGAGGCCGTCGATCCCGAGACCGGCGAGCCACTCGGCTTGCGCGACGTGCTCGACGAGCCGGAACCGGGCACGGGTCGCGTGGGCGACGAGATGCTCCTCCGGGACCGTCGCGGTGATGTCCTGACTTCCCGGCGCGTCGAGGGGTGAGCCACCGCGCTGGTGGGCGCGGTACGTACGAAGCCACTCGTGCTGCGGCCGGGTGGCCAGGGACGCCGCCGAATCCGCGTAGTCGACGACGACGAGGAAGCCGCGCCGCAGCACATGACCGCACTCGGTCAACCAGTCGACCGTAGCCGTCGGAACGGGCAGGCGCGCCCCGTCCGGCACCGCGACGCCCGCCGCCACCTCGTCGGCCGCCGCCGCCACCTCGAGTGACGCCGGCACGACGACCTCGACGAACCTGCCCTCCTCGTTCCCGACCCGCACCTCGCTCCACGCGCCACCGGCGCGCTCCACGATGCGGAACGGCAGGTTGTCGAGCAGCTCGTTCGCGATCACGACCCCGGCGGGGAGCTCGAGCGCGGGCATCTCCTGGAGCGAGGTGACGATCGGGCCGATGCCCTCGATCGGTCGGGGCGCCTCGTCGGGCTCGTCCCGGACCGCGGGCCCGAAGGCGCGGTCCGCGGGCTCCAGCGTGAGCAGCTCGGGCTGCGCGGCGTGCAGGACCGCCGCGCGTTCCACGAGCACGGAGCGCAGCGCAGGTGCACACTCCGGTCGCGCCCGGAGGACGTCGGCAACGAGACGGCCGCGCCCGGCGCCGGCGTCGACCATGACGAACGGGTCCGGCCGGCCGAGATCGATCCACGAGCGGTCGAGGAAGCGCGCCACGAGGGCGCCGAACAGGGTGCCGACCTCGGGGCTCGTCACGAAGTCGCGCCCGGCCCGCCCGGCGCCGCCGCCGCGGGCGAAGAAGCCGCCGTCCTCGTCGTACAGGGCGATGTCGACGTACCGGTCGAAGGGGACCGGCCCCTCGCGCCGGATGCGCTCCGCGATGCGCTCGGCGGGAGCAGCCACGCACGCCTCCGAGGCGTCAGCCCGGGAAGGCGACCTCGCCGATGCGGGCGAACAGCTGCGGATAGATCCCGACCACGACGACGACCGCGGCCGAGATCGTCAGCGCGATGCCGAGGGCAGGCGGCGTGCGCGCCGGGACCTGCTCGACGCCGGCCTCGGACGGGTCGCGGAACCACATGCGGCGAACCACACCGGCGTAATAGAAGAGCGCGATCACCGAGTTCACGGCGGCGATCACCCCGAGCGTGTACGCGGCGGGGGTACCGGCGTTGAAGATGGCGCGGAACATCACGAACTTGGCGAACCAGCCCGCCAGGGGCGGGATCCCGGCGAGGGCGAACAGGAACGCCGACATCAGCAGCGCCAGCACGGGCGCGGTCTGTCCGAGCCCCGAGTACGACGAGATCTCGCCCGAGCGGGTGCGGCGGG
>DATFXK010000235.1:0-3614 GCA_035316005.1 Acidimicrobiia bacterium | reverse complement strand
GAGTGGCTGGCGTCGGTGGGCGAGGGTGTCGCCGGCTACGTGACGCCGAAGGTCGCCGTCGCCGCCGTGGTCGGCAACGAAGCGAGCGAGATCCTGCTCACCCAGCGCTCCGACTCGGGGGTGTGGCTGTACCCGGTCGGCTGGGCCGACGTCGGATACTCGCCGTCGGAGGTGGCGGTGAAGGAGGTGTACGAGGAGACCGGCATCGAGGTCGCGCCGGTCTCGCTCATCGCCGTGTTCGACGGCCTCCGCCTCGGCTTCGCGCGCGTTCCCCTGTACTCGTTGGTGTTCCACTGCCGCATGCTCGGCGGCGAGTTGCGCGGCCACCCGCTCGAGACCCGCCGCGTCGGCTTCTTCGCCCGGGACGCGCTGCCCGAGCCGCTCGCCGGCGGCGCCCGGTGGGTCGACACCGCCTTTGCCGCCATCAACGGTGAGACCCGCCCCGCCGACTTCGACGCTCCCCGCACCCCGCCCTGGCGCGAGCCCTGAGAACCGGTCAGCCGGCGCGCTCCAGCTCGCTCATCGTGTAGAGCGCCCGCAGCTCGACGTCGATGTCGGCGAGGTTCTTCGCCCCACCCGCCTCGCGGTCGATGACACACACCGCGTGCTCGACGACCGCACCTCGCTCCCGCAGGTCGCCGCACGACGTGACGATCTGGCCGCCCGACGTCACGACGTCCTCGACCACAGTGAGGCGTCGCCCGTCGAGCTCGCCGCCCTCGGCCAAGCGGCACGTCCCGTACGTCTTCGCCTCCTTGCGCACGAACAACGCCGGCAGGCCCGTCAGCTGCGACAACATCGTCGCCAGTGGCACACCGCCGAGCTCGAGGCCGGCGAGCGCCTCGCTCGCGGGCGGGACGAGCGGCACGAGCGCCTCGCCGATCTCGCGCAGCAGCCACGGGTCGGACTCGAACAGGTACTTGTCGAAGTACTCGGCGCTCATCGCGCCGGAACGCAACCGGAACGAGCCGGTGAGGTGGGTCCGCTTGTAGATCGTCCGTGCCAGCTCGTCGCGGTTCATGCCGCGATCTTGTCAGGCTACGTAGCCTTCAGCGGTTCAGACGCGGAGCTCCTCCAGGAGCAGGCCGACGATCGACACCTCGCCGCGTGCGTGCTCCCACGCGTCGCCGATGCGGTCGTGGTCGACGAGCCCGGCCGCGTCCGGCGCCCGGCCGATCGCCGCCGACGCGCCCTGGGTGAGCGTGGCCGGCTCGACCTCGTCGCCGTAGGCGGCGAACGCCTCCAACCCTTCCCACAGCGAGTCGACGGCGCGGCGCTCCTCGCCGAGGGCGAGCGCGCCGGGATCGCCACCGGCGCGCAGCTGGGCGACCACGCGCTCCCAGAGGTCGTAGTGCGACAGCCCCGCCGGCGGGCGGTAGGCGGCCACCGGGTGCAACCGCCACTCCAAGGTGACGCCACCCGGACCGTTGTCGAGGAGCCACGTCTGCGAACCGTTCACGTAGCTGTCGACGGGCGGCCCGAAGTGCTCGTCGAGCGCGAGGACGAGCTCGGGCGACGAGCGCCAGACCGCGCTCGCAGTGCGCATCGACGGCGAAATTAACATCCGCGGCAACGGCGGCTTTGCCGACCCTTGCCGCAGAGCCGGAGCTCGCGACGGCGCCAATAAGGTGAGTACGCGCAGCTCCAGCAGTTGCCACCGAGCCCGTCGGGCGCAGCCGACGCCCAGAAGATCCACGTCGCCGCAACGGTCGACCGCGACCTGATCCGGCGCGTCGACGCGCTGGTGCCGCCCGAGTCCGAGCAGGACCAGGTCGACCAGGTGCTCGACGCTTGGCGCAAGCGCGCTGATCTCGAGGACCAGTACGCCGACGCCGTCGCCGCCACGCAGGATCCCGCGACCCTGGCGAGCTTCTCGGCCAAGCAGGCGCAGATCGACGCCACCACCGATCCCGTGGCCGTCCAGCTCGGCCTCACGCAGTGCACGCGGGGGACGCCTTGAGAAGACGCCGTCGCTAGGCTCACCCGCATGACCGAACTCTGGGAGCACGACGCGTGGGAGCTCGCCGACCGGGTCCGGGCGGGCGTTCTCGAAGCCAACACGCTGCTCGACCTCTCGCTGGCGCGCATCGAGCAGCTGAACCCCAAGCTCAACGCGGTGTGCTTCCTCGACACCGAGCGGGCGCGAACGGACGCCGAGCGGGTCGACCGGCGCGTCGCCGCCGGCGAGGATCCCGGCCCCTTCGCCGGGATCCCCATGGGGGTCAAGGAGCTCGCGCAGGTGCAGGGCTGGCCGGACACGAACGCGTCGGTTCCCTACGCCGAAGCGGGTGCCGTGGCCGAGTTCGACTGCACCGAGGTGGCGCGCCTGCGCGAAGCGGGCGCGGTGCCCCTCGGGCTCACGACCGCTCCCGAGCACGGCGTCGTCAGCTACACGAACAGCAAGCTGCACGGGGTCACGCGCAATCCGTGGAACCTCGAGCGCACCCCCGGCGGCTCGTCGGGGGGGTCGGCGGCGTCGGTGGCGGCGGGCGTGTTCCCTGCCTGCACCGGCAGCGACGGCGGCGGATCGATTCGCATCCCGTCGTCCTACTCCGGCCTGTTCGGCATGAAGACCACATTCGGCCTCCTCGGTGTCGGCCCGGAGCCGTTCAACTCCTCGATGACATCGGTCCATGGGCCCATCGTGCGCTGCGTGCGCGACGCCGCCCGCTACCTCGACGCGACGTCGGGCCCGACGCTCACCGACCCGACCTCGTTGCCCAAGCCGCCCGTACCGTTCGAGGAGCTCGTCGCCTCCGGCGAGGCGACGGCGCGGCTGCGCGGCAAGCGCGTCGCCTGGTCGTCGACGCTCGGGTACGCGGGAACCGACCCCGAGGTGGAGAAGATCGTCCACGACGCGGCGATGGCGCTCGTCGACGAAGCCGGGCTCGACCTCGTCGACATCCCGGTCGAGATGCCCAAGCCCGGCGTGGCGTGGGGACTGCTGTCGTCGCTCAACACCGCCGCGTTCCATCTCGAGTTCGAGAGTCAGCACCTCGACCAGCTGGACGACGTCCATCGCGCCGGCGTCGAGCTGATGCTGAACCTTCGGCCGAGCGGCTTGTACAAGGCCGTCCGTCGCCGCCACGAACTGATGCTCGCGTCGGCGAAGATCTTCTCCGACGTTGACGTGCTGCTCACGCCGACGACGCCGACGACCGCGTTCCGCGCCGAGGGCACGCTCCACGGCGCGGTCGCCGGGCGCGAGGTGAACCTGATGGGCCTGTCGGCCGCGTTCACGGCGCCGTTCAACATGACCGGCCAGCCGGCGGCGAGCATCCCGGTCGGCCTGGTCGACGGGCTGCCCGTCGCGCTGCAGGTGGTCGCTCCCCGCCACGGCGACGACCTCTGCCTCGGCGCCGGCGCGCTGCTCGAGCAGCTGCGCCCCTGGCCCAAGTTCGCGCCCCTCGCGTACGAATAGGGCCGCCGTCGCCCGGAAGGCTTGACCAACCGGTCAAGTAGGCTGAATCCCGTGACCGACGTGGCGCGTCGGCCGGGTGACCCCGACGGGGCATCCAGGCCACCCAAGCCCAGGAAGCAGGAGCAGGAGCCGGCCAGCGAGGACGTCGTCGAGGTCGCGCCCGGCATCCTCCGCATGCAGCTCCCGATCTGGA
>DATFXK010000234.1:0-14201 GCA_035316005.1 Acidimicrobiia bacterium | reverse complement strand
GTACCCGTTCCGGCAGCCGGGTGAGAAGCGCGTCACGATCGTGATCGAGCCCGAGCAGCTCATCGGCGCCTGAGCAGGGGCGCCGCCGGCGCATGGGGGCGAGGAGTCGCCCGCGGGGCCGGACGGTAGAGTGCGGCTTGTCGTCTCCTAGGCAGGAGCATTCACGTGATCGTCGGCATCGTCGTGGGCGTGATCGTCGTCCTCATCGTTCTCGTCCTCATCCTCAGCTACAACGGGTTGGTCCGGCTCCGGAACCGGATCGACAACGCGTGGTCGCAGATCGACGTGCAGCTCAAGCGTCGCTACGACCTCATCCCGAACCTCGTCGAGACGGTGAAGGGCTACGCCGCGCACGAGCGGGGCGTGTTCGAACAGGTCACCCAGGCGCGCGCCAACGCCATCAACGCCCAGGGCCCGCAGCAACAGGCCGAGGCCGAGAACGTGCTGAGCGGAGCGCTGAAGAGCCTGTTCGCCGTGGCCGAGGCGTACCCCGACCTCAAGGCGAACCAGAACTTCCTGTCGCTGCAGGAGGAGCTGACCTCGACCGAGGACCGCGTCGCGTACGCCCGCCAGTTCTACAACGACTCCGTGCTCTCGTATAACAACAAGCTCCAGACCTTCCCGCGCAACGTCATCGCCGGGATGTTCAACTTCGAGAAGCGCGAGTACTTCGAAGGAGAGCCCGAGGCGACGGGGCCTGTCCGGGTCCAGTTCTAGCGGTCGCTCGTGTACGAGCAGATCGCGAAGAACAAGCGACGCACGTTCGTGTTGCTCTTCTTCTTCGTCGCGCTCATCGCCGCCGCCGCCCTCGCTTTCAACTTCCTACTCGGCTTCGGTGCGATCGGCGTCGCCGTGGCCATCGTGTTCGCGATCGCGATGGCATGGGGGTCGTACTTCTATTCGGACCGCGTCGCGCTCGCTGCCAGCCGCGCGAAGCCGGCCGAGGGCCCCGAGTACCAGCGGTACCACAACCTCGTGGAGGGGCTCTGCATCGCAGCCGGGTTGCCGAAGCCGCGGCTCTACGTCGTCGACGACCCGGCGCCGAACGCGTTCGCGACCGGACGCAATCCCAAGCACGCCGCTCTCGCCGTCACGACCGGGCTGCTGGAGAAGATGAACCGCGTCGAACTCGAGGGCGTTATCGCCCATGAGCTCTCGCACGTGAAGAACTACGACATCTTGGTGACCACGGTCGCGGTGACGGCCGTCGGCGCGATCGCGCTGCTCTCCGACTTGGGGTTGCGCTTCATGTGGTTCGGCGGGGGGAGCGACCGCCGGGACCGCGCCGACAGCGGCGGTCTCGGGATCATCCTGGTGATCCTGGCGTTCGCGCTGCTGATCCTGGCGCCGTTCATCGCGCTGCTGATGCAGTTCGCGGTGAGCCGGCGGCGGGAGCTGCTGGCCGATGCGAGCGGGGTCCAGCTCACTCGCTACCCTCCCGGGCTGATCGCGGCGCTCGAGAAGCTCAAGGACGACCAGGCCGTCGTCCATCACGCCACCCGGGCCACCGCGCAGATGTGGATCGAGTCGCCGCTCGACCGGGGCAAGGGCGAGAGTGACGGAGACGGTCAGGGCTCGAAGGGGTCGTGGCTGAACCGGGCCTTCGACACCCACCCGCCGCTCGACGAGCGGATCCGGATCCTGAAGGAGATGTAGTGCGCCGACGTACCACGCTCGCCGTCCAGGCGGTCTCCGCGGTGGCGGCGCTGTCGCTGGTGCTCGCCGCCTGCGGTGGTGGCGGCGGCGAGAAGAAGACGCAGAAGAAGGCGGCTCCTCCGGACGCCGTCCAGCCGCTGACGGGGCTCACCCCTGCGGGTGACAGCCTCACGCGTCCCGCGCTCGAGGTGAAGATCGACAACGCCGACGAACGGGGTGTGCGACCGCAGGCGGGGATCGACGTCGCGGACGTCGTCTACGAGGAGCAGGTCGAGGGGAACGTGACCCGCTTCCTCACCATCTTCAACTCGACGCTGCCGGACCAGGTCGGGCCGATCCGCTCGGTACGCGCCACCGACCCGAACGTCGTGTGGCCGCTGGGCGGCGTGTTCGCGTACTCGGGTGGCGCCCCGCAGAACGTGGACCTGATCCACCAGGCTCCGGTGAACGCGGTCGACGAGTCGGGCGCCGGGAACGCGATGTTCCGGGACCGGAGTCGCCCCGCTCCTCACAACCTCTTCGGGCGTCCCGCCGACTTGGTTGCCAAGGGCGGTCAGCCGGTACCGCCGAAGGCGCTGTTCCAGTACCTCGGGAAGAACGAGCAGCCCGCGGGTGACCCCGCGGCCGCCGTGCACCTCGGGTTCATCCCCCCGTACGACCCGACGTACACGTACGACGCCGCGTCGAACACCTGGAAGCGGACCTACGGGCTCGCACCCTTCACGAGTGCCTCCGGGCAGCAGGTCGCCCCGACGAACGTGGCCGTGCAGTTGACGAACTACGAGGGCGGAGCCGGCAACCCCACCGCCGAGGGCCAGACCGTCGGCCAGGGAGACGTCGTCGTCTTCACGGGCGGGAAGGTCGTGCGGGGTCGCTGGAACCGGCCGGCCAAGGAGCAGCCGGCCCAGTACGTCGACGCGGCGGGAAAGCCGATCAAGCTGCAGCCGGGCCGGACGTGGGTGGAGCTGCTGCCGATCGGTGCCGCGGTGGACGTGACCGCGCCGCCGCCGGCGCCACCGAGCTCGTAGCCGGGAAGACCGGCGGGCTCTCCAACCGCCGTCGGTACACTGAACCCATGGTCGAGGAGCGCAGCACGGGCACCGCGCGAGTGAAGCGCGGGCTGGCCGAGATGTTGCGCGGCGGCGTGATCATGGACGTCGTCAACGCCGAGCAGGCCGCGATCGCCGAGGACGCCGGCGCCGTGTCCGTCATGGCGCTCGAGCGCGTCCCCGCCGACATCCGCCGCGATGGCGGCGTGGCCCGCATGAGCGACCCGGTCATGATCGAGGCGATCCAGGAGGCCGTGACCATCCCGGTCATGGCCAAGTGCCGCATCGGGCACTTCGCCGAGGCACAGGTCCTCGAGGCACTCGGCGTCGACTACATCGACGAGAGCGAGGTGCTCACTCCGGCCGACGAGGCGCACCACGTCGACAAATGGGCGTTCACCGTGCCGTTCGTGTGCGGCGCGACGAATCTCGGCGAGGCGTTGCGGCGGATCGCCGAGGGCGCGTGCATGATCCGCTCCAAGGGCGAGGCCGGCACCGGCAACATCGTCGAGGCCGTGCGTCACCTGCGCTCGATCCTCGGCGACATCCGCAAGCTCGGTGTCGCCGACGAGGCGGAGCTGTTCGCGGCGGCCAAGGATCACCGCGCTCCTGTCGAGCTCGTACGCGAGGTCGCCGAACGGGGGGAGCTGCCGGTACCGCTGTTCTGCGCCGGCGGCATCGCCACCCCCGCCGACGCCGCCCTCGTGATGCAGCTCGGCGCGCAAGCGGTGTTCGTCGGCAGCGGCATCTTCAAGAGCGACGACCCTTCGACACGGGCGAAGGCCATCGTCGAGGCGACCACCCACTACGCCGACGCCACCATCGTCGCCAAGGTCTCGCGCGGTCTCGGCGGCGCCATGCGCGGCGACGAAATCGACCAGCTCGACGTGAAGCTGGCGGAGCGGGGCTGGTGATCGTGGCGCACGACCGGGTCCCTCCAGGTCATGAAGGCCGGTGTTCTCGCGCTCCAGGGGGCGTTTCGCGAGCATCGTGAGGTGCTCGACGCGCTCGGCGTCGAGGCGGTCGAGGTTCGGGTTCCCGAGCATCTCGGAGGGCTCGACGCGCTGTTCATCCCCGGCGGCGAGTCGACGACGATCGGGAAGCTGCTCGACACGTCGGGCCTGCGCGAGCCACTCCACGCCGCCCTGACCGGCGGCCTGCCCGTGTTCGGGACGTGCGCGGGGTTGATCCTGCTCGCCGGCGACGTCCGCGACCGGAACGATGCCCCCGTGCCGGCCGCGCTCGGCGTCCTCGACTGCACGGTTGTCCGCAACGCGTACGGCCGCCAGCGCGAGTCGTTCGAGGCCCGGCTGGCGGTCGACGGCCTCGACGCTGAGTTCCCGGGCGTGTTCATCCGGGCGCCCGTGGTCGAGCAGGTGGGCAGCGCGGTCGAGGTGCTCGCGGCGCACGACCGGCAGCCGGTCCTGGTGCGTCAGGGGGCGATCTGGGGCGCGACGTTCCATCCCGAGCTGTCGGGCGACCTGCGGCTCCACCAACGATTCCTGACCGAAGGAACACAATGAGTGGGCATTCCAAGTGGCACTCCATCAAGCACAAGAAGGGCGCCGCTGACAAGGCGCGGGGGAAGCTCTTCGCCAAGCTCATCAAGCAGATCGAGGTGGCGGCACGCGACGGCGGCAGCGACCTCGAGGGCAACGCCACGCTGCGGGCGATGGTGCAGAAGGCGCGCGACAACTCCGTCCCCACCGACACGATCGAGCGCGCAGTCAAGCGCGGGACCGGCGAGCTCGAAGGCGTTCGCTACGAGCCTGCGAGCTACGAGGGGTACGCGACGGGTGGCGTCGCCGTGTACGTCGAGTGCCTGACCGACAACCGCAACCGCACCGGTCAGGAGATCAAGAACATCTTCGTTCGCAACGGCGGCTCGCTCGCCGAGCCCGGCGCGGTGGCATGGCAGTTCGAGCGCAAGGGCGTCATCCTGGTCGAGAAGCAGGCCGCCACCGAGGACGACCTGATGCTGGCGGCACTGGACGCGGGCGCCGAGGACATCGTCGACGAGGGCGACACGTGGCGCGTCACCACCGCACCCACCGATCTGCACGCCGTGCGTGGCGCGATCGAAGCCGCGTCAATCCCCCTCACGAGCGCCGACCTGACGATGCTGCCCACGCAGACCGTGCCGCTCACGGACGAGGCCGTCGCACGAGGTGTCGTTCGTCTGATCGACGGGCTGGAGGACAACGACGACGTCCAAGCTGTCTACGCGAACTTCGACATCCCGGACGACGTGCTCCAGGCCGTGGTCGCGTAGCACGATGGATCTCGACGCAGCTCGAGAGTTCATCCGGAACAACCACCGCGCCGTGATGACGACGCGCCGCGCGAACGGCGATGTGCAGCTCTCGCCCATCGTCTGCGGCGTCGATGCCGGGGGGCGCGTTGCGGTCAGCACGCGTGAGACCGCCATGAAGGTGAAGAACCTGCGCCGGGACCCGCGCACCTCGCTGTGCGTGCTGAACGAAGGGTTCTTCGGGGACTGGATCCAGGTCGACGGGACCGCCGACGTCGTCTCGTTGCCGGCGGCGATGGAGCTGCTGGTGGAGTACTACCGCTCTCTCGCCGGTGAGCATCCGAACTGGGACGAGTACCGCGCCGCGATGGAACGCGAACGCCGCGTGCTCGTGCGCGTCGAGCTCGAGCGGGCCGGTCCCGACCGCAGCGGGTAGCAGGAAGGGACGGGTTAGAGTCCCGCCGGTGCAGGTCGAGATCACCGTCAACGGTCACGCGCAGCGGCACGACGTCGAGCCGCGGACGCTGCTCGTCCAGTATCTCCGCGAGGTCGTCGGGCTCACGGGAACGAAGATCGGTTGCGACACCTCTTCGTGCGGCGCGTGCACGGTGCTCGTCGACGGCGAGTCGGTGAAGTCGTGCACGATGCTGGCGGCCCAGGCCGACGGGGCGGAGGTCACGACGATCGAGGGCCTCGCCCCGGGCGACGATCTCCACCCGGTTCAGACCGCCTTCCACGAGGAGCACGCGCTCCAGTGCGGCTTCTGCACCGCCGGCATGGTCATGGCGACTGTGTCGTTGCTGGAGGAGGTCCCGAACCCCTCCGAGCGCGACGTCCGCCTCGGTCTCGAGGGCAACCTGTGCCGCTGCACCGGCTACCACAACATCGTGCGGGCGGTCCTGGCGGCGGCCGAGGCGAGGCGATGATCCCGGCGCCGTTCGACTACGTGCGGGCAGACTCGGCCGAGGAAGCGATCGCGGCGCTCGCCGAGCACGGGGACGAGGCCAAGCTGCTCGCCGGCGGGATGTCGCTGCTCCCGCTGATGAAGCTCCGCCTCGCGACGCCGGCGATGCTCGTCGACGTCGGACGCGTCCGCGAGCTGTCGTACGTGCGTGATGCCGGTGATCACATCGAAGTGGGCGCGCTCACGCGCCATCGTGACCTCGAGACGAGCGACGAGTTGGCGGCGCACTGCCCGCCGCTGCGCACGGTCGCCTCGGAGGTCGGTGACAACCAGGTGCGCCACCGGGGAACGATCGGGGGCTCGGTCTCGCACGGTGACCCGGCGTCGGATCTTCCCGCGTTGCTGCTGGCGCTGGACGCGGCGTTCGTCGTCCGCGGGCCGTCGGGTGAGCGGATCGTCAGCGCGACGGAGTTCTTCCGCGGCTTCCTCGAGACCGTTCTCGAGCCCGACGAGCTGTTGACCGAGATCAGGGTGCCGAAGGCGCCCGGAGCCGGGTTCTCCTACCAGAAGTTCCAGCGTCGAGCGCAGGACTGGGCGATCGTCGGCGCGATGGCGGTCCGGAACGGCGCCACGCGGGTCGCGTTGGTGAACATGGGTGGGACTCCGCTCCGCGCCGTCGCGGTCGAGGAGGCGCTCACGAGCGGCGCGTCGATCGAGGAGGCGGCCGAGCGCGCCGCGGACGGTACCGACCCGCCCGGGGACATCAACGCGACGCCCGAGTACCGCGAGCACCTCGCACGCGTGCTCGTTCGGCGCGCGCTCGACGCCGCGTCGGGTTGACACCGCCGGACGTCGCGATCGCCGTCCTGGCCGCCGGCCGGGGCTCGCGTCTCGGCGGCGACGTGCCCAAGCCACTCGTCGAGCTGCGGGGCCGGCCGCTGGTGTCGTGGGCGTTGGATGCCGCGACCGGGAGCGGCCTGCGGCCGGTCGTGCTCGTCGTCGGGCACCGCGGGGAGGCGGTCGGCGACGCGGCGCCGGAAGGCGTCATGGTCGTGCATGCCCGGCGGTGGCGACGAGGAATCGCGCGATCGCTGCGGGCTGCACTCGAGGCGGTCGACCCGTGGGCACAGGTCGGTGCGGTGTGCGTCGGGCTCGCCGACCAGCCTCTCGTCGGCGCGGGCTCGTACCGTCGCCTCGCCGAGGCGTACCGCGGGGGAGCGACACTGGCGGTGGCAACCTACGGCGGGCAGCGGCGGAACCCCGTGCTCCTGGGGCGCTCGGTCTGGGATGAAGCCCGCCGCCTCGACGGGGACGTCGGCGCTCGCGCGCTGATGGCCGGCGCGAGCGTCGTGGAGGTGGACTGCACCGGCACGGGCAGCGCCGCCGACGTCGATACGCTCGATGACCTCAGCGCCGCCGAGCGCGCACTCGGCCAGGGGGAGGACGGATGAACATCCAGGACGAGTTCCGGGTCGACGTGCCCGTCGAGGAGGCCTGGCGCGTGCTCACCGACGTCGAGCGCATCGCGCCGTGCATGCCGGGCGCGCAGCTCCAGGAGATCGAAGGCGACGAGTTCCGCGGGATCGTGAAGGTCAAGGTCGGGCCGATCACCGCCCAGTACAAGGGCAAGGCGCGGTTCACCGAGAAGGACGATGCCAACCACCGCGCCGTCATCCGGGCAGAAGGTCGCGACACTCGAGGGCAGGGCAATGCGTCCGCCACCGTCACCGCTGTCCTCGTCCCCGATGACGCCGGCACGCGCGTCACGATCGACAGCGACGTGACGATCACCGGCAAGGTCTCGCAGTTCGGCCGGGGCGTGATCGGCGACGTGTCGAACAAGCTCCTCGCCCAGTTCGTCGACAACCTCGAGCGCGACGTCCTGGCGGGCTCGGGCCCGGATGCGGCCGCGGCAGCTCCCACCGCGTCCGCTGCGCCGGCCACGGCCGCGGCGTCGGAGGGCCCGCGCACGATCGACGCGCCCGAAGCCCAGCCCGTCGACCTGCTGCGCACCGCGGGCGCACCGGTCCTGAAGCGCCTGATCCCGGCGCTGATCGTGATCGTCGTGGTCGTCGTGGTCGTGCTCGTCCTGCTCCTCCGCTGACCGACGAGGGTCCACCACCCGGCGGGGTGGCCCCGGTAGCGTCGAACCCATGTTCGACGCCGCCGGCCCAGTGGTCGGCATCGACCCCGGCGTGTCGCGCTGCGGCTACGGCGCGGTCGCCAGCGGGTCGGGAGGATCCCTCGTCGCCGAGGCGTTCGGCGTCATCCGCACCGAGCCCGACGAGGGGCTGCCGGCGCGGTTGGCCGTTCTCGAGCGCGAGCTCGACGAGCTCGTCGGCGAGCTGCGACCGTGCGCCCTCGCGGTCGAGCGCGTGCTGTTCCAGGTCAACACGCGGACCGCTATGTCCGTCGGGCAGGCCAGCGGCCTCGCGCTCGCCGTCGCCGGCCGTACGGGCGTGCCCGTGTTCCACTACAGCCCGAACGAGGTGAAGCTGGCCGTCACCGGCGACGGGACCGCCGACAAGGCGCAGGTGCAGACGATGGTGGCGCGGCTGCTCTCACTCGACCGGCCACCCCGGCCCGCCGATGCCGCCGACGCGCTCGGCCTCGCGGTCTGTCATCACGGCTCGGCCGGGTTGCGCACCGCGATCGCCGCCGGCGGAACCGTTCCCGACGGCTTGGCGCGCGCCGTCGGCGCCGCGCTGGCGAGGGAGGCCGGGCGATGATCGGCTCGCTGCGCGGCGAGGTGCTCGAGCGCGCCGCCGCCGGTGAGGTGCTCGTCGAGGTGGGCGGCGTCGGCTACCGCGCGCTCGTTCCCCTGAGCGCGGTCCCGAACCTCGCGCCCGGGGCCCCGGCCATGCTGTTCACGCACCTCCACCTGCGCGACGACACGATGATGCTGTTCGGCTTCACGACCCGGGACGAGCGCGACACCTTCGAAGTGCTGATCGGCGCCAACGGCGTGGGCCCCAAGCTCGCGCTCGCGATCTTGTCGGTGCACTCACCCGGAGCGCTGCGGCGCGCCCTGGTCGACGACGATCTGGACGCGCTCACGATGGTGCCGGGCGTCGGGAAGCGCACCGCCCAGCGTCTGCTCGTCGAGCTCAAGTCCCGCCTCGACGTGCCCGAGCTCGAGTACGCCGACGCCGACTCCGGCGCGACGTCGAGCCGCGCCGAGGTGCGGGCGGCGCTCTCCGGTCTCGGCTACCAGTCCGACGAGGTGCGCGACGTCCTGGCCCAGCTCCCGGACGACGGTCCCGTCGAGGATCTCTTGCGCGACGCGTTGAAGCTCCTGGCGGTCACCCGTGTCTAGGGAAGAGCTCCTCAGTCCGGCCGCCGACCCGATCGAGCGCGCCGAGGAGACGACCCTCCGCCCCCGGCGGCTCGCCGAGTTCGTGGGTCAGGAGCGCCTCAAGGAGCATCTCGAGATCCTGCTTGGCGCGGCGAGGCAACGCGGCCAGGCCGTCGACCATCTGCTGTTCGCGGGGCCGCCGGGGACCGGCAAGACATCGCTGGCCGGCATCGTCGCGGCGGAGCTCGGCGTGGTGCTACGCGTCACCAGCGGGCCCGCGCTCGAGCGCGCCGGCGACCTCGCCGCCATCCTCACGAACCTCGACGACGGTGACGTCCTGTTCATCGACGAGGTGCACCGGCTCCCGCGCGCGGTGGAGGAGGTCCTGTACCCCGCCATGGAGGACTTCCAACTCGACATCGTGATCGGCAAGGGCCCGTCGGCGCGCTCGATCCGGCTCGACCTGCCCCGCTTCACGCTCGTGGGCGCGACCACCCGCACCGGGCTGATCACCGGTCCGTTGCGGGATCGGTTCGGGCTCGTCAGCCGGCTCGACTACTACGAGGCCGAGGACCTCGTCATCATCCTCGACCGCGCCGCCGGCATCCTCGGCGTCCCGCTCGACCCGGACGGCGCGCGTGAGATCGCCGGGCGAGCCCGCGGCACGCCCAGGGTCGCGAACCGTCTGCTCAAGCGGGTGCGCGACTACGCCGAGGTGCGGGGCGACGGCACCGTGACCGCCGAGACGGCCCGCGCCGCCCTCGGGTTGTTCGAGGTGGACGAGCGCGGGCTCGACAAGGTCGACCGCTCGATTCTCACCGCGTTGTGCGCGACGTTCGCCGGTCAACCCGTAGGGCTCAACACGCTCGCGGTCGCGGTCACCGAGGAGGCGGAGACCGTCGAGGACGTCTACGAGCCGTTCCTCCTCAAGGAGGGTCTGCTCCAGCGGACGCCGCGAGGGCGGGTCGCGACGCCGGCCGCGTTCGCACACCTGGGGCTTCCCGTGCCCGCGGGAGCCGGTGCGGGCCCGAGCCTCTTCGAGCCCTGAGGAGCAACGCCCGGGCCCGAGGTCTGCGACGGCGTCCATCGGAGAGGCTCAGGTAGCATCGAAATTCGGTTCCGGCTCCACCCGAAACCCACACCTGATGCCCGTAGCCCTCCTGTATCTCGGCATTCTCGTCGCCGCGTTCCTCCTGCTGATCGTCCGGCCGCAGCGGAGGCAGATGGCCGCGCACCGAGCGCTGGTGGCCAGCCTGCAGGTCGGCGACGAGGTCGTCACCTCGGGCGGGATCTACGGCACCATCCGGAGCCTCGACGACGGGACGATCGACCTCGAGGTCGCCTCGGGCGTGGTGCTGCGGGTGGCGCGCGGCGCGATCGCACAGCGCATCGAACCGGAGACCCACCCCGCGGAGGGCGACGCCAACGAGCTCGACGACGGCGAGACCTGACGTGCGGAAGTATTGGGCCTACCTCATCGGCAGCGTGGCGGTCGTGGTGATCGCCCTCGTGGCGACGGTCGTGGTCGGCAACGTGCCCGTGCTCGGGCTCGACCTGCAGGGCGGCGTGTCGGTGCGGCTGGTCCCGGCGGGCCAGGTCAACCAGGACTCGCTCAACGTCGCCGTAGACATCATCCGGAATCGGGTGAACGGGCTCGGCATCCCGGACGCAGATGTGAGCCGGGAGGGGAGCAATGTCGTCATCGACCTCCCCGGTGTGAAGGACCGCGATAAGGCCCGGCGCCTCGTCGGACGGACCGCGGAGCTGCGCTTCCGGCCCGTGCTGGCCGAATTGCCCCCGGCCTCGAAGGGGACCGCGCCGGCCGACGACGCAACGAAGGCGGCGATCGCTTCGTGTGACTCCAACGCGATCAGCTCGCTGCCGTCGGTGCCCACCACGCCGGCCGCAGACGACCGGGCCGACGCGTGCGTCGTGCTCCTGAACCGCGCCCAGGAGAAGCAGCAGATCCGCTACCTGCTCGGCCCGGCTGCGCTCACCGGGAAGGACACGTCTGGAGCGAAGTCCGAGTTCGCCCAGGGGCAGGGCTACGCGGTGTCGCTGAACCTGAAGGGCTCGGGGCAGGACAAGTTCAATCAGCTCGCACAGGAGTCGTTCCCGAAGCAGCCGCCACAGAACTCGGTTGCCATCGTCCTCGACGGCGTCGTCCAGTCGGCGCCGCGGTTCCAGACTGCCAACTTCGGTTCGGGACCGGTGCAGATCACCGGCAGCTTCACGCAGGGTCAGGCGAGCGACCTCGCGAACGTGCTGAAGTACGGCGCTCTCCCGATACGGTTCGACGAGAGCAAGCAGAGCGTGCAAAGCGTGTCGCCCACGCTCGGCAGCGACCAGCTGAAGTCCGGCATCGCCGCCGGGATCGTCGGGCTCGTGCTCGTGGCCGCCTACATGCTCCTCTACTACCGGCTGCTCGGCGTCGTGGTGCTGCTCGGCCTCGGCGTGAGCGCGGCCGCGACGTACTCCCTCGTGTCGTTCCTGGGCCAGCACGGCGGGGGTCTCGGGTTGCAGAACATCACCCTGACGTTGGCCGGCGTGACTGGCCTCATCGTCTCGGTCGGTATCACCGTCGACTCGTACGTCGTGTACTTCGAGCGGCTCAAAGACGAAGTCCGAGCCGGGAAAACGGTGCGTTCGTCGGTCGATCGAGGCTTTACGCGTGCGTTCAAGACGATCATTGCCGCTGACTTGGTGTCGCTCATCGGTGCAATCGTCTTGTACGTGCTGGCATCGGGATCGGTGAAGGGCTTCGCCTTCTTTCTCGGGCTCGCCACACTCCTCGACTTGGCGGTGTCCTATTTCTTCATGCACCCGCTCGTCGTGATCCTGTCACGGCGGCGCGCGCTCGTTCGCGTGCCGGTGGTGGGGATCGCATCCGGCCTCGACACGCGCGAGGCGACGGCGTGAGCCCGCTGCCCGACGGTCGCCGCCACACGCCGGCCGACTTCTACCACGAGCGCACGAACTTCGATTTCGCCGGGAGACCATGGCGATGGGCGATCGTCTCCGGCACGGTCATCGCTATCGCGTTGATCGCGATGTTCACGCGGGGTCTCAACCTCGGAATCGACTTCGAAGGCGGCACTTCATGGCGGCTGCCAGTGAAGGGACGGTCAGCATCGGTTTCCGACGTTCGTGACGTCGTACGACCGTTCGGGCTCGGCGACGCGAAGATCGTCGTTCTCAGCAATCCGAGCGGTATTCTTGTGCAGTCGAAGGATGTCAAAGCCGGGGACGCGGACAAGGTCACTGCCGCGCTCGCCAATTACGGCGGGGTGACCAGAGTTGACGTGAGCCTCGACACCGTCGGCCCGACGTTCGGCGACCAGGTGCGCAACAACGCGATCAAAGCGTTGATCGCCTTCTTCATACTCATCGCCATCTACCTCTCTGTCCGCTTCGAATGGAAAATGGCAGTAGCGGCGATCGTCGCAGTCATCCACGACATCATCGTGACGGTCGGCGTGTACGCGCTCACGGGTTTCGAGGTCACACCGGCGACGGTCGTGGCATTCCTGACGATTCTCGGGTTCTCGCTGTACGACACCGTCGTCGTGTTCGACAAGGTGAAGGAGAACGTGGCCACGATCGGGACGGTACGCGGCGACTCGTACTCGACGATGGTCAACCGGTCGATGAACCAGGTGCTGATGCGATCGATCAGCACGTCGTTCGTCGCCGTTATCCCAGTCGCGTCGCTGCTGTTCGTCGGGTCGGGACTGTTCGGGGCGCTCGCGCTGCGCGACTTCGCCCTCGCCCTCTTCATCGGCCTGATGGCAGGTGCGTACTCGTCGATCTTCGTGGCGACGCCGCTGCTCGCGTGGTGGAAGGAGCGGGAGCCGCGCTACCGGGCCCTTCGGGAGCGCTCGGCCGCCCAGCTCGCCCGGGACGAGGTCTCCGTCGAGGCACCGGCCGGCGAGCCGGAGCCGGCCGAGGAGCCCGAGCCGGAACCGGCGCCAGCGGCGGCGGGAGTGCCCGCCGCCGCACCCGCGCCGACGCCGCCGGCGCGTCCGAGCTCGCCCCGGCCCGCGAGTGGCGGACCGGCGAGCACGCGCGCCCCCCGCCCGCGCCAGCAACGTCGGCGCAAGCGCAGGTAGCAGCGAGCAGGAGGGTCCCCGCCGGTACCCTTGTTGAATGAGCAACACCGAGCCGCGGGTTGAGGTACGACCCGACCGGCGCTCGGTCCTGCCCTGGCGGCGGCACCACGTCGACGTCGAGGTCGCGCCGCTCGTCGCCGCCTACCGCGACCGGCATCGCAAAGCCGACACCGCGCTCATCGAGCGGGCCTTCGAGGTCGCTCGGGTTGCCCACGCCGACCAGGTCCGCCGGTCGGGGGAGCCGTACATCGCCCATCCGCTCGGGGTGGCGATGATCCTCGCCGGACTCGGGCTGGACGACGTCACGATCGCCGCCGCGCTCCTCCACGATGCCGTCGAGGACACCACCGTCACCGACGAGGACCTGCAGGAGCAGTTCGGTCCGGACGTGGCCGCCATCGTGGACGGGGTCACCAAGCTGGACCGGCTGCAGTTCGATTCGAAGGAAGCGCAGCAGGCGGCGTCGCTCCGCAAGATGCTCGTCGCCATGGCGAAGGACATTCGCGTCCTGCTCATCAAGCTCGCCGACCGGCTCCACAACATGCGCACGATCTCGTCGCTGCCGAAGGCCAAGCAGGAACGGATCGCCCAGGAGACGCTCGACATCTATGCACCGCTCGCGCACCGCCTCGGCATCGCCGACGTCAAATGGCAGCTCGAGGACCTCGCCTTCGAGGTGCTCCACCCCAAGCGGTACGCGGAGATCGAGCAGATGGTGACGGCGCGGGCGCCCGAGCGCGAGGAGTACCTCGAGCTGGTGCTGACCGAGCTGCGCGCCCGGCTCGCCGGGTTGCGCATCGACGCCGACGTGAGCGGGCGCCCGAAGAACTACTGGTCCATCTACGAGAAGATGGTCGTGCAGGGCAAGGAGTTCGAGGACGTACAGGATCTCCTCGGCGTGCGCGTCGTCGTCGAGTCCGTGAAGGACTGCTACGCC
>DATFXK010000233.1:0-4952 GCA_035316005.1 Acidimicrobiia bacterium | reverse complement strand
CGAGGTCGGCGCCGGCGCAGGCGCGGCCGCCGGTGCCGCCGCGGGAGCCGAGCCACTCGACGCTGACGACGCCGGCGCGCTGCTCGGCCCTTCGCCCGCCCCGGCGGGCGCCGGCGAGCCAGCGCTCCCACCCGGCCGTGGGGCCGTCGCAGAAGTCGCCGGACCCACGGGCGCGTCGGTGACCGACGCGACCGGGACCAGGTTTCCAAGGGGCCCCAGGGTTGGGACACGTGGCCGCGCGCCGTCGGGCGCGCGGACGGCTCGCCCGCCGTTCGCGTCGTGAGCGACGTCGTTCGACACGGGCCCCGACAGCATGACGACGACTAACGCTGCAGACGACCCGAGCGCGCACAGCGTGGCGATCTTGCTCCTTCGGGACAGGGCACGAATGCGTCGCGTCCGCCGGCTCAGGCCCGACCGGCGCTTGGACCTCGCGGCGGTCTTGGGTCTCGTCGGCTCCTCTTCGTCCCAGAAGGTCGTCCTCCGGTCCCAGAACGAGTCCTCCATCCGAATCCCCCCCATTGCGGTCTCTCCGAGCGACATCGATCGAACGAAACGCAGAGCACCCCGCTCCCGCGATCAGCGGCTGATGGGTCGGCCCCGCCGGGACGCTGTGGCCAGGAACGATCCGGCCGCACAGGTCATAGCCAACGAAACGGGACTCACGAAGAATACACGAATTGTCGGGCTTGCGCTACCTGTGCAGTTTGTTACCAGCAGGTAGCAGCCCGTTCTGGCAGGCGCCTCCTTACCCGGCCCGTCGTGGGTGCGTATGCTCCGCCTGACTTCCCGCCGGCTTCGCGCCGGCGCGTTTCGCGTCACAACGCGCGTGTCCGCGCGATCGCGCCGCTCTTCCCCGAGGGAGGGCTCGGCCTCGAGCCCACGACGAGGGAGAGCACATGCAGATCAAGTCCTGGGCTCGTCGCGGCGCAGCCGCGGCAGCTCTCGTTGCCGTCGTCGGCGGCTGCCGCTACGGCCGGTTCGGTCCCGCGGTGTGGGACCGGCTCGCGCAGTGCGAGAGCGGCGGGAATTGGCGAATCAACACCGGGAACGGGTTTTTCGGAGGGCTTCAGTTCCTGCAGGCGACGTGGGAGGGCTTCGGCGGGCTGGCGTTCGCGCCCCGTGCGGACCTCGCCCCGCGTGAGCAGCAGATCATCGTGGCCGAGCGCGTCCTCGCCAAGCAGGGCTGGGGCGCATGGCCGGCGTGCTCGCGCAAGCTCGGGCTTCGCTGACGGCGGCCGCCCGCGACCCGGGGAGGGCGTGGTCCTCCCCGGGCCGGGCGACCGGCTCCACGCCTCGTAGAAAGAGAGGAGAAGGTCCCTGTTGTCGTCTGGGACGGCACTGACGCACGGCCCGAGCGTCGGATTCGCACCCGGACGCGCTAGAACGACCGCCGTGATGCGCCGGGCGGGTGCAGTGTTCGTGGGAGCGGTTGTGGCGCTGGTCGCGATTGCCGTGCCGGCGGCCGCCCCGGCTCCGGCGCAGGCGCCGGTCAGCCGCTACGTCGCCCTCGGCGACTCGTTCACCGCCGGGCCGTTGATCCCGACGCAGCTCGACGATCCCGTCGGGTGCTTCCGGTCCGACCACAACTATCCGCACCTCGTCGCGACGTCGCTGCATGTCCCCTCGTTCGTCGACGTCAGCTGCAGCGGCGCCACGACCAAGGACATGACCTCCCCGCAGAGCGTCAACCCCGGCCCCGACAACCCGCCCCAGCTCGACGGCCTCGACGCACAGACCCAGCTCGTGACGATCGGCATCGGCGGCAACGACATCGACTACTCCGAGATCATCCGGACCTGCGCCACGTCCGATCCGTCGGGGACGCCGTGCCAGGACCACTACGTTCACGGGGGCGACGACGAGATCAGCGACCGGATCGCCGACACCGCGCCGAAGATCGCCGACGTCCTGGACGAGATCCACAGCCGCTCGCCCGGCGCTCGCGTGTTCCTCGTCAACTACCTCTCGCTGCTCCCGGAGACCGGCTCCGGATGCTTCCCCCAGGTGCCCTTCGCCGACGCCGACGTGCCGTACCTCCGGGCCAAGGAGCACGAGCTGAACGACATGCTGGCCACGCAGGCCGCCGCCGACGACGCCGTGCTCGTGGATGCCTTCGCGGCCGGCCTCGGGCACGACGCGTGCCAGCCGCCCGGGGTGCGCTGGGTCGAGCCGATCGCCACCGCCTCGCCGGCAGCACCCGGCCATCCCAACCGGCTGGGGATGGAGTGCACCGCCGTCGCCGTCCTCGCCGCCGTCGCGCCGGCGGCCCCCGCCGACCCCGCCCTGTGCGCGCCGCCGGCGGCGGTGGTCGCCGTACCGGCATTCACGGGGTAGCGCCCACCGCGACGCTCTGCCGCGCTCCGAGTCGATTCGACGCCCGGCGGTACCCTGTCCGCCATGGCCGACCAGGCGCAGTTCGCCGAGCTCGCGATGCCCTACATGTCGGCGCTGTACTCGGCCGCCCTGCGCATGACGCGCAATCCCGCCGACGCCGAGGATCTCGTGCAGGAGACGTACCTCCGCGCCTATCGCGGCTTCGGCGGGTTCCGCGAGGGCACCAACCTCAAGGCGTGGCTCTACAAGATCCTCACCAACACGTTCATCAACACGTACCGGGCCAAGAAGCGCCGCCCCGACGAGGTCGACCTCGACGACACCGAGGACTTCTACCTGTACCGGCGCCTCGGCGGCCTCGAAGCCGCCAACGCCGACCGCACCCCCGAGGCGGAGGTCCTCGACGCGATCCCCGACGAGATCGTGAAGGACGCACTGGAAGCGCTCCCCGAGCAGTTCCGGATGGCCGTCCTCCTCGCCGACGTCGAAGGGTTCTCGTACAAGGAGATCGCGGAGATCATGGACGTCCCCATCGGGACGGTCATGAGCCGGCTGCACCGAGGAAGAAGGCAGCTGCAGAAGGCGTTGTGGGAATTCGCGGGGGAGCGGGGCCTCCACCCGGCCGGCGACCCAGCGGGGGGATAGCAGGAGAGCGATGGACTGCGACGAAGCGATCGTTCGCATCTACCAGTACCTCGACGGCGAGCTCACGGTCTGGCGCCGGCGTGCGATCTCCCGCCACCTCGACGAGTGCCCACCGTGCGCGCAGGGCTTCGACTTCGAGATGGAGCTGCGCCAGGTCGTGGCGTCGAAGTGCCGCGACGACGTGCCGCCCGAGCTCAAGCGCCGCATCGCCGAGGCCATCGGGATCACGATCGAGGAAGAGCACCGCGGTCCCCGGCAGGTCTGAGCGCGACCGACCCGAGAAGCCCGCACCTCCCGCTCTACGATGAGGGCGACACCCGAGCACCCCAGGAGCCGTCGCCCGTGAAGGTCGTCCGCATCGCCGCGCTGCCGCTGACGATGATCGCCGTGATCGCGGTGACCGCCGCGCCGGCGGGCGCCGCCCCCGTGCTCGCCAACGATCGCTACAAGTGGTTCTACTGGATCGGCCCGCTGCTCATGGTCGGCGCCGTCCTGTTCCTCCTCGCTCTCGGCGTCGGGTACTACATCCGGGTGCTGCGACCGAAGTACCGCGGACGTCCGGTCAACAAGTGACCCAGACCGAGACGGCCGCGCCGCCCGAGCCCGTCGACTGGGAGCTCGCCGAGCGCGTCGCCCGCCGGTTCGCCGGTCGTGAGCCGATCGCCGCGTCCTACCTCGGGGGATCGCTGCATTCCGACTTCTCGGCGGTGACGACGCAGGCCGAGGAGCTCGTCGCCGGCTTCACCGGTCTGCACGCGCCCGGGACGGCGTCCGCCTGCGTCCTGGACCGCCCCCAGTGGGTGCACGCCAACGTCGGATCGATGCGCCGCATGCTCCACCCGCTCACCGCACGCGTCGGCGAGCGGATGGCGCGCAGCCCGGTCGCTCCGATCGGGCGCCGCGTCGCCGGCACCGAGATGGGCGTTCTCCTCGGGTTCATGGCGCAGCGCGTCCTCGGTCAGTACGACCTGCTCGTGCCGGACGGTCCCGACACCTCGGTGTCCCCGGCCGCCGCGACGGACGGGAGCGGCGCCGTCTACTACGTCGGCGCCAACATCCTCGCCCTCGAGAAGCGCTACGCGTTCCGCCCGCGCGACTTCCGACTCTGGATCGCGATCCACGAGGTGACGCACCGCGCCCAGTTCACGGCCATCCCGTGGATGAAGCAGTACTTCCTGTCGCTGGTGGAGCAGGCGCTGGCGATCGTCGACCCCGACCCCGGCCGCCTGGTCCAGGCGATGGTGCGCGCGGCCGACGAGCTCCGGAAGGGGCGCAACCCGCTCGACGACGGCGGCCTCGTGGCGCTCTTCGCGTCGCAGGAGCAGCGCGGCGTGCTGGCCCAGGTCCAGGCGCTCATGTCGCTGCTCGAGGGGCACGGGAACAGCGTCATGAACGCGCTGGGGCGGGCGCACGTCGCCGGGCAGGAGCGCATGGCCCGCGTGCTGCAGGCGCGCCGACGCAGCCGGGGCGTGGCCGGCATCCTCTACAAGCTCCTCGGGTTCGAGTCGAAGCTTCGCCAGTACGAAGTCGGGGAGACGTTCGTCGCCGCGGTCGAGCGCGCCGGCGGCCCACGCGCGATCGACGCCGCGTGGCGCGGGCCCGAGTACCTCCCGACGATCGACGAGCTGGCGCGCCCGACCGAGTGGCTCGGCCGCGTCGCCTGAACGTCGACCAGGTCAACAACTAACGTTTTGGGCGATGGCCCTGGTTCTGGTCGTCGACGACGAGCCTGACATTCGCGAGCTCGTGCGCATCAACCTCGAGCAGGCAGGCCACCGCGTCGTCACCGCCGCCGACGGCGACGAAGCGCTCGCCAGCGTGCGCAAGGAGGCGCCGGACGCGCTGTTCCTCGACGTCCGCATGCCCGGGACCGACGGCTGGGCCGTTCTCGAGGAGCTCAAGGCGGGAAGCCTGAGCGACCTGTCCGAGATCCCGGTGTTCATGGTGACCGCCGCCGACGAGCCGGAGGC
>DATFXK010000232.1:0-19087 GCA_035316005.1 Acidimicrobiia bacterium | reverse complement strand
CGGTAGCAGTGGCTCACGAGCGCGAAGCCGGCCATCTGCGGGCCGATCTCCTCGAGCCGGTCCTCGGGCACCGCCCACACGCCCATCGCGTTCGCCTTGAACCCGGCCGTCCGGTGGTTCATCACCGCGGCGAAGCGCCGCATGAGCTTCCGCTCCTTGAACGAGCGGAGCAGGTCGAGCACGGTCGACTCGTCGCACCCGATCAGCTCGCCGTACGCCGCGAAGGCGTGCTCCTCGAGCGGCAGGTCGTCCTGGACGACCCGGATCGCCGCGACCTCCAGGTCGGTGAGGTCCGGCGCGTCCATGTGCTCGCGCCGCTCGGGGCGCTCGTGCTCGAGCACGTCGGCCTTCGCGTCGGCGGCGGTGTTGCCCGTCATGTCGAGCTTCACGCCGATCTTGTAGAGCTTCAGCGTCGGGAGCTTCCGGGTGGCGAGCGCGCCCGACGCCCGGTGCAGCACCTCGATGTGGTCGTCGAGGGAATCACCCGGCGGCACAGCGATCGTGTACCAGAGGTTGTAGGCATGGTTGCGCTTGTAGTTGTGGCTCACGCCCGGGTGCGCGCTGATGACGGCAGCCGCCTCGTCGACGCGGTCCGGGTCGATCTTGGCGGCCACGAGCGACGAGCCGTATCCCAATGCGCGCGTGTCGAAGATCGCCGAGAGCTGTCGTAGCACGCCGAGGTGCTTCACCCGGGCGACTCGAGCTCGGACGTCGGCCTCGTCGGCGCCCAACCGCTCTGCGAGCACGGCGTACGGGCGCGGCTCGAGCGGAAAATCCCACTGGACCGCGTTGAGCAGCTCCCGATCGGCGCCCTCGAGCTGGTCGACGTGCAGCTCGCCCGCACGCGGAACCTCGAGGAGTGGTTGCTCGCTCGCGCTCATGTTCCCCATCGTGTCGGCATCGTTCGTACCAGCCAAGTTACTGCCCGTTCCCCGGACCGGCGGGAACGGACCCCGCTGTCGCAGTCGCATCACGTTGATCGCCGAGCTCGACGCCGACACGCCGCCTCCCGCGGTCGCGGTACAGCGTGACGCTCACCCGGTCACCTGGCCTGCGCTTCCCGACTTCGCTCATCAGCTGGGAGACGCTTGCCACCGCAGTCGGCGTTCCCCCCTTGCCGACCTCCACGATCACGTCGCCCTGCTCCATGCCGGCCTGGGCGGCCGGGCTTCCGGGCACGACCCCTTGGACGCGAGCGCCGCCTCCGGCACGGTCGGTGTCGTCGGTGGCCCACACGCCGAGCCAGCCGTGCTCGACGGCGCCGCGCGCCGTCAGCTGGGCGGCGACGTCGCGTGCCTGATCGATTGGCAGCGCCAGTCCGGCCGTGGACGAGTCCGGCGGCACGAGGAGGATGCCGACGACGGCGCCTCGGTCGTCGACGAGCGCCCCGCCCGAATGCTGCGTACCCGCGGTCATGTTGGTCTGGATGAGCCCCGGCACTGACACGCCGTCGCCCCAGACGAAGGCACGGTTGAACGAACCGATCTCACCGACGTCGACCCACGGGTGCCGCCCGGAGCCGGCCGCGACGCCGACCACCCGTTGACCGACCTGAAGCCCGGCCGACGCTCCGAGCTGGGCCGGTTGCGTGATCGTCCCGTCGACGCTGAGAACGGCGAGGTCCGAGACCGGATCCGTCGCGACCACGTCCGCGGGGAGTGTGCGGCCGTCCGACGTCACCACCGCCACCGCGCTCGTGCCGTCCAGTGCGTGCGCGCTCGTGACGATCTGCCCGGCCTGGACGCACACGCCCGACGCCTGGCTCGTCTGGTCGCCGCGTGCTGCCCGCACCGCTACCACGCTCGGTGCCAAGGTGGCGACGATTCGCTGTACCACCCCGGTGCGCGCCGGTGCCGACCGGCTCGAGTCGTTCACGGTCATGAGCGCGGCGATGCCGGCCACGGCCCCCACCACGGCCAGGCCGGTCGCGAGCGCGAACCAACGGCCGCGACGAGACGACCGAGGTCGGCTCCTCGCGACGAACGACGTCAATTCACTGGGGTGGACCCAGATCCGATCCGACGGGTCCGGCGGCGGGCCGCCGCTGCTCTCGTCGTCCGGATCGCTGCCCGGCATGCCGACGAAGTGTACGGCCGGGTGTGTGGGAATCCTCCGCGCCTTCCGCGTCGTAAGCGCGCCGGCTACGACGGGGCTCACTACGATGACGGCGTGCTCGCGCCACCCGACGGGCGCGACTGGGTCGGTCTCACGTCGCTCCCGCTTCCTGTCGAATCCGCCAGCTCTTGGGTCATCACACCCGGGAGCGGCGGGGTCGTGTGCTTCGTAGGCGTCGTCCGAGAGCACTCCGACGGACGGCCCGGCGTACGAGGTCTGTCCTACGAGGCGTACGAGGAGGAAGCAACACGCCGGCTCGCCGAGATCGCCGCCGAGCTGCGGCGACGATGGCCGGACGTGGAGCGCGTCGCCCTGCTGCACCGGGTCGGCGACCTGGCCCTGTCGGAGCCGTCCGTGGTCGTGGTGGTCTCGGCCCCGCATCGTGCTGAGGCGTTCGAGGCGGCGCGGTTCGGGATCGACACCCTGAAGGAGACGGTGCCGATCTGGAAGCGGGAGCACTGGGAGGGTGGCTCGGAGTGGGCGGCGACCGCGCATCCCGCCCGTCCCGTCCGCCCATCCACTCGGACGGGGTGATCGGCGCTGGCGCGCGATCTTGCGATCGACCTCGGCACCGCGAACACACTCGTGTACTCGCGTGGCGAGGGTGTCATCCTCAACGAGCCGACGGTCATCGCCGTCAACAGCCGGACCAACGAGGTGCTCGCGGTCGGGGACGAGGCGTGGCAGATGATCGGGCGGACGCCCGGTTACATCGTGGCGGCGCGACCCTTGCGAGGCGGTGCGATCACGGACTACGAGATCACGGAGCGCCTCATCCGCGTGTTGTTCAGGCGCGCGGGGGTGTCCCGCTTCAGTCGGACGCGCGTGATCATCTGCGTGCCGTCAGCGATCACGCACGTCGAGCAACGGGCCGTGCTCGAGGCGGCGCGCCGCGCCGGCTCCGCGCAGACCTTCCTGATCGAGCAGCCGGTGGCGGCCGCCATCGGCGCGTCCCTCCCGATCCACGAGCCGCTCGGCAACATGGTCGTCGACGTCGGCGGAGGAACCTCCGAGGTCGCGGTCATCTCTCTCGGCGGTGTCGTCGCTCTCGAAGCGGTCCGAGTCGGTGGCTTCGACATGGACGCCGCCATCCAGGCCTACGTGCGCGACAAGCACGGCGTGGCGATCGGCGAGCGCACCGCGGAGGAGATCAAGCTCGCGATCGGCTCGGCCCTGGCGAACCCCGACCAGTACAAGGCCGAGGTCCGCGGCCGGGACCTGTCGACCGGAGCTGCCAAGGTCATCGTGCTCGACCCGGAGGAGGTGCGCGAGGCGCTCGACGAGCCCGTGCGCGCCATCCTCGAGATCATCGTGCGCGCTCTTGGCCGGACCTCGCCCGAGCTCGCGCAGGACCTCATCCACCGGGGCATGCACCTCGTCGGTGGGGGCGGCCTCCTCCGGGGTATGGACCGGCGCATCTCGAAGGAGACTGCCTTGCCTGTCCAGCTCGTCGACGCTCCGCTCGAGTGCGTCGTGCACGGCGCCGGCCGCTGCCTGGAGAACGTGGATGGTCTCCGCGAGATGTTCCTGGACCGACCGCGTTCGTGAGCGGGATGGGCGACCCGAGGGGATCGCCTCCTCCTTCGCTTGACAGAGGCGTCGTCGGCGACCCCTCGGGTCTGTCCCTTCGACGGTACGCACGCGCGCGCTGCTGAGGGGTACGCGATGCCGGCGACCGGTCGCCGTGGTCGAATCGCCCGTCGCACAGACGCGCTCAGCCGAGCAAGTCTTCCGCCGCTTGTCTGACCTGCCAGTCGCGGTCTGCGAGGGCGGCGTGGAGGGCGGCGTCGACATCGGGGCCGTCGAAGGGGGCCAGGGCGAGGACGGCGCGGCGGCGTACGGCGGGCTTGTCGCGGCAGGCGGCGAGGAGAGCGGGGAGACCGGCGGGGTCGGAGAGGGAGCCAAGGGCGGCGACGGCCGCCTCCCGAGCGAGCGGGTCCACGTGTTGGCGCGCCACGGTGCTCAGCGCGAAAACGGCGCCGGCGCTCACGGCGACGGCGCCGAGCTCGCCCAGGGCCCAGGCGGCGGCCTCGATCACGGTGACGTCGTCGTCCGCGAGGAGAGGGAGCAGTGGGCGCGCCGGCGCCCCGAGGCTCGGTGCGAGGTCGGCCGCCCGGCGACGCACTGCGGGCGCCGGGTCCGCGAGAGCGGCGCGCCATGCGGTCGTTGCCCGGCCGTGTTCGCCCGCCCGCGCCAGCGCGCCGAGGGCGGCGGCGCGGACGCGCGCGTCGGAATCGTCGCGCGCGGCGCGCTCGAGGTCGGCGGACGCATCCTCCGGGAGTCGCGCCCGGAGCCCGAGCGCGGCGGCATCGGCCGCGCGCTCGATGCCCGATCGGGCCGGCCCACGATCGGCGCCCATCGGTGCTCATCTTGTCCCAATCCGGGCGGGGGCCGCGTCCGGCGCCGGGGCAGGTGCATGGCAATCTCGTGTGATGGTCGACGATCGCGGCGGTCTCCCCCCGCCGCCCGCGCCGGTCCGACCTCGTCGCCGGCGCCGCCCGCTCGTCGCCGCCGGGGCCGTGGCCGCCATCGTGGCCGTGCTCGTGCTTCTCGGCGGTGCGCTCATCCGCCTCCCGTACGTCCTGATCGCGCCCGGGACGGCCAGCACGGTCGAGCGGGTGGTGAAGATCCAGGGCGCGCCGACGTTCTCGCACCAGGGCGAGCTGTTGTTCCTGACGGTGTCGGTTTCGAGCGATCGCCCGAACGCCTTCACGGTCCTGTCGGGCTGGCTCGACGCCGACACGGACGTCGTCCCCGAGGACGACGTGCTCCAGGGCCGATCACGGGCCGAGGACGCGCGCCTCAACAAGCTCGAGATGGCCGATTCCCAGATGACCGCCAAGCAGGTCGCGCTCGAACGGCTCGGGTACACGGTGCCGAAGAACGGGACGGGTGCCGTCGTCACGGGGGTGCAGAAGGGGGCGCCGGCCCAGGGCGAGCTCCGCGTCGGCGACGTCATCACCGCTGTCGACGGCCAGCCGGTCACGCTGGCGGACCAACTGGGACCTGTCGTCCGCAGCCGGCCGGCGGGCGGACCGGTCACGTTTACTGTCGAACGCGACGGGAAGACCTCGGAGGTGACCGTCGACACCCGCGCCACCGCCCAGGGGCCGTGCCAGGGCCGGGCCCAGATCGGCGTCCAGAGCTCCACGCGCAGCGAGAAGTTCGACTTTCCCGTCGACGTCCACATCGACACCGGCCGCGTCAGCGGGCCCTCGGCCGGACTCGCGTTCACGCTCACCATCGTCGACCAGCTCACCCCGGGGGACCTCACGGGCGGGAAGAAGGTCGCCGTCACCGGAACCATCCGCTCCGACGGCTCGGTCGGGCCCATCGGTGGCGCCCAGCAGAAGGCGGTCACCGCGCGCCAGGCGGGAGCGAAACTGTTCCTCGTCCCGACCGCCGAGGTCAAGGAGGCTCGCAGCCGTGCCGGCAGCATGAAGGTGGTCGGCATCCGGACGCTCGACGACGCGCTCGGCGAACTCCACCGCTTCGGAGGCGCCGACACCGGGTTGCCCCCGGCACCGCCGTCCCCGGCCTGCCCATAGCCCCAATACAGTTGCGCCGATGTCGATCGACGAGCCTCGCCCGTCCGGCTCGGAGCAACACCGGCTCACGCCCGCCCACATCGAACGGCAGGAGTTCTCGCGCGCCCGCAAGGGCCTCGACGAGGAGCAGGTGCGCGCCTTCCTCCGTCGAATGGCGGACGAGTTCGAGGTCATGAACCGGCGGATCGCGGATCTCGAGGCCGAAGTACGACACCCGCCGCTCCCGTCACGGGACCAGCTCGTGGAGCAGGTGGGACACGAAGTCGCGAGCACGTTGCGTTCGGCGGAGGACTCGGCCGAGAAGGTCGGGCAGCGGGCGCGGGAGGCGGCGTTGGAGGTGGAGCGGGCGGCGCGCGGTGAGTCGGCCCGCATCCGCGCCGAGCAACTGGAGCAGGCGACCAAGGACGCGCGCGCGATCGTCGAGGCCGCGCGCGAACGGGGACGCGAGATGGTCTCCGAGGCTCGGGCACTTCGCGAACGCGTCCTGACCGACCTCAACCGGCGGCGCGACACCCTCCGCGCGTACATCGACCAGCTGCGCACCGATCGCGACCGCTTCGCGGAGGCGTACCGGGTCGTGCGCGACACCGTGTCGGACGCCAACGAGATGCTCACACGCTTCGGCGCCGGCCGGCCGTTCCCGCCGGTGAACGCGGAGGCCGGCCCGCCGATCTCGTTACCTTCGGAGTCGAATGCCGCCGACGAGGAGCCCGCGCCGGTGTTCGCGCCCGAGCAGCGGCCACGTATTCGGCCGTCGCGCGAGACACGCCCGACGCGCGCCGAGCGCGAGGGAACACCGAAGCCTCGGCCGAGGCCGGCGACGGGCATCGGTCTCGGCGAGCTCCCCGGCCGTCCGGAGCCCGCGCCGCCCACCGTTCGGCAGCCCGAGCGGGAGCCCGAACCTGAACCCGAGGGTGAGCCCGAGACCGCGCGTGAGCCGGACGAGGAGGTCACGACGGAGGTCGCGTCGCCACCGCACAACGAGCCTGCGCCCACATCCGAGCCCGCCGCGCCGCACGAGCCGGAACCGGCCGCGCCCGTCGATGCCGAGACGGAACAGAAGCCGGAGTCCGATGCAGGCGATGACGTCGACGCGCTCTTCGAGCGCATGCGTGGAACGCGCGAAGAGAAGGTCGAGGAGCCTCGCATCGACTTCGGCGACCACGGCGGTCTCGGCGACGGCGATGGACGACGTGGCGGGGGCGGAGAAGAGCCGATGCCGAACGTGCCCGAGGGGCAGGTTCTCGTCGAGACGGCGCCCGTGCGTGCATCCGCCGACGTCGACCCCGAGCTACTAGCGCGGCGTGACGAGCTCCTGGCCCCGATCGCGCACGAGCTGGTACGGAACAGCAAGCGCGTCCTGCAGAGCGAGCAGAACGAGATCCTCGACGCGCTGCGTCGCCACCGACGCCGTCCCGAGGCCGAGAACCTGCTGCCGCCGCTTCCGCGGCAGGTCGAGGCGTGGTCGGACGTGCTGGCGCCGGCGATCACCGAGGCGTACATAGCGGCGCGCACGGCGGCTGTGCCCACGAGCGAACCTGTGAGCGGCGCGCCACACCGCATCGTCACGGGCATGGTCGAAGTGCTCGTGACGCCGCTGCGCGATCGGCTCCTCGCTGCCGTCGACGAGACCCTCGACGACGACGCCAACCCCGACGTGATCGCCCACCGGATCGGCGCGCGTTATCGGGAATGGAAGGGTGAAGAGCTCGACACGCGCATCCGTGATCTCCTCGCGGCGGTCTACGCGCGCGGCGTGTACGACGCGGCTCCCGAAGGCTCACGGCTGCGCTGGGTCCCCGCCGAGCAGGGTCAGTGCCCGGATGCCGACGACAACGCGCTCGAGCCGACGCGACGTGGGGAGCGCTTTCCAACGGGGCAGCAGTTCCCGCCCGCACACCCGGGATGCAGGTGCCTGCTCGCTGTGGTGAACGAACAGGGCAGCGACGACTGAACGTCTGAGCGCGCGACAGGGAACTGCGGAACCCCGGCAGTAGGCTTCGCAGCCGATGCGGGTGCCCACAGCCCAACGTCGCCGGCGCGGCTTCCGCGTGCGCGGGTGGATCATCGCGGCAGTCATCCTGCTGGTGATCCTCCTCTTCAGCCTGCGCGGGCTGGCGGGTTTCTACACCGACTTCCTCTGGTTCGACTCGGTCGGACAGGGCGGTACATGGCGCGAGCTGCTGGCGGCCAAGGTCGTCCCGGCGCTCGTCTTCACGGTCGTGTTCTTCGTCATGATGCTGACGAGCCTCCTGATCGCCGATCGGCTGGCGCCCAAGTACCGGTCGATGGGCCCCGAGGACGAACTCGTCGAGCGCTACCAACAGTTCGTCTCGCCGTACCAAGGGCGCATCCGCGTCGGCGTCTCGCTGTTCTTCGCCCTGATCGCAGGCGTCGGTGTCTCGTCGCAGTGGCAGGAGTGGGTGCTGTTCACCCACCGGGTGGACTTCGGCGTGAAGGACCCGCAGTTCGACAGGGACATCGGCTTCTACGTCTTCCAGCTGCCGTTCCTGCGCTTCATCGCCGATTGGCTCTTCGCCGGCCTTGTGATCGTGCTGCTCGTCACGGCCGTGGCGCACTACCTCAACGGCGGCATCCGGTTCCAGAGCCCGTTCCAGCGGGTGACGCCCCAAGTGAAGGCGCATCTGTCCGTGATCCTCGCCGTCATGGCGCTCGTCAAGACCGCGCAGTACTACCTCGACCGTTTCAACCTCAACTTCTCGGAACGGGGCGTGGTCACAGGCGCGAGCTACACCGACGTGAAGGCGCAGTTGCCCGCGCTGAACCTGCTGATCTTCATCTCGATCGTGGCGGCCGGGCTGTTCATCTGGAACATCTGGCGACGCGGCTGGGTGCTGCCGATCATCGCCGTAGGGCTTTGGGGTTTCGTGTCTATCGTCATCGGCACGATCTACCCGGCCGGCGTCCAGAAGTTTCGCGTCGAGCCGAACGAGTTCCAGAACGAACAGCGGTACATCGAACGCAACATCGCGGCGACGCGCACCGCCTTCAACCTGCAGGGTGTCAAGAACGAGCCGTTCGACTATCAACCGAACGTCGACGCCGACACCATCAGTCAGAACGTCGCGTCCATCGACAACGCGCGCCTCTGGGACCCGCCGGTCATCCAGTCGACGTACCAGTCGTTGCAAGGACTGCAGACCTTCTACAAGATCGACGACGTCGATGTCGACCGGTACAAGCTCGGCGACACGACCCGCCAGGTCGTGCTGTCGGCGCGGGAGATCAACCAGGGCGAGCTCCCGAGCCAATCGTGGGTCAACCAGCACCTCGTCTACACGCACGGCTACGGCATCGTGTCGTCGCCGACGAACACGGCCGCCCAGGACGGCAACCCCGACTTCGTTCTCAGCGGAATCCCGATCCCCCAGGACGCGCCCATCACACTCAACCAACCAGGCGTGTATTTCGGCGAGAACCAGCCCGGGTACGCGCTGGTGGACGCCAACCAACGCGAGTTCGACTACTCCCGCCCCGGCCGCGCCGACGCCACGACCCGCTACCAGGGCAAGGACGGAGTCAAGATCGACAACCCCATCCGCCGGCTCGCCTTCGCGTTGCGGTTCGGCGACATCAACCCGCTCATCTCGGGGCAGGTCAACGGGAACACGAAGGTCCTCTATGTCCGCGACATCAAGGACCGCGTCAAGAAGCTCGCGCCGTTCCTCGACTTCGACGCCGACCCGTACCCCGTGGTGACCGGAGGCCGCGTCGTCTGGGTGCTCGACTCGTACACGACGACCAATCGCTATCCGTACTCGCAGAAAGTGTCCGGACCGAGTGACACCGGTCTGAACCACAGCTTCAACTACGTCCGCAACTCCGTGAAGGCGACCGTCGACGCGTACGACGGGACCGTCAAGTTCTACGTCATTGACAACAAGGATCCGTTGATCCGGTCGTACCGGAAGGCGTTCCCGGATCTGTTCACGGCCTTCGACAAGATGCCGCAAGAGCTGAAGGAACACCTGCGCTACCCCGAGGACCTCTTCCGGGTGCAGTCCGACGTCTACTCGCGGTACCACGTCACCGAGAGCCGGCGCTTCTACCAGGGCAGCGCCAAGTGGCTCCTCTCGCCTGACCCGGGCTCGGGTCAGCTAACCGCCGCGCAATTGCAGAGCGCGGCCGCGCCGGCTCCGGCGGATCAGCGGAAAGGAGCCACGTCGACCGGGAATCGCATGCGGCCCTATTACCTGTACATCAACCCGCCCGGCCAGCAGCAACCGAGCTTCATCATCCTGCAGCCGTTCGTGCCCGTCTCGGCTGGCAACAAACAGACTCGGCTCGTGTCGTTCATGATCGCGAGCTCGGACCCCGGCGACTACGGGAAGATGACCGCGTTCGAGATGCCACAGGGCGAGTCCGTGCTCGGGCCGGTGCAGATCGACAACCGCATCAAGAGCACGCCCGACGTCTCCCGCCAACTCACTCTCTTGAACCAGCAGGGATCGACCGTGATCCAAGGCAGCCTGCAGCTGATCCCGGTGGGCAACTCGATCCTCTACATCCGCCCCTTCTACGTGCAGGCCGCCGGCGCCTCGAGTTACCCGCAGTTCCGGTTCGTCGTCGTGGCAGAGGCCGGGCAAGATCCGGTCCTCGCCTCGACGGTCGACGAGGGGCTCCGGATCCTCTTCGGTCAGGCGCCGCCACCCACGCTGCCTGGCGGCCAGGCGCCGACCACGCCGGCACCGGCGCCGTCGGGGGGCAATGTGCAGGACCTCCTGAACCGGGCTGCCGACACGTATGGGCAAGCCCAGGCGGCATTGCGGAACGGCGACCTGGGTACGTATCAGCAACTGATCAACCAGGTCGGCGACCTCATCAACCAGGCCCGACAGGCCTCCGGTGGCGGTGGCGGCGGAGCCGGCGCAACCGGGTCGACCCCGACGACGACGGCTCCGGCCCGGCAGACGTCCGCCCGGACGGGGGCGAGGACGGGGTCGGCCGCCGAGCCCTGACGCCGGCCGGGTCCCGGCCCGGCTGACGCCGAGAGATCGTCGGTGGGAATTGTCCCGACCGCTCGGGGATTGTTACTATCTACGTAGTGAAAATCCCCGGATGCCTTGTCCCGGGGGGATTCCGAACCCTGAGACCGCCACCCGGTAGCGGAGGCGAGGGCGCATGGCTGTCAGCGGCATCGATCTCGGCAAGTACAAGCTCGGCTGGTCCGATAGCACGGACGATTACGCCTACATCCCGAAGAAGGGCCTGAACGAAGAGATCGTCCGCGAGATCTCGGGTCAGAAGAACGAGCCGGACTGGATGCGCGACTTCCGGCTGAAGGCCCTGAAGCGGTTCGAGCGCAAGCCGATGCTCGAGTGGTTCGCCAAGAACATGCCGACCATCGACTTCGACGACATCTACTACTACCTGAAGCCGACGGACAAGGGTCAGGTCGCCGACTGGGACATGCTCCCCGACTCCATGAAGGCGACGTACGAGAAGCTCGGCATCCCCGAGGCCGAGCGCAAGTACCTCGCCGGCGTGACGGCCCAGTTCGAAAGCGAGACCGTCTACCACAAGAACCGTGAGGAGCTCGCCAAGCAGGGCGTCCTGTTCACCGACATGGACACCGCGGTTCGCGAGTACCCGGAGATCGTGCGCGAGCACTTCGCCACGGTCATCCCGCCGGGCGACAACAAGTTCGCCGCGCTGAACTCCACCGTATGGTCGGGCGGGTCGTTCATCTACGTTCCGCCGGGCGTGCACGTCGAGATGCCGTTGCAGGCGTACTTCCGCATCAACGCCGAGAACGCGGGGCAGTTCGAACGGACGCTGATCATCGCCGACGAAGGCGCTTCGGTGCACTACGTCGAGGGCTGTTCGGCGCCGATCTACACGAGCGACTCGCTGCACTCGGCCGTGGTGGAGCTCATCGCCAAGCCGGGCGCGCGCATCCGGTACACGACGATCCAGAACTGGTCGCCGAACGTGTACAACCTGGTCACGAAGCGGGCCAAGGCCGAGCGCGAGGCGACCGTCGAGTGGATCGACGGGAACATCGGTTCGAAGCTGACGATGAAGTACCCGTCCGTCGTCATGGTCGGACCGAAGGCGCACGGCGAGGTGCTGTCCGTCGCGTACGCCGGTGAGGACATGCACCAGGACGCCGGGGCCAAGATGACCCATGTCGCGCCCGAGACCACATCGCTGATCGAGTCGAAGTCGATCTCGAAGGACGGCGGCCGGACGACCTACCGCGGCCTCGTAAAGGTCGAGGAGGGAGCGCACAACGTGAAGAGCCACGTGCGCTGCGACGCGTTGATCCTCGACGAGGACAGCCGCTCCGACACCTACCCGTACATGGAGATCGAGGAGAAGGACGCCCGCATCGGCCACGAGGCGACGGTCTCGAAGGTCGGCGAGGACCAGATCTTCTACCTGATGAGTCGCGGGCTCTCCGAGCAGCGGGCGACGGCCATGATCGTCAACGGCTTCATCGAGCCCATCACGAAGACGTTGCCGATGGAGTACGCCGTCGAACTCAGCCGCCTGATCGAGCTGAATATGGAAGGGGCGGTCGGCTGACCGCTCGATGACCGCGTTCACGCCTGAAGCCGCACGCGCGCTCGGCGGGGCGGACTGGCTCGTCGAGCGTCGTCTTGCTGCGGCCGAGCAGCTCGACGGGATCAGCTGGCCCACGCCCGGCGAGGAGATCTGGCGGTACAGCCGCATCGACGAGCTCGATCTCGATCGCTTCCATCCGCCGTCGCGGGACGAGCTGGGGGAGCCCGGTCCTGAACCAGCGCCCGGCGGCGGGCCTGTGGCGGCGGAAGCGGGCGAGCGTGCCGGGCTCGTGGTCGTGCGCAACGGGCGCGTCGTCCACCACGAGCTCGATGACACGCTCGTCGCCAAGGGCGTGAACGTATGCGGCCTCGCCACGTGCGACGAGGCCGACGTCGCCCCGGTGCTCGGGTCGTGTTCTCGAGCGTCGCCTGACGCGTTCACTGTGCTGCACGACTCGTTTCTTGCCGGGGGCGCGCTCGTCAAGGTCCCCGCCGGTGTGGTGGTCGAAAAGCCGATCATCGTCCTGCACTGGTCGGAGGGTGAGGGTCTCGTCACCTTCCCCCACACGCTCGTCGTGGCCGGCGAGAGCGCGGAGGTCACCATCGTCGACCGCTTTGGCTCGCCCGCCATCGGCGGGGTCGGGCACCTCGTCGATGCCGTCGTCGAGCTCGTCGTCGGCGACAACGCCCGACTGCGGTACCTGTCGGTCCAGGAGCACGGGCCCCAAACGTGGCAGATCGCGTTGCAGCGCGCCCACGTCGGTCGCGACGCGTCGTTGCACTCGTCGGCTGTCGCTCTCGGCGGTGGTTACGCCCGGCTCCGGAGCGAGTCGTTGCTGGCCGGCGACCACGGCGAGAGCGACCTCATGGCCGTCTACTTCGGCGATCAGGACCAGATGCTCGACTTCCGCACGCTCCAGGACCACGACGCCCCGAACACGCGCAGCGATCTGCTTTTCAAGGGCGCGGTCGAGGACCGGGCGCACTCGGTGTATTCCGGGCTCATCCGGTTGCGACCCGACGCGCGCAAGGCAGTCGCCAGTCAGACCAACCGCAACCTCGTGCTGACCGAAGGCGCCGGCGCCGAATCGATCCCAAACCTCGAGATCGAGGCCAACGACGTGAAGTGCTCGCACGCGAGCGCGGTCGGGCCCATCGACGAGGACCAGCTCTATTACCTCGAGAGTCGCGGGGTTCGTCCCGAGGACGCCGAACGGCTGATCGTCCTCGGTTTCTTCGACGACGTATTCGACCGCTTACCGGTACCGACGCTCGTGCGTGCGCTCCGTCGCAGCGTGGTCGAGAAGGTGGAGCACCGCCATGGCTGAGCTGCGCGTGTGCTCGGTCAAGGACGTCGAGCCCGGCTCGGCCAAGCGCTTTGACGCCGACGGTTTCAACCTCTGCGTAGTGCGCATTGGCGACGACTTCTACGTCGTCGACGACACGTGCTCGCACGCCGACTACTCGCTCTCGGAGGGCGACGTGTGGGAGGACGACAAAGAGATCGAGTGCCCGAAGCACGGCTCCACGTTCTCGCTCGAGACCGGCGAGCCGGCGACGCTGCCGGCCACGCAGCCTGTGCGCGTCTACGAGGTCAAGATCGACGGCGACGACGTGGTGGTCACGACGTGAGCACGCTGCGGATCGAGGGGCTTCGCGTGGCGGTCGACCGGCAGGAGATCCTGCGCGGGGTCGATCTCGAGGTCGCCTCGGGCGAGGCGCACGCGTTGATGGGACCGAATGGGTCAGGGAAGTCGACCCTGGCGCACACGCTGATGGGTCGGCCCGGGTACGACGTGCTGGACGGCTCGGTCAGCTTGGACGGCAAGGAGCTGCTTGGCCTGCCGACGTGGGAGCGCGCCGCCAAGGGTCTCTTCCTTGCCATGCAGTACCCGGTCGAGGTCCCTGGCGTCCGGGTCGTCGATCTCCTCGGCGCTGCCGTCCGCGGCCGCGGGGGCGAGCCGAACGGACTGGGGGAGCGGCTCGAGGCGGAGGCGGCGCGGCTCGCGGTCGGTGAGCAGTTCCTCCGGCGAGGCGTCAACGTCGAGTTCTCCGGAGGCGAGCAGAAACGGGCGGAAACGCTCCAGCTCGCGATGCTCGACCCGAAGTTCGCCGTCCTCGACGAGATCGACTCCGGGCTCGACGTCGACGCTTTGCGCGACGTCGCCCGCCGCGTCGAGGCGATGACTGAGGAGCGCAACCTGGGCGTACTCGCCATCACGCACTACGCCCGACTGCTTGGCGAACTGCGCGCCGACCGCGTGCACGTCCTCATGGCGGGACGCGTGGTGACGAGCGGTGGGCCAGAGCTTGCCGACGAGCTCGAACGGGTCGGTTACGAGGGCCTGGCCGAGGAGCTCGGCGTCGACACGCTCGCGGTCGAGACGCAGGCGGAGCACGACCCGTTCACCGACTCCACGATCGAGACGAACCCCTTCGCCGACCCGCTCGCGTAGCGCCGCCGTCGTGCAGTTCAGCCCCGATCTTCGCGACGACGTCGCCTCCGGTGAGATCACGGTGTCGATCCGGCTATGGACCCGACCCAAGGTGAAGGTCGGAGGTCGCTATGACGTCGGCCCGGTTCGCGTCGAGGTCGACTCGATCGAATTGGTGCCGTTCTCGAGTGTGACCCGCGCCGACGTGCGTCGATCCGGAGAGCGTGATCGTGAGTCCCTGCGCCGTCGGGCCGCACACTCCGGACCAATCGAGGACGACACGCTCGTCTACCGCATCGAGTTCCACATCGTGCCGTAGCGGATCACAGACCCGCTTTGCCTGGGCGCCGTGCTGCATGACCTCGCAGCTCAGCGAGACGATGCTCCCAACCGAGCCTACGGGTGAGCCACGCACGGGCTGCCCGCGCCGCCGCGTCGCCGTCCGCCACCTCCCGGCCGCTGGTCCTTGTCTCGGTCGTCGTTGCGGTTTCCATCGTCCCCTCCTGGTTTGTGGCGCCTGATCGGTGCCTTCACCAGAAGGGCGCGAACTCGGCCGTGCCGAAATCAGGAGTGACGAGGGTCACGGGCCGTAGCGGTGCTACGCGCCCATGGTCAGAGCGCCCAAACGGTTGGCCGTTCGGGGGTGTAGGAGCAGAAGGTGCCCGTGTGGACGGCGTTGGCGAGGTGGCGGCCGAGGGCGTCGTTTTCGGCGGCGATGCGGTCGAGGCTGTCGCGGATGCGGTTGGTCACGGCTTTGCGGACCCGCTCGGCGGGATCGCTCATCGTGCGGGCGCGCCCGCCCAGGCCGTAGGCGGCGGTGAGCTGGTCCGTGAGGGCGTCGATCTCGGCCTGGGCGCGGGCGACGCGTACGGTGTCGTTCCACTGGGTGGCCTCGGCGACCTCGGCCTCGAGCTCGGCGAGTCGGCGGCGGTAGGCGGCCGTGGCGGTCTCGTCGAGGATCTCACCGCCGGACCCTGACGTCGGTGCCGCCTCACCGCCGGTGGCCTCGGCGGCGAGGTCGTTCACGTGGACCTCCCGCCCGGGCTGGGAGAGCAGGACGGCGAGGTAGCGCAGGCCCTTGGCGTCCCGCAGCCGTATGCCGCTGCCGCGGTAGCCGATCGCCCACACGTCCCCTTCGCGACGGAAGACGTTCCCTTCCGAAGGCGCGCTCGTCGACGGCGCCTCCGGCTCCGTTTCGGCCGAGAGCACCCGCCCAGCCGCTTCACGCGCCATGACGACGGCATCGTGCTCCTCCATCGCCGCGCCCTGCTCGAGGAGCTGCTCGCACCGTTCGGCACCGAGGGCGGCGGTCAGCGCGTCGATGCCTTGTCGCTGGTCCTCGATGACGCGGGTCGTGAGTGTCCAGCCGTGCGAGAACGCCGTGCCGGCGCCGATGGTGATAGCGGCCGCTTCTGGGTCGTTGTCGACGAGCCGGAGGCCGATCCGGCGGAGCATGCGCCCGACCATCTCGGTATTGCCGATCCAGTGGTGCTCGTCCATGCCTATGACGAAGAAGTCGAGCGCCCGGCGTTGATCACCGAGGCGCTCGGCGACGTCGCCCAGGATGGAGTGCACCGGGATGCTCCGGAGCCGGTGTGCTTCCTTGGTCTCGAGGGCGGCGTCCATCAAGCGGAGCGCTCGATCCGGTTGGATGTCGGCGAGCACGAACGCGGCCGAGGCCCTGACGCTCCCCAGATGCGTGGGGATTGCAAGCTCCTCGGCCACCGCGAGCGCCTCGTCGATCTCCGCCTCCGCGGCCGTCATGTCGTGGCCCTGCAACGAGTGAGCCATCGCGGCCCCGGTCAGTGCCATCGCCAGAGCGACGCGGTCCGTTCCCCTCCTGCTGATCGCCAGTGCGCGCTGCGCGTACTCGACGTAATCGTCGATAAGGCCTTCCGTGAGCGCAACCCAGATACGCGTGTTCCACACCATGGGACTCGGCTCGACGCCCAGGCGCTGTTCAGCCGCGAGCGCATCGTTGCAGTAACGCGTCACACCTTCGAGGTCGCCGACCGCGTAGCACTTCATCGCAGCGCACAGGAGAGCGTGCGGGTATCTCTCGTCGTCGGCGATGCCGGGAATCGTCAGGGCAGCTTCCGCCGCCGGACGAAGCACCGCAGTGAGCTCGGGGGAGAACGCCACCATCCGTGGGGCGTCCAGGAGGAGCAAGCGGAGCGTCGTATCGGTGTCGCGGTTCTCGATTGCCCACGTCAGAGCGACGCGGATGTTGTCGATCTCACGGCTGAACCGTTGCCACCATTCCAATTCAGCGGGACTGGCCACACCCACCACGGCTTGCTCGCCAAACGCGGCGACATAGCGCGCGTGGGCGTCCCGAACTCGGGCGGTCTCATCGGTGAGATCGAGATGTTCTTGGGCGTACTGGCGGATGATCTCGAGCAGCCGATAGCGCGTCTCCGCTCCTTCGGCCTCCGCCTCGACCAGAGAACGGGCGACGAGCGCGGCCACCAGATCGAACACGTCGTCTCGATCTATTCCATCACCCGACGCGACCGCCTCTGCTGCCTCGAGAGTGAAGCCGCCGGCGAAGACGCTCAAGCGATCGAGGAGCATGCGCTCGGTGCCGTCCAGGAGGTCGTATGACCAGTCGATCGCGGCGCGTAACGTCTGGTGACGCTCGACCGCACCACGCTCGCTGCCGGTCAAGATGCGGAACCGTTCGTCGAGGCGTCGCGCCAGCTCTGCCGGCGTAAGCATCCCGACGCGTGCCGCGGCCAGCTCGATCGCGAGCGGGACACCGTCGAGGCGCTCGCAGATCTGCGCAACGGCATCAGCGTTCGCCGCGTCAACCGCGAACTCGTTTCGAACCGCCCGGGCCCGGTCGACGAAGAGGCGAACAGCGTCACTGCCGCCGATCTCCTCGGCACCAGCGGAGTTTTCCGGAACCTCCAGGGAGCCGACGACCTCGATCCGTTCACCCGTGACGCCGAGTCCCTCCCGACTCGTGGCGAGAACTCGCACGTGCGGACAATCACGGACGATGCGATCCACCAGCCGCGCGACCGGTCGGAGGACGTGCTCGCAGTTGTCGATCACCAAGAGGAGCTCCTTGCCGCGCAGGAACTTGAGCAGCAGATCGCTGACGGTGACTCCGGGGCTCGGATCCAGGCCGAAGACGCCGGCGACGGCGTCAGGCACGGCGTCAGCCTCGCGTACTCCGTCGAGCTCGCACAGCCACGCACCGTCCCGGTGATTGGGGAGCAGGGAGGCCGCGACCTCGAGAGAGAGGCGCGTCTTTCCCACGCCGCCCACGCCGGTCAGGGTCACGAGCGGCGCGTCTTCGAGCTCGCTCGCGACGCTCGCCAGGTCGGCGCGTCGCCCGATGAACGACGTCACCTGGCGAGGCAGGTTGCCCGGGAACGGCTCCAGCGACCGGAGCGCCGGGAACTCGCTTCCCAGCTCGGGGTGCGTCAGTTGCGACACGACCTCGGGGCGGCTGAGGTCCTGCAGCTGGTGGAGTCCGAGCTCGACGAGCCCGACAGGCGACGGCAAGGAGTCGCGCACGAGGTCGACGGTTGCCTGGGAGCACAGCACCTGGCCCGGGTGCGCCGCGCTCATGAGCCGCGCGGCGCGGTTGACCGCGCGCCCGTAGTAGTCGCCGTCGCGTTGCTCCGCGACGCCAGTGTGCACGCCCATGCGAACCCGCAGGGAACCGGTGTCGCCCCAGGCCTCGCGCGCCAGCGCGAGCTGCGCGGCGGCGGCCGCCTCGACTGCACTCTCGGCGGTGGCGAAGACGGCGTACATGCCGTCGCCGGTGCTCTTGACAACGTGACCGGCATGCGTTTCGACGGCGTCCCGCAACAGGGCGTCGTGACGCGCGAGCGCCTTTGGCATCTCGTCGACGTGCTCCTCCCACAGGCGCGTCGATGCCTCGAGGTCGGTGAACAGGAACGTGACCGTGCCGGTCGGCAACTCGGCCATGGGACCCCCCTGCTGGGCAATGCCAGTAAATCAGGGTCGGGAGCGGCGGTCACCGCCCGAATCGTGCACAGAAGCTCGTCCCGGCACAATCTGCACCACCCCGAGCGCTTGGCGCGACGTCGTTTGAAGTCGTGCGGTGGGCGGAGACCCGAACGGCGGGCGGCATCGTCCTCTCGACCCGTTGCGCTTTCGCGCGGTCGAGCGTGACGACCACGCCGTAGACGTGCCCGATCACGTCGATGTTCGGTTCGCCTCTAGGCACAGAACGTGGTCGCCCGACCACACCGTGTCGATATCAGCGGATCGAATGCGCGCACCAAGCCGCGCATGGACGCGCCCGTGACTTGTATGTCCCGTGCGCGTGAGCTAGCAACACTCCGTCACGAGGCAGGGGCCGGGACGCGCGTGTCCCGGGGTGATCGATGCGCAACGACAACGCTTCAGCATCGAGGCGCGCAGCTGGTCGAACGCGGCGGCGTTGGTTGCTCGTCGCGATCTTGTCGACGCTGGTCCTGACCGC
>DATFXK010000231.1:0-3095 GCA_035316005.1 Acidimicrobiia bacterium | reverse complement strand
AGCGTGTTGATGATGCCGAGCACGGCGATGATCTCCGACAGGACGAGCAAGGCGACGAGGCCGGCGACGAACTGATCGACCGTCCCCTCCTGCATGTTCTGGAACCCCGCGCGCGAATCGACCTGGACGTTCGGGAAATCCCTGCCGACGGCGCGCTCGATCTGCCGGCGAGCCTCGGCGCGCTCCCCCGGCTTCGCCTTCACGTAGACGAGCGTGTCCTGTTGGACACCGCCGAAGTTCTGCTCTTCGCTCGCGATCGACATGACCCCGAGCGGCACCGGGTACCCGCCGGTGAACTGCTTGCGCGCGTAGACGCCCGCGATCGGCACCTCGATCGGGCCGGTCTGCGGGTAGATGATCTGGAGCCGGTCACCGGGCCCGACGCCGTAGTGCTCGGCCTCATCCCGTGACAGCAGCATGCCGCCCGTCGCGAGGCCTTGCACACTGCCGGCGCGGATGTCGAGATCGAGGACGCGGGGAAGCACGGCCGGGTCGACCGCCACGACGAGTTGCTGACGCTCGCCGATCCGGACGCGCCCGAGCCGCATGCCCGTCGTCGCCTCCACGGCCGGGAGCGAGGCGACCCGCGTGCTCACCTGCGGCGAGAACCCGGTGAGACCCTGGGCGCTGAGGATGTAGTCGGCGCGGACGCCCTTCTGCACGCCCGTGCGGATGGACGACTTCACCGAGGCGGCGACGATCGCCACCAGGCACACGAGGCTCAAGCCCACGACGAGCGCCGAGGACGTCGCCGCTGTGCGACGCGGGTTCCGCATGGCGTTGCCCTGCGCGAGGCGACCCGTCACGCCCCAGCGGGAAAGCAACCACCCGATGACGCGCGACATCGGGCGCGCGAGCGCGGCGACGAGCAGGACCACCCCGAAGAAGGCGAGGAGCGCGCCGACGGCGACGACTTGCACGCGTCTCGCGAGTTGCGTGGCGTCGATCTGGAAGCCGATCCACAGCGCGACTACACCGGCGAGCGCGATCACCAGGCCGACCGCGGCGCGCCGGCGGAGCGGCGCGACTCCGGCGCGCGGGACGTCGTTGATCGCCGCGACCGGGGATGTGCGTGCCGCACGCACGGCCGGGATGAGCGCCGAGCCCACGGTGACGACGACGCCGACGACGGCGGCCGCGATCACCGTGCGCGCGAGCAGGACCGGTTGCGTCGCGGGCGCGCCCAGCCCGATGCTCGAGAACCCGACGACGCTCAGCAGCACACGCGCCAGGCCGAAGCCGGCCGCGAGGCCGAGCCCGGCCGCGACCACGCCGACGACCGCCGCCTCGGCGATCACCGACCCGAGCACCTGCGTACGGCTGGCGCCGAGCGCCCGGAGCAGCCCGAGCTCGCGGGTGCGCTGTGCGATGAGGATCGCGAACGTGTTGAAGATGATGAACGAGCCGACGACGAGCCCGACCGCCGCGAACCCGACCAGCGCCATGCGCAGGTTGCCGACGCCCTGGCGCACCGGTTCCGCTCGCTCCTCGGCGAGCTTCGCCGCCGGCACCACCTCGTAGTTGGGGCCGAGGGCGGCGGCGACGTCGGCCGAGACCGTGGCCCGGGCCGCGCCGGGCGCGGTCGTGATGTAGATCGCGTCGAGTGCTCCGGGCACCGCCAGCACCCGCTCCGACGTGGGCAGGTCGAACGCGGTGACCGTCACCCCGCCCAGGTCGGCCTGTCCCTTGAGCCCGAAGAGGCCGACGATCCGGAACTGCTCGGCCGGCCCTTGCAACAGCACCCGCACCCGATCGCCGACGGCGAGGCCGTGCGCCCGTGCGGTGCCTTCGTCGACGAGGATCTCCCGGTCGCCGCGCGGGGCTCGGCTCTTGCCGTCATCGGCGAGCTCGAGGGGACCGGCACTCGACTCGGGCCAGGACAGACCGATCGTCGGCGCCAGCCCGTTCTGGATCGAGTCGCCGTGCCGGTCGACGATCTGCGCGTACCCGAACGTGGTGCCGTCGGCGGTCGCGACACCGTCGACGGCCCGCACCCGTGCGAGGGAGGCTTCGGGAATGCGCGTCCGCTGTGAGCCGCCCCCGGTGTAGGGATCCCGCGCCCGAACGACGAGATCGACGTCCGTCACCGTGCGCCGGAAGATCTGGTCGAACGACCGCTCCATCGTGTCCGTCAGCACGTACGTGCCGGTGACGAAAGCGACGCCGAGGAGGACGGCGAGCGTCGTCAAGGCAAGCCGCAGCTTGCGGGCAAGAATGCCCTTGATCGTCGCCTTCCCCATGGCGTTCCATCTTGGTCGACCACGGGGCTGCTCTCGCGGCGCGTTGCACCGCGTCGCTACGATGCGGGGCTCGGCCTGGAGGCACGCAATGGGACTCCTCGACGGTCAGCGGGCGGTCGTCACCGGTGGCGGCTCCGGCATCGGCCGGGCCACGAGCCGGCGGATGACCGAGGAAGGCGCCCGCGTCGCGGTCGTCGACGTGAACGGCGACGCCGCCGAGCAGGTCGCGAAGGAGATCGACGGCCTCGCGTACGCCGTCGACGTCACCGACTACGACGCCCTCCGAGCTGCCGTCGACGACGCGGCGGCGACGCTCGGCGGGCTCAACTCCGTGTTCAACAACGCGGGCGCGAGCAACCTGTCCCAGATCCACGACTGGCCCGTCGACGAATGGGAGCGCATCGTCCGGCTGAACCTCGGGGGCGTGTTCCACGGCATCAAGGCGACGGCGCCCCACCTGCTCGCGAGCGGGGGCGGCAGCATCGTGAGCACCGCGTCCATCAGCGGGACGCGGCCATCGGCAGGCGAAGCGCCGTACTCGGCGGCGAAGGCGGGCGTCGTGGCACTCACCGCCAACGCCGCCCACGAGTACGCACCGACGGTGCGGGCGAATGCGGTGTCGCCGGGGATGATCCACACCGGGCTCACGGACGTGCTGCTCCGCATGGACGGCATGGCCGAGCACATGGCCGCGAAGACGCCGCTGGCCCGAGTGGGGACGCCCGAGGACGTCGCCGACGTCGTGGTGTTCCTTTGTTCCGACCTGGCCGGGTTCGTCACGGGCCAGAACATCGTGGTCGACGGCGGGATGACGCTCCACGGCGCCGGCGTCGACGGCCTCTTGGATCGGTTTCG
>DATFXK010000230.1:0-5736 GCA_035316005.1 Acidimicrobiia bacterium | reverse complement strand
GTGCGGGCGCGGGCTGGTTGTTCCTCCACGAGCGCCTGGGCCGGGCCCGGGTCGCGTCGGCGCTGGTCGTCGCGGCCGGGCTGGTGCTGCTCATCGCCTGGCAGTAGCCGCGCCCGACCTCGGCCCCGGAACTCTTACGATGCGGGGGAACGCCCGTCCCAGCCCCGGCGTTGCACCTTCAGAGGTGATGTGAGAATGCGCACCGCATTCACGAACACGTTCAAGACCTTCATCCTTCTGGCCTTCCTCGGCGCGGTGTTCATCGGCATCGGAGCCATCTTCGGCACCGGTGGCCTGCTGATCGGCGCCGCACTGGGCCTCTTGTTCGTCGGCGGCACGTACTGGTTCAGCGACAAGATCGCTGTCGCCGCCGCCCGGGCGAAGCCCGTCTCCCCCGAGGAGGCCCCACGCCTGTACGAGATCGTCTCGGACCTCGCCCGCCGGGACGGACTCCCGATGCCGAGGCTGTACGTCTCGCCCGAGGCGCAGCCCAACGCGTTCGCGACCGGTCGCGGCCCCAAGAAGGCCGTCGTCTGCGTCACGCAGGGGATCCTCCAGGTGCTCGACGACGAAGAGCTGCGCGGCGTGCTCGCCCACGAGCTGTCGCACGTGAAGAACCGCGACGTGCTCATCGGCTCGGTGGCGGCCGCCGTGGCCCTGGCGATCACGTTCATCGCCCGGATCGCGATGTTCAGCGCGATCTTCGGCGGCGGCGACAGCGAGGGCGGAGGCAACGTGATCGGCCTGCTCGCCATGGCGATCCTCGCCCCGATCGCGGCCGGGCTCCTGCAGATGGCGCTCTCTCGCTCGCGGGAGTACCAGGCCGACGCGTCGGGAGCGCACCTGATCGGCGACGGCGAGCCGCTGGCCCGGGCGCTGCAGAAGATCGAAGCGGCGGCCAAGCGGACCCCGATGGACGTCAACCCGGCCGAGGCCACCGCGTACATCGTGAACCCGCTCACCGGGCGCAAGGTCAACTTCGCCAACCTGTTCTCGACGCACCCGCCGACGGAGGAGCGCATCGCCCGCCTCCGCGACTTCGACCGCACGCCCGCCTAGACAGTCCCACCCGCACCGCGGTCGGCCGGCTCTGCCCACCCCGGAGCCGGCCGTTCCGCGTCAGCGCGCGAACGGAGCGAACACCGGCCGCCGGGCGGACTGCCCGGATCGCATCGCCCGGAGCGCCGCCGACCGCTCCTCAGTCGCGGAAGTTCGTGAACTGGAGGGGGATGCCGAAGTCGGCTTCCCGGAGCTTGCCGATGGCGGTCTGGAGGTCGTCCTTCTTCTTGCCGCTCACGCGGAGTTGCTGGCCCTGGACCTGGTGCGAGACGCCCTTCAGGCCGAGGCCCTTGATGAACTTGCCGATCTCGCGGGCCTTGGCATCGTTGATCCCGACGTTCAGGGTCGCGGTCTGGCGCACGGTGCCCTTGGCGGCGTCCTCGACCTTGCCGTACGACAGCGCCTTCAGCGACACCTTGCGTCGCACGAGCTTCTCCTCGAGCACCTGGGTGAGCGCGCGGAGCCGCTCCTCGCTCGCCGTGTGGAGCTCGATCGACGCGTCGCCGAGGTCGACGGAGCTGTTGGTGTTCTTGAAGTCGTAGCGGGTCGCGATCTCGCGCCGCGCCTGGTCGACGGCGTTGCGGACTTCTTGGCGGTCGACCTCGGAGACGACGTCGAAGGTCGGCATGGCACTCCAGGAGAGCGGTTCGGCGCGGCTGGTATCGTACGCGCCCCGGGTCGGTACCCGAGTGGCCAAAGGGGGCAGTCTGTAAAACTGCTGCGAAAGCTACGCTGGTTCGAATCCAGCCCGGCCCACTCGTGCGCCCGGCGTTCAGGTCCGCCTCGACGGCGGACCGCTTCGCGCCGGGCCGCAATCCTGACCCGCCGTCCCCGCCGTATCCCTGGTCAGCGGCGCAACGCGGGAACGAGATTTCGTCTTGCCCGGATCCGAACGATACTGATGGGTCGTATGACCGTTCCCAGGGTGGCGGGACGCCGAGCGAGGCGGGGCGGGGCCGTGGCGTTCGCCTGCGCGGCGGCGCTCGTCGTGCTGGCGGCGTGCGGATCGGGGTACCACTACGTGAAGAACTCGACCGACGGCGGGTCGGGCACGTACTTCAAGGTCCCCGAGGGATGGCGGATCTACAACGAGAACGAGTTCCTGAAGTCCCGTCACCTGTCCCCGACGCAGGCGAAGGACGCCAAGGCGAGCGGCTGGGCCGTCGCCTTCGACGGCAGTTCGCGGCCGACGCTGAAGCACTTCGAGAACGTGTCGCCCAAGCAGCCGTTCGGCATCGCCGAGGTGCGGACCCTCGGCCGGCAGGAACGGGACGAGTTCTCGTTGATGGCGATGCGCAACTACTTCGTGCCCGTCGACGACCTCGCCCAGAGCGGCGGCGACGTGACCCCCCTGCGTCTCGACGAGTTCACCCGGGAGGGCGGCTTCCACGGCCTGCGATTCACGTTCGAGTTCACGATCCCCTCGAGCAACGCGTCGGTGGCAGTCGACCAGGTCGCGATCATCGATGCGGGCACGAAGGAGATCCACTTCCTGGCCGTCACCTGCAGCGCTCAGTGCTACGAACGCCACCGGGACACGATCAACACGGTCGTGGATTCGTGGACCGTGAAGGAACGCTGACATGACCCCGACCACTCCGCCCGCCGGGCCCCAGTTCACGAGCCGCCCCCGCGACGACGACCGCCCGACCCGCAAGCCACTGGCGCTGTGGGATCGCATCAAGTACCTCCTGCTCCTCGCCGCGCTGTTCTGGTTCTTCGTCTGGGCGGACATGGCGGACAACCCGCTGCTGCCCTTCGTCGACGCCGTCCGGGACGAGATCAGCGACAAGTGGTGGATCTTCCTGCTGGGCGGCCTCGAGCTCGCACGCCAGGTGCACTACCTGATCAGCGAGCACTGGGCGGCGTACCACCGCTTCTGGACCACCAAGGTCTTCGGGGGGTTCAACCGGCGCTCGGCCCGCATGAGCGACTGGACCCGCTACCGCATCGCGCGGCTGCTGAAGATCATCCTCTTCCTCGTCATCCTCTCGATCGTCCTCGGGGCGATCTTCGACACTTCGCCCGCCCTGGCGCTGGTCGAGCTGCCCCGGCGGCTCATCGACGCGCTGCCGTTCGTCTTCCAGCTCATGTTCGGCGCCCTGTTCATCATCATCGAGTTCGGCGCGCTGTTCTGGCTGCTCACCCGGGGCGGCGTCGACGTGTACTACCCGGACGACATAAAGACCCGCTTCTCCGACGTGTGGGGCCAGGACAGCGTCCTCGCCCGGGTCAAGGAGAACATGGTCTTCCTCGAGGACCCGGAGGCGATCGAGGAGAAGGGCGGCTACGTGCCCGGCGGGATCCTGCTCTGGGGCCCGCCGGGAACGGGGAAGACGCTCATGGCCGAAGCCGTCGCCGGCGAGACGGGCAAGCCCTACGTCTTCGTCGACCCCGGCGCCTTCATAAACATGTTCTTCGGGATCGGCGTCCTCAAGGTGAAGAGCGTGTTCCGGAAGCTGCGGCGCCTCGCGCTGCGCTACGGCGGCGTCATCGTCTTCTTCGACGAGGCCGATTCCCTCGGCAACCGCGGCCAGCTCATGCCCGGCCCGTGGGGAGGGCAAGGGCCGAGGTCGGTGGCGCCCGGCCCGTGGTCGACCGCGTCGTGCAACTGCATGTCGTACCTCTCCGAGGAGTCGGCCTCCCTGCTCCTGCAGACCAGCCTCGACAGCGCGACCGACGACCGCCCGCGCCGGCGGCGCGACCGCCAGTTCATGCCCATGGGGATGGCCGGCGGCGGGGGCGGCGGCATGGGCACGTTGCAGGCGCTCCTCACCGAGCTCTCGGGCCTGAAGAAGCCGCGCGGCTTCCTGAACCGGCAGGTGCGCCGCGCGCTCGGGATGCGTCCCAAGCCGCCGCCCAAGTACCGCATCCTCGTGATGATGGCGACGAACATGCCCCAGGCTCTGGACGAGGCGCTGCTGCGGCCGGGGCGCATCGACCGCATCTACAAGGTCGGCTACCCGTCGAAGGCGGGGAGGATGCGCACCTATCAGGGGTACCTCGACAAGGTGCGGCACGAGCTCACGCCGGACGACGTCGACAAGCTCGCGACGATCACGCCGTACGCGACCGGCGCCACGATCAAGGACCTCGTGAACGAGGCGCTCATCGTCGCCATCCGCAACGGGCGCGACGTGATCACGTGGCGTGACGTCGTGCAGGCGAAGCAGCTGAAGGACCTCGGCCCGCCCGAGGACGTCGAGTACATCGAGCGCGAGCGTCACGCGACGGCCCTCCACGAGGCGTGCCACGCGGTGGTCGCCTGCCGCGCCCGCCATCACCTCGTGATCGACATCGCGACCATCGAGAAGGGTGGGACGTACCTGGGCATGGTGAGCTCGATCAAGCCTGACGATCTCTTCACGCAGTGGCGGTCCGAGTACGAGGCCGACGTCATGGTGAGCCTGGCGTCGCTGGCGGGCGAGAAGATGTTCTTCGACGGCGACAGCTCCTCGGGCGTGTCGGGCGACCTCGAGAGCGCCACGACGATCGCGACGTTCATGGAGGGCTTCTGGGGCATGGGCTCGACCGTGTCGTCGCACGGGGTGACGCACCAGGTCGGCATCGCCGGCGGCGGCCGGCCAGGCGAGCAGAAGGACAAGGACCTGCTGAAGAGCGGCCTCGGGGAGCGCATCGAGCAGAACCTGGAGGGGTTGCTGCAGCGCACCGAGTCGCTGCTCGCCGACAACTCGCTCGAGGTGCTCGCCGTCACGCACGCGCTCGAGACGAACAAGACCCTCACGGGTGACGACATCAAGGCGATCGTCGACGGCACGCCCGGCCCGCTCGTCGACGGCACCGAGTATCACTCGCCCGAGTTCGCCGAGCAGGCGAGGGAGTACCACGAGCGGGTGGTCGTCGCCCACAAGGAGCACGCGTCCGTCGACGTGCCGATGCCGACCGTGAACGGCCAGCGCGGGCCCGATTTCGTCGCCGTCGACTTCCCCGAGCCGCGGGGCGACGGCCAGCCGTCCGGAGACGGCGACTAGAGCATCCGCTGCATCTCGGCTACGTCGAGCCAGCGGCCGAACTTCCGTCCCACCTCCCGCTCGGTGCCGACGAGCTCGAAGGCGCACGCCCGGTGCAAGGCGATCGACGCCTCATGGTTGCCGACGATGCGCGCCATGACCGAGTGGAAGCCGTGGTCGACGGCGAGGCGGAGGAGCTCGTCGAGCAGGAGCCGGCCGATGCCCTGGCCGCGCCGGTCGCGGCGGACGTAGACCGAGTCTTCGACCGTCGGGGAGTAGGCCGGGCGCTCCTTGAACGGCGAGAGCGATCCGAACCCGACGAGGTCGCCGGCCTCGTCGGTGGCCACGATCGCCGGGTGCGCGCCCGAGTGCTCGGCGATCCAGTCGACCTGATCGTCGAGCGTGCGGGGGACGAGGTCGAAGGTCACGGTCGACTCGGCGACCTCGACGTTGTAGATGGCCCGGATCGCCTCGGCGTCGCGCCGTTCGGCCAGGCGAACCGTGAAGCCCACGCCCGCGGACGCTATCGCGGAGGTTCGTTCGCCCGACCCGTTGTATCCTTTCGGGCTCCGCCCCCTTAGCTCAGTCGGCAGAGCACTTCCATGGTAAGGAAGGGGTCTACGGTTCGAGTCCGTAAGGGGGCTCGGCGGTGTAGCTCAGTTGGCAGAGCACGCGGCTCATAATCGCGGCGTCGCGGGTTCGAGTC
>DATFXK010000229.1:0-8539 GCA_035316005.1 Acidimicrobiia bacterium | reverse complement strand
CTCGGCCTCCGGCACGAGCCGCTCCGCGAGCCCGATGCGGAACGCCTCGTCAGCGTCGATCTGCGCGGCGGTGAACACCAGCTCCTTGGCCTTGCCGGGCCCGACGAGACGCGGCAGCCGTTGCGTGCCCCCGAGGTCAGGCAGGATCCCGTACTTGAACTCGAGCAGGCCCGCCTTCGTGCCCTGCGCGAAGACGCGCAGGTCGCACGCCAAAGCGAGTTGGAGCCCGGCGCCGAGCGCGTACCCGCGCACCGCGGCGATCGTCGCGTACGGCGCCTCCTCGAGCCACGTGTAGGAGTCCTGCGTCTGCATGATGGCGTCGACGGTCGGGTCGTCGTGGCGGCGCCGCGCGCTCGGGTCCGTATCGAGCGAGTCGGCGGTATCGCCCGCGAACACCGAAGTGTCGATGCCGCTCGAGAACGCGCGCCCTTCGCCGATCACGACGAGCGCGCGCAGCTCGAGGTCGTCACGCAACTCCTCGCCGAGCTCCCGGAGCTCGCGCCACATCTCGGGCGTGAACGCGTTCAACCGGTCCGGGCGGGAGAGTCGGAGCCAGCCGACCGGTCCGTCCCGATCGAAGCGGATCGTCGCGTAGGCCATGACGTCGCAGGCTAGCGCCCGCCTCCCTCGGGACGAAGAAGCTCAGCTGGCGATGATCTCGTGCGTCTCGGTGATCGGCTCGGCGACGCCGACGGCGACAATCGCGACCGGTTGCATGAAGCCGGGCACGAGCCGCGGCTCGACCGGTCGCACCTCGCCGCCCTCGGGCACGAACGTGGCCATGTCGGCGCTGGCCACGATCTCGCCCGGCGACGCGACGTCGCTGAGCCGGGACGCGAGGTTGACCGGCCCGCCGATGTAGTCGTCGCCCTCGAACAGGATCACGTCGCCCCCCGAGAAGCCGGCCCGTAGCGGCAGGTCGACCGCGTCCGAGGCCCGCTGGTCCAGCTCGAGGAGCGCGGCCGCCAATGCGGGCCCGTCGGTGCTGACGAACATGGCGCCGTCGCCGAGCCACTTCGCGACCCGCACCCCGTGCTCGGACGCGATGTCCCGCACGAGGGTTCGGAAGCCGGTCAGGACGGCCACGGATTCCACGTCGCCGTGGACTTCGGTGAATCGGGTGAACCCGCACAGGTCGACGAACGCGAAGTAGCGACGAACTCGCATGCGAGCAGTCTCGCAGGTGCCGGCGCGCGGAACCGAACAATACGAGCCGGTTCACAGACCCTTCGCGCGTTGTTCGCGGGTGCCGAGCAGGCCTTTCCGGGTGTGACGCATGTCCCGCGGGAATACGCTGCCGCCGTGGCCGATTCGCCCGATCTCGGCGGTCAAGCGACCGAGCGAGATCTGCTGAGCGGCTACCTCGACTGGTACCGAGGCGTGGTCGAGAACAAGGTGACCGGCCTGTCGTTGGAGGACGCCAGCCGCGTCATGACCCCCACCGGCCTGAGCCCGCTCGGGGTCGTGAAGCATCTCGGCGACGCCGAGCAGGGCTGGTTCCGTGAGCGATTCGCGGGCGAGGAGATCGACACCCCGTGGAGCGACGAGGACCCCCTGGCCGCCTTCCGCATCGAACCCGGCGAGACCGTGGCCGGGGTCGTCGACTTCTACCGCGAGTCCACCGAGCACTCACGACGCATCGTCTCGACGACCGCGTCCCTGGACGACACCAGCGTGCGCGTCTCGCCCTTCTACGGGCACGTGTCGCTGCGGTGGATCCTCGTGCACATGCTCGAGGAGACGGCGCGCCACGCGGGCCACCTCGATCTCATGCGGGAGCAGATCGACGGCCAGACGGGCGACTAACCCGCGGGCTAGCCCGGGAGCGACCGCACCCACGCCGTCGAGACCTCGGCAACCTCGTCGGCGACGTCCTCGGGGGTGCGGCCCGACGACTTCTTCGGCCGGTAGCCGTGGTCGGCCGACTCCAGCCAGTGCATCGTGACCGGGCCCTTGATCGCCTTCACCGCGGCGCTGAGCGCGTCGTGGGACGCGAGCGAGTCGCGCGTGCCGCTCACGAACAGGCACGGGACGCGCAGGCGCGGGAAGTGCTCGACGCGCCGCTGATCCGGCTTGCCGGCCGCGTGGAGCGGATACCCGAGCAGGAGGAGACCCAGAGCCGGCAACGGCTCGTCGTCGTCGCCCACCACGAGCGAGCAGTACCGGCCGCCCATCGACCGGCCGCCGAGCACGAGCCGCTCGGGTGACAGCTTCGTGACGCGGGCGAGCTCCGCCGCCGCCTCGCGGGTGGCGGCGTCGAGCACCGCGGCCCGGTCGGGTGACTTCCTTCCCGCGTCGCGGTACGGGTAGTTGAACCGGAGGGACGAGATCTTCGCTGCCGCGAGCGCTTCGGCCACGCGCTCGAGCGTCGCCGCGTGCATGTCGGAGCCGGCGCCGTGCGCCAGGAGCACCGCCCGGTCCATCCCGCGCTTCGGCCCGGCGTAGATCGTGTTCATCGGGCGACAAGCTCGCCGAACGGAGGCATCGGCCGGAGGCTACCCGCCCCTCCCCCGCCACTAGGCTGCTCCTTCATGCCGCGCCCGGATCAGCCCCTTCGCGTCGCCTACCTGGTGTACCGGGGCAACCCGCACTGCGGCGGCCAAGGTGTGTACACGCGCGAGCTGGCGCGCGAGCTGACCGAGCTCGGTCACACCGTCGAGGTGTTCTCGGGTCAGCCGTACCCGGAGCTCGCCGATCCGTCGCAGCTCACCCGGGTGCCGAGCCTCGACCTGTACCGCCCCGAGAACCCGTTCCGCGTGCCGTGGCCGTGGGAGTTCAAGACGCGCATCGATGTGGCCGAGTTCGGGATCATGTGCGCGGCCGGCTTCCCCGAGCCGTACACGTTCAGCCTGCGCGTGCGGCGATTGCTTCGGAACCGGCGCGCCGACTTCGACGTCGTGCACGACAACCAGTCGCTCGGGACCGGTCTCGCGAGATTGGTCGACGACGGCTGGCCCATGCTGGCGACCCTGCACCATCCCGTGACCGTCGATCGCGACCTCGACCTCGAAGACGCCAAGCGGGCATGGAAGCGCGTCACGCTTCGCCGCTGGTACGGCTTCATCGACATGCAGACGCGCGTCGCCCGTCGGATCCCGCGGCTGCTCACGGTCTCCGACTCGTCGCGGCGCGACATCGTCAATCAGATGCACGTCGACCCGGCCCGACTGCATGTCGTGCCCGTCGGCGCCGATCCGGCCGTGTTCCGGCCCCGACCCGAGGTCCGCCGGGTGCCCGGGCGCATCATGACGACAGCGAGCGCCGACGTGCCGATGAAGGGCCTGGCCCCGTTGCTCGAGGCGGTCGCCAAGCTCCGCACCGAGCGCGACGACGCCCACATGGTCGTGATCGGCAAGCCCAAGGGGAGGAGCCGGATCCCGGCGCTCATCGACCGCCTCGGGCTCGAGGGCGCCGTCGAGTTCGTGCACGGCGTGACGACGGACCGGATCGTCGAGTTCTACGCGCAGGCGGAAGTCGCCGCCGTGCCCTCGCTGTACGAGGGGTTCTCGCTCCCGGCCGTCGAGGCGATGGCGTGCGGTGTCCCCCTCGTCGCCACGACCGGTGGCGCGCTGCCCGAAGTGGTCGGGCGCGACGGCGAGACGGGCCTGCTCGTGGCCCCCGGCGATCCGTCCTCGCTCGCCGCCGCCCTCGGACGCGCGCTGGACGACGCCGAGCTGCGCGCCCGGGTCGGCGCCGCCGGTCGCGAGCGGGTGCTCGCGCGGTTCACGTGGCGCAAGACGGCCGAGGGCACCGTGGAGCACTACCGCGCCCTCCTCGACGAGCACGGCGCAGTGACGCGCTGATGCTGACCGTCGACTTCTACCGCCTCGATCTGCGCGATCGTCAGACGCTCCTCGATCTCGGATGCGGCGGGGGTCGCCACGCCTTCGAGGCAATGCGACGCGGCGCCGTCGTCGTCGCACTCGATGCCGACGACGCCGAGCTCAAGGACGCGTCCGCGGTCGCGGGCGGCATGGTCGGAGCCGGTGAGCTGCCCCACGGTCCCGCGGGCGGCATGGTCAACGGTGACGCGCTCACGTTGCCGTTCCCGGACGAATCATTCGATCGTGTGATCGCCGCCGAGGTGCTCGAGCACATCCCCGACGACGAGCGCGCCCTGCGCGAGCTCGTCCGCGTGCTGCGGCCCGGCGGACGCATGGCCGTGACCGTCCCCACCCGGTGGCCGGAGCGGATCTGCTGGGCGCTCGACCACCAATATCACGACACACCGGGCGGGCACGTCCGGGTCTACCGCCAGCCCGAGCTCGAGGCGAAGCTCCAGCGCGCCGGGTTGGTGTTGCGCGGGTCGCACCACGCGCACGCGCTCCACTCGCCGTACTGGATGCTCAAGTGCGCGATCGGGGTCGACAACGCCGACGCGCTGCCGGTGCGCAAGTACCACGACTTCCTCGTGTGGGAGTTGACCAACCGCCCGCGCTGGGCCCAGGTCCTCGACCGGGCGCTGAACCCGGTACTCGGCAAGAGCCTCGTCGTCTACACGGAGAAGCTCCGATGAACACGCTGTCCACCGTCGAAGGGATCGTGACCGCTGACGAGCTGGTGGCGACGGTGGACGCGATCGCCGCCGTGCAGCTGCCGGACGGTAACATCCCCTGGATCCCGGGGCACCACACCGATCCGTGGAACCTGGTGGAGGCGGCGATGGCGCTCGACGTGGGCGGCTGCCACGCCGAGGCTGAGCGGGGCTACGAGTGGCTCCGCACCCGGCAGCGCCCCGACGGCGCGTGGCACGCGTACTACGTCGGCGACGACGTGAAGGACCCGACCCTCGACACCAACGTCACGTGCTACATCGCCAACGGCGCGTGGCACCACTATCTGTCGACGCGCGACCGGCGCTTCCTCGAGGACTTCTGGCCCGTCGTCGAGCGCGCCATCGACTACACGCTCGACTACCAGACCGAGACGGGCGAGGTCGCGTGGCGGGGCGACGACCCCGAGGACGGCGCCCTCCTCACCGGCTCGTCCAGCCTTCACGCCAGCCTGCGGTGCGCGATCGCCATCGCCGAGCACCTCGGTCAAGAGCGCCCGGACTGGGAGCTGTCGCTCGGTTCGCTCGCCATCGCGGTCGCGCACCGGCCCGACGTCTTCCTCGACAAGGACCGCTGGGCGATGGACTGGTACTACCCCATCCTCGGGGGCGTGGTCCGGGGCCATGCCGCGCACGCACGCATCGCCGCCGGCTGGGACACGTTCGTCGTGGAGGGCCGCGGCGCCCGCTGCGTGTCCGACCGGCCGTGGGTGACCGCCGCCGAGACGTGCGAGCTCGTCATGGCGCTCGATGCCATCGGCGCCCACCACGAGGCTCGCGAGCTGCTCGGGTGGGTCCAGTTCCTGCGCGCCGACGGCGGCGGCTACTGGACCGGCGCCAACTTCGACGGCGGCGCCTTCGACCGCGACGGCCAGCTCTTCCCGGTCGAGCAGCCGACGTGGAACTCGGCCGCGGTCGTGCTCGCCGCCCACGCGCTGGCCGGGGACGGCCCGACGGCGGGGCTGTTCCGGGGCGAGGGCCTCCCCCTCGGCCTCACGCCGGCCGAGCTGCTCGCGGCGGGCGCCGAGATCGAAGCCGAGATGGCGCGCAAGCGGCGCTAGCGCCGCCGATGCGTGCAGCGAAGCGCGCGCAGGCTGCCCGTCGTCGAGACGGGGGTGAACTCGCCCGAGGCGACAGCGCGCTTCCAGACCTCGAACGGCGCCTGGCCGCCCTCCCTCGGGTCCTCGAACACGTCGTGGAACACGAGCAGGCCGCGCGGTGCGACGTGCGGAGACCACGATTCGTAATCGGCGACGACGACGTCGAGGGCGTGGCCGCCGTCGACGAACACGAGCCCCAGCGGCGTCCGCCAGTTGGCGGCGATCGTAGGCGAGTCACCGACCACGGCGACGACGTCGTCCTCGAGGCCGGCCTGCTCGATGGTGCGCCGGAAGAACGGCAGCGTGTCCATCCGTCCGGTCGCGGGGTCGACGACCTCGGCGTCGTGGTGGTCCCATCCGGCCTGATTCTCCTCCGAGCCGCGGTGGTGGTCGACGCTGAACAGCACCGTGCCGCCGGCGCGCGCCGCCGCGCCCAGGTAGACCGCCGACTTGCCGCAGTAGCTGCCGATCTCGAGCAGCGGCCCGACCGATGCCGCGTCGCGGCCGGCGTCGTGGAGCGCGAGCCCCTCGTCGTCGGGCATGAACCCCTTGGCCGCCCGCGCGACCTCGAGAAGACGGGCGTCCATCCTCAGATGACGGGATCTTCGCGATGGCGGCCGAACACGTCGGCCAGAGCGCCTACGATCTCGCCCACCGTCGCCTGCGTCGACACCGCGTCGAGGAGGCTCGGCATGAGGTTGACGTCGGGGTCGGCGGCGTCGCCCCGCACGCGCGCCAAGGCGGCGTCGACGGCAGCGTCGTCGCGGTCGGCCTTCAGGCGGGCCAGGCGCTTCAGCTGCGTCTCCTCGACCTCGGGGCCGATGCGCAGGATCTCCGGAACCTCGTCGCCGCCCTGCGTCGCGACGTTGACGCCCACGACGAGGTGGCGACCGTCGTTGAGCTTGCGCTCGAGCTCGTAGGCGGACTCGGCGATCTCACCCTGGAACCAACCCGACTCGATCCCATGGAACACCCCCTCGAGCATCGAGCCGTCACCGAGGCCGTCCAGGTGCGCGAACACCGCCTCCGCCCGGCGCTCCATCTCGTTCGTCAGCTCCTCGACGAACCAGGACCCTCCCAGCGGGTCGACGACGTTCGCGACGCGCGTCTCGTACCCGATGACCTGCTGCGTTCGCAGCGCCAGGCGCGCCGCGTTCTCGGTGGGGAGCGCGAGCACCTCGTCCATCGAGTTCGTGTGCAGGCTCTGCGTGCCCCCGAGCACGCCGGCGAGCGCCTCGATCGCCGTCCGGACGACGTTGACCTCGGGCTGCTGCGCGGTGAGTGACACGCCCGCGGTCTGGGTGTGGAAGCGCAGCTGGAGCGAGCGCTCGGCCCGGGCGCCGTAGCGGTCGCGCATCCACCGGGCCCAGATGCGCCGGGCCGCCCGGTACTTGGCGATCTCCTCGAAGAAATCGATGTGCGCGTTGAAGAAGAACGACAAGCGGGGCGCGAAGTCGTCGACCGCCAGTCCTGCCGCCGTCCCCGCCTCGACGTACGCGAAGCCGTTCGCCAGCGTGAACGCGAGCTCCTGGGCGGCGGTGCTCCCCGCCTCGCGGATGTGGTACCCGGACACCGAGATCGGGTGCCAGCGCGGCATCTCCGCGGTGCAGAACCGCATCGTGTCGGCGACGATGCGCATCGACGGGCGGGGCGGGAAGATGAACTCCTTCTGCGCCTGGTACTCCTTGAGGATGTCGTTCTGGAGGGTGCCGCCGAGGTCACGCCGGGCCGCACCCCCGCGTTCGCCGACGGTGACGTACATCGCGAGCAGGATCGCGGCCGGTGAGTTGATCGTCATCGACGTCGTGACCTTCGAGAGGTCGATGTCGCGGTAGAGGTCCTCCATGTCGGCGAGCGTGTCGATCGCGACGCCGCACTTGCCGACCTCGCCGAGGGAGTGGGGATCGTCGGAGTCGCGGCCCATGAGGGTGGGCAGGTCGAAGGCGGTCGACAGCCCGCCGCCACCGGCGGCGAGCAGCTCGCGGAAGCGACGGTTGGTGTCGGGCGCGGTGCCGAAGCCGGCGAACATCCGCATCGTCCACAGCCTCGAGCGGTACATCGACGCGTACGGCCCGCGTGTGTACGGCCATTCGCCGGGGAACTCTCCGTCGTCCGGGCCGTAGACCGGCGCCAGCGGCAGCCCCGACATCGTGTCGAAGTCGGCGTCGCGCGCCTCGCTGCGCTCGAACGCCGCTCGCCAGCGGTCGCGTGGCGTCGTCACCGCGCCCACGGTACTGCCGGTCGGTGGGTGAGGGCGCGGCTCACGCCCCCGCCCCGCGGAGGTCAGCCGACGGGGAGAACGTTGTGACCCGACGCCCGGGCGCGCCCGCGACTCCTGCTGCTGGGGCCCGCTCGGCGGCGTGCAGAGCAGCGGCGGCGCCGACTAGTGCCGGCGTTGCTCGACCACGTGTTGGCGACGGGGGGCACGCCGACGGCGGTCGAGAGGTCCTCGCAGTCCAACAGCTGGTTGCCGGTCGCGACGTTCTCGATGAACTGGTAGCCCGACGTGTCGCTGTCGGCGAACAGCCCGTCGAAGAACGTGCTGTTCTGAGCCGCGTTCTGCCGGACGACGGCGCCGTTCGTCGTGATCAGATCGATGTTGTCGTCGTTGTGATGGACATTGTTGACGACGATCGCGCCCTTCTGATACGTCGCGAACTCGTTGTTCGTGATCGTCGCCGTGCCGAACGAGGACGACGCCTGCCGGCCGACGCGGATCGCGATCCCGTTCTGGCAGCCCCGGAGGGCCGGGTCGGCGGCACGGATCTCCTCGAACCGGTTGTCGTCGACCGTCACCGAGCCGTTGTTGGCCACGAAGAGCCCGGTGCGGGACTCCGTCGAGCAGAAGAGCGCGTTCGGCAACGGCCCCGCGATCGTGAAGCCCTTG
>DATFXK010000228.1:0-7871 GCA_035316005.1 Acidimicrobiia bacterium | reverse complement strand
ACCGCCGTACTTCGCCGGCAAGGACTACGAATCGGCCCTCGGTGAAGGGCACGTGCCCGGCTCGTACCTCGAGTACCTCACGATGCTCCGTGACGTCTTCGCCGAGTGCCGCCGGATGCTCGAGCCCGTCAGAGCAGGTGGGCGCGCGGTGACGACGAGCCACCGCCACCGCCACCGGCACGTCGGTGCGATGCCGGACGATCCGCTCCCGACGTACGGCGGCGGCGTCGCCGTCGGCGTCGGGATGATCCACGGCCTCGGTTTCGAGACGCCGACCCAGGCGCTGGTGTTCGTCACGGCCGCCGGCGCGGGGAGCCGCGCCGCCGGCCTGCTCGTGCTGGCGTGCTTCCTGCTCGGGCTGCTGGCCGCCAATACCGTCGTCGCGACGGCGAGCACGTTCGGCTTGACGGGCGCGAGCTCCCGAGCCCGCCTCTACACCGTCGTCTCACTCGTCGCCGCTGCTGCCAGCCTCGCCCTCGGGCTGCTGTACGTGTTCGGGAAGGGGGACGTCATGTCCGGGTGAGAACGCCGCTTCGGCGCCCGCCTCCGGTACCGTTCCGGGGATGGCGACCCGCACGCGTTCGTTCGGCGCCGGCAATCGCGAGTCGCACGACGCCGCACCCTTCTACGAGCGCTTCACGGCTCCGGAGCTGTCCGACGACGACACCGTCAACCCCTGCCGGATCGCCGACTCGATCATCTGCGGCGACGCCCGCGACATGGAGGCCGTCGACGACTGCTCGATCGCGTTGGTGGTCACGTCACCGCCGTACTTCGCCGGCAAGGAATACGAATCGGCCCTCGGTGAAGGGCACGTGCCCGGCTCGTACCTCGAGTACCTCACGATGCTCCGTGCCGTCTTCGCCGAGTGCCGCCGGGTGCTCGAGCCCGGCGGCCGCATCGCCGTGAACGTCGCCAACCTCGGTCGCAAGCCGTACCGGTCGCTCGCCGGCGACGTCGTGCGCATTCTGCAGGACGACCTCGCGCTCCTCCTCCGGGGTGAGATCGTCTGGCGGAAGGCGCGCGGCGCGACCGGTTCGATCGCGGTCGGGTCGTACCTCTCGGCCGCGAACCCCGTCCTGCGCGACGTCACCGAGCGCGTCGTCGTCGCGAGCAAGGGCCGCTTCGATCGTGCCGTCAGCCGGGCAGAGCGTGAGCAACGCGGGCTCCCGTTCGAGAACACGATCTCGAAGGAGGAGTTCTTCGCGTCGACGCTCGACGTCTGGGAGATCCGCCCCGAGCATGCCCGCCGCGTGGGCCACCCTGCGCCGTTCCCGGTCGAGCTGCCCGAGCGTCTCATCCAGCTCTATACCTACCGGGGCGACGTCGTGCTCGACCCGTTCGTCGGCTCGGGCTCGACTGCGGTGGCGGCCGTCCGCACCAACCGCCGGTACGTCGGCTACGACACCGACGCCGGGTACGTCGCCCTCGCCGAAGGGCGCATCGCCGACGAACACGCCGCCTGAGTCGCGCCCATGGCCGTCGCGCTGGGCGTGCTCGTCGCGCTCGCCTGGGGGAGCGCCGACTTCCTCGGCGGGTTCACGTCACAGCGTGTGCACACGGTCACCGTGCTCCTGGTGTCGCAGACGTTCGGGCTCGCCGCCGCGATCGTCCTCGTTCTCGCGCTGCGCGACAGCCTGCCCGATCCGCACGTGTTCGTACTGTCGGCGATCGCCGGTGTCGTCGGCGCCGCCGCGCTCGCGCTCCTGTTCCGGGGGCTCTCGGTCGGGCGGATGAGCGTCGTCGCGCCACTCAGCGCCGTGGGCGGCGGGGTCCTCCCCGTGGCGTGGGGGCTGCTGCGCGGTGAGCAGCCGACGGGCCTCGCGCTCGTCGGTGTCGCGCTGGCGCTGATTGCGGTCGCGATCGTCGGCCGGGGCGCCGAGCACGATCCCGTGCCGTCCATCCCGCCAACGCAGGAGCTCGCCCTGGGGGTCGCGTCGGGGGTCGGGTTCGGTGTGGTCCTGATCCTGTTCAGCGAGAGCGCGACCGACTCGGGCATGTGGCCGGTTTTGATCGCCCGGTGCGCGGCGGTGCCGGTGTTGGCGGTCGTCGCGTTGGCCCTCGGGTGCTTCGTCCCCGTGCCGCGCGCCGACGTGGCGCCAATCGCGGGCTCGGGCCTGTTCGACGTGGGCGCGAACGCGATCGTCCTCCTCGCGGTTCGGCGCGGCTTGCTGTCGCTCGTCGCACCCGTCGCCGCGCTGTATCCGGCAACGACGGTGATGCTCGCCCGCGTCGTGCTGAACGAACGGATCGGGCGGCAGCGTGCGGGCGGGCTCGCGTTGGGTCTCGTCGGCCTCGCGCTCATCGCGACCCGCTGAGTCCCGAGGCGTCGCGCACCCGTAGCATGTGCGCGTGCTCGGCGTGTCCCCGTCGAATATCAACGTGCTGGTCGCCTTCGGCGGCGGGATCATCTCGTTCCTGTCGCCGTGCGTTCTCCCGATCGTGCCCGGCTATCTCAGCCTCGTGAGCGGCCTCACGTTCGGCGAGCTCGAGGCGCCCGACGCACGCCGCCTCGCCCGTATCGCGATCAACACCGGGCTGTTCGTGCTCGGCTTCACCATCGTGTTCGTGGCGCTGTTCCTGACGACGTGGTCGGTCAGCGATGTCGTGTTCCGCAACCAGGAGACGCTCACACGCGTGGCAGGCGCGCTCGTGCTCCTGATGGCTGTGTATCTGGCGGGGTCGCAGCTGCTCACGACGCCGCGCTTGTACCAGGAGTTCCGCTTCCATCCCCACCTCGAGCGGTTCGGCCCCTTCGCCGCGCCCGTGGCCGGCGCGGCGTTCGGCCTCGGATGGACGCCGTGCATCGGGCCGGTTCTCGCCTCGGTGCTCGTGGTCGCATCACGAGAGGGAGATACCGTCCGAGGAGCGGCGCTCCTGATCGCGTACTCGCTCGGGCTGGGCTTGCCGTTCCTCCTCGCGGGGCTCGGCCTGGGCAAGTTTGCTCCCGCCCTGAACTGGGTGAAGCGTCACTCGAAAGCGATCACGCTGGTCTCCGCCGCGCTCCTTGCCGTCTTCGGTGTGATCCTGCTCCTCGACCGCCTGCCCCTCGTGACCGCGCGCCTGCAGGACGCGCTTCGAGCCATCGGGCTCGCCCGGCTCGTCAACATCGGCTAGCCAGGCCCCATGGCTTCCACGGTCCTGTACGAATGCGACGGGCACGTCGCCACGATCACCTACAACCGGCCCGAGGTCCGCAACGCGATCAACGCCGAGCTGCGTCGAGACCTCAACGCGGCGTGGGAACGATTCCGCGACGACGAAGACGCCTGGGTGGGCATCGTCACCGGCGCGGGCGAGTCGTTCTGCGCCGGCGCCGACATGCGGGACGCCGGCGGCTCGGCCGGCACGTGGCCGGGGTCCTTCTGGGAGATCCCGACGATCAACTCCTACGAATCGGGTCTGGAGGTCTGGAAACCGACGATCGCCGCCGCCAACGGGTACTGCCTCGGCTACGGGCTCACGCTCGTGACGCGCTGCGACTTTGTGATCGCGGCCGACGACGCGCAGTTCGGCTTCCCGGAGGTGCGTCTCGGTGTGCCGACGATCGTGGGCGCGCTGCGGCTTCCCGATCGCGTCGGCTGGTCGAACGCGATGGAGCTACTCCTCACGGGCGACCGCGTCGACGCCGAGCAGGCCCGGGAGATGGGCCTCGTGTGGCTGGTCGTTCCCCGCGCCCGGCTGATGGACGAGGCACAGAGCCTCGCCGCCCGCCTGCTCCAGGCTGCGCCCCTCGCGGCTCGCGCGACGAAGGAGGTCGCGGCGCGTGGCCGGCAGTTGCCGTGGATGGAAGCGGTGCGCTTCGGCGAGACGATGCGCCGCGTCGCGGCACGCACCGAGGACGCATCGGAAGGCCTCGACGCCGCACGCGAACACCGCAAGCCCGAGTGGCGCGGCCGCTGACGGCTACTGCGTGGGGCTGACCCGGTACAGCGCCAGCGGGTCGTCGACGCCGCGCATCATCCGCACGCCGAGCTCGTCGACCGGGATCCCGGCGTCGCTCGCCGCCTTGGCGACCGGCTCCGTGAGGAGGATCTGCCCCGCCATCGCCGAGCTCACGACGCGGGACGCGACGTTGACGGCACCGCCGAGGTACTCGCCCGTCCGGTAGAGCACGGGCCCGGTGTTGATGCCCACCCGGATCGCGGGCAGCTCCGCGTCGCGGTCGAGCTCGCCCTGCACGGCGACGGCGAATCGCACCGAGGCCGCCGGTTCACGGAACGCCAGCATGAACCCGTCGCCGACCTGCTTGACCACCTTGCCGCTGTGCTCGACCAGCAGCCGTCGCACGACGGCGTCGACTCGGTCGATCACCCGGGCGGCAGCATCGTCGCCGCGAGCCTCGGCGAACGCTGTGAACGACGCGATGTCGACGAAGGCGATCGTCGCCTCCATCGAGCCGAGGGCGGCATCGGCAGACTCGGACGAGGCGAGGTGGAAGAACGCGTCCTCAACGGAGGCCTCGAGCAGGTATTCGTGATGCAACCGCTGGAGCATCGGGTCCAGGAGCGGGGCGAGGTTCTGCTCGATGCCGAAGATGAGCTGGTCGATTTCTTCCTCGGGCACGCCTTCGGCCAGCAGCCGCTCGTGGATGTACACGTGCACGACCCGGATCTCGGTCTCGGCGATCCGGCGCAGCGAGTCTCCGACGACGCGGGTCACGCCGAGGATGGCGTCCCACGGCAGTCCGGCATCGCGCGCGGCGCGGAGCACCTCGAAGATGCTCACGTCCGAGTTGCGCAGCGTGTTCGATGGGAACCCCAGCGCCGCGATCAACTGGCGGAGCTGCTCCGGTTCGAGCGCGGCTTCCCCCGCCGCCTCTTCTAACGTGATTGCAGACCCCGCGTCGAACAGTTGCCGCCCGAACATCGACTCGACCCGACCCTCACGGAACGCTTCCGCCAGGCTCTCGGCGTCATGGCCTCCGTGCTTGATGTGATGGAGCACGACCTGCAGCCGCACGAGGTCGACGTCGTCGAGCAGGTCGTCTCCGTCCGGATCGAGGAGGCCGTGTGCGCGGTACGTTTCGACGTCCTCGATCGGCAGGCCAACGAGTGATGCGAACTCGTCCGGGCTCATCGCCTGGTGCATGCAACGAGCGTAGGCCCGTCCGACTAGCTCCGGTCGACCGGCCCCTTCTGCGACGACCACCGCCACGTCGCCGAGATGCGCGGCCCGGCGCGCTTCACCTTGGGGACGCCGTGCTCCCAGTTGACCTGCGTGCGGCCACCCATGACGAGCAGGTCGCCCGACGCAGGGGAGATGTCGCGCGACTTGCCACCGCCGCGGGGACGAAGCAGGAAGGGCCGCCGGGCTCCGAGGGTGACGATCGCGATCAGCGTGTCGTCGAGGTGGCGGAGCTCGCGGTCACGGTGGGGCGCCACGCTGTCGCGTCCGTCGCGGTAGTAGTTGAGCCCGAGCCCTCCCAGCGGTACGTCGTAGTGCTCCTCGAGCGCCGATCGCACGGGGTCGAGCGCCGGGTGGGGGAGCGGCTCGTCGGCGGTGAACCACTTCGACAGGCGCGGGTCGTCGACCATCCGCTCGTACATCCAGCGTCGGTGTTGCTGCCAGTCGACGGTGTCGATGACCGCGTCGAGCAGCGTGTCGGCGCCGTGCAGCCACCCGCGCGCGACGTCGACCCAGGACTGGTCGTCGAGATGCAGGCGCTCGAACGGCACGGTCGGGTCGACGGCCGGGTCGCCGGCGCCCAGGAGGGAGGTCTGGTACGCGGTCAGGACCGATGAGTGTACCGTGATCGAACACGCGTTCGTCCAGGGAGGTGGCCGTGACAACACCCACGCCGAGCCGGCCGCACATGCCGGGCTACGGGATCGTCGGTCCGAGCGAGGGGCGTGGCCTGCTCCCGTGGTCGTGGGCGGAGGAGCGGCTCGCGAAGTCGCACGACTACTGGGTCGCCACTGCGCGCCCCGACGGGCGGCCGCACCTCATGCCGGTGTGGGGCGCGTGGGACGGCGGCGCGCTGTGGTTCAGCAGCAGCCGGGGGTCGAGCAAGGCGCGCAACCTCGCCGCAGACGGGCGCTGCTCGGTCGCGACCGACAACGCGTGGGAGCCCGTTGTGCTCGAGGGCGTCGTGAACGTGGTAACCGACCACGACGCGCTGGTGCGGTTCATCGACCTGACGAACGAGAAGTACGAGACGAGCTATGGCGTCGACTTCCTCGACCCGACCGTGAACGCGACGTTCCGCGTCGAGCCGTCGTGGGCGTTCAGCCTCACCGAGGACGACTTCGCCGGCTCACCCACCCGCTGGTCGTTCGACTCGTAGCTGCCTAGAGCCGCGGCGGCAGGACTGCATCGACGAGGTACGGGCCGGGCTCGGCGATGCCACGCTCCAGCGCCGTGACGAGCTCGTCGGCGGTGGTCGCGCGCGCAGCGGGCACGCCCATGCCGTGCGCGAGCGCGGCGAAGTCGAGGTCGGGGCGCGACAGATCGAGCATGTCGTGCGCCTTCGGGCCCGACGACTCGGCGCCGACCCGGCTGAGCTCGAGGTTGAGGATGGCGTACGAGCGGTTGTTGAAGATCACCGTGGTGACGTCGAGGCCCTCGCGCGCCTGGGTCCACAACGCCTGCAACGTGTACATGGCGCTGCCGTCCGCTTCGAGGCACAGCACCTTGCGGTCGGGGCACGCGACCGCCGCGCCCGTCGCCGCCGGGAGTCCCTGCCCGATCGCGCCGCCCGTCAACGTCAGCGAATCGTGCGGGGGCGCGCCCGCCGTCGCGGCCGCGACCCACAAGCCGGCCGTGTTCGCCTCGTCCGAGACGATCGCGTTCTCGGGGAGGAGGGCGCCGATCGCATCGGCGACGGCTTCACCCGTGAGGTCGCCGGTCGGGCGTTCCGGCTGGTGCGTGGGTTGCAGCGTCGGCTCGGCCGCGCCGACCACGTCGGCGAGGTGCTCGAGCGCGCCGACGGTGTCGTCGGCCCCCGCGGCCAGCACGTACACCTCGCAGCCGTCGGGGACGAGGTAGCTGGGCTTGTCGGGGTAGGCGAAGAACGACACCGGCGCCTTGGCGTCGACGAGCACGAGGTGACGCACGCCGTCGAGCTGCGCCGTCATGAACTCGGCGAGGTAGCCGAGCCGCTCGAGCGGCGGACGGCCCGCGCCGCGCTGGAGCCGCGCGGGGAACGTCTCACCGAGCAGCTTGGCGCCGGTGGCGTTGGCGACCCGGCTGGCGGCGATGAGGCCGGGCTCGCGGGTCGCGCTGCCGCCGACGAGGAGGGCGGCCGGCTCGCCCGAGACCAGCACCTTGGCCACCGCGTCGACGACGTCGTCGGCGACCGCCGCCCGCGACACCGCTGCTTGCGGCTCGGCGGGCACGGCGCCCTCGCTCCACGACACGTCGGCGGGGAGGATGAGCGTGGCCACGTGACCGGGCGGCCCGAGCGCCGCGCTCACAGCGTCGGCGGCGTCGAGGGCGACGTCGGCGGTGCTGCGCGACGTGCGGATCCAACCGGACACGTTGCGGGCCGCGCTCTCGATGTCGGACTGCAAGGGCGCGTCGTGCTGCGTGTGGAAGGTTGCGTGGTCGCCGACGACGTTCACGAGCGGCGTCCGAGCGCGGCGGGCGTTGTGCAGGTTGGCGAGGCCGTTGCCCAGGCCGGGCCCGAGGTGCAGGAGCGTCGCCGCCGGCTTGTCGGCCATGCGCCCGTACCCGTCGGCGGCGCCGGTGACGACGCCTTCGAACAGGCCGAGGGCGCCACGCATCTCGGGGACGGAGTCGAGCGCGGCGACGAAGTGCATCTCGGACGTCCCCGGGTTGGTGAAGCACACGTCGACGCCGCTGTCGACGAGCGTCCGGATCAGCGCCTGCGCTCCGTTCATGCGATCTCCTGCTCAGTCGAAGAGCGTGCC
>DATFXK010000227.1:0-16037 GCA_035316005.1 Acidimicrobiia bacterium | reverse complement strand
GTTGAGTGGCGGCCACTGCGTCGTTCTGTGCGGCTCCGGGGCGGGCACGGCAAGCCCGGAACGCGCATTCCGTGCGCCCTGCGACTAAAGATGCCCGCTCCTGACTGCCTCGCCCGAGGTGCCGCTATGCGCACACATCGTCGCGGGTGTCGATCTGGCGTGCGTTCTGTGCGCGGGCTCGAGGGGCGGATCGGTAGTGAGGGGCCAGCTCCACCCATGCGCCCGGCACCGTGCCCCGCTGGGTGGGCTCGGATGCTTGCATACCGGCCAAATCGCCTCTACGTTCCGCCCGTCTCTCCGGGTACGGCGTGCGAATGGGGTGGCTGGCGGCGGAGGTCGGATGCGCGGACTGAGGCGTTGGGCGGAGGGGTTGGCCTTGTTGTTGTGCTTGTCGGCGGGTGTGGTGCTCACAGCGCCGAGCGTGTCGGTTGGCAGCGCCCAGCCCCGGGCGAGCGGGAAAACGGCGGTCTGTCAGACGACGGCGTTCGTTCCGGCTGGCGCCGAGGACCGGGTGTCCACGATCGATGCTCGGACGCTGGCGAGGAACGACATCCTGTTCCCGTCCATGGGCTCGTTTGCGAGTGACGTGGCGATCACACCCGACGGTAAAACGGCGTTCGTGACCCTCGCGAGTGTGAGTTTGAACGCGGTCGCGACGATCGACGTGGCGACCGAGACCTTGAATCCGTCCAATATTGCGGTGGGCACGAATCCCAACGGCATCGCGATTACCCCGGACGGCAAGACTGCCTTCGTCGCGAACGCCGACGACAACACGGTGTCGACCATCGACGTCGCGACCCGCACCAAGGTCGGAACCGACATCGCGGTCGGGACGGAGCCGTTGGAGGTCGCTGTCACTCCGGACGGCAAGGAGGCCTGGGTGACGAACTTCCAAGGCAATTCTGTCTCGACGATCGATGTGGCGACGCGGACGAAGAACCCGGTCGACATCACTGTCGGGAACAACCCCGACGGCATAGCTTTCACCCCAGACGGCAAGACCGCCTACGTGGCCAACCGCGACGGCACGGATCCGAACCCGGACCCGACCAAGAGCGGGAAGGTATCGACGATCGACGTAGCCACCCGCACCAAAGACCCCACCGACATCACCGGCTTCCAGCGTCCTACGGCTGTGGCAGTCACGCCGGACGGCAAAACTGTCTTCGTGGCCGACTTCTTCAACGACGGCAGCGGCGTCGCCTATGTGTCGACGATCGACGTCGCCACGAGGACGAAGGACCCGAACGAGATCACGACCGGCGCCAGTCCGGACGCGGTGGCGATCACCCCCGACGGGGTGCAGGCCTTCACCGCCAACCTCGACGGCGGCAGCGTCACCATCATCGACGTAACAACCAGGACAACCCCCGACCAAGACGTCACCGTCGGCTCTGCGCCCGGAGACGTGGCATTCCCCCCATGTGCAGTACCGACACCACCGCCGGCGCCGACCCCACCGCCGGCGCCGACCGTGCAGACGACGCCGACGTTCACTGGCTAACTCGCGCGCCTTTTGTCCCTGCACACCTCGCGAGCGCCTTTGGGCTCGGCTCCCGCTGACCTGCGCCGCCGACCCCGTGCGGTCCCTCCGATCTCGACACGAGAGCGCGCACACGACAACCACCCCGCCTTACACGCCGCACACAGAACGACGCACTGAATCGCGCTCGAGACGGCGCCCGAACCGGCGATCCGCCTTATCTGACATCCGGGCTTGCCTTGAGCGTGCCCGCCCATATCTGCCGATCTGGGCCCAGGCGACGCGCACCGAACGCGCGCACCGAAGGTCACCCGGAGGAGTCGGCCGCCGAGTACAGATCGGCACATCTGGAGTGGTCGCCGGGTCCGATACGGAAGCTCCGTGGCAACGTTGGCCACGTACAACATCGTCACGTTCGTCACCGGTGCCTCGCCATAGAGCACCCCAACACCACAACAGGTGTTGGGGTTCAGGAACTGCGTCCTCCGCCGGGTTCGACCGGCGAAATACGCGTCACATACCGGCGGGGAAGGCGCGCACCGAACCGCCATGCGCACTGTCCCTCACGCTCCGGCTCCGGGGTTACCGTTCAGAACCTCGAGAAGGCGGTGCAGCGAACGGTCGAGGTCGTCGATCTCGTCGGCAGGCACGCCGGCGAGGAGGCGCTCCCGCTTTCGGGAGTAGGCGACGTTCGCACGCTTCGCCATTCGGAGCCCGGCAGGCTTGAGTCGGACGACGACCTTGCGGCGATCCGATCCGTCCGCAGTGCGCTCGACGAGCCCGGACTTCTCGAGCCGATCAACGATCTGGGTGATGCCGCCGCTCGACCGCAGCAGGATCTCGCTGAGCTCGGTCGGAGACATCTGATACGGCGGCCCGGCGAGCTGGAGCACGCGCAGCAACGAGTAGTCGATGAACAGCAGGCCCAAGGCGTCGAGGCAACGGTGCTGGAACGCGTCGACGAGCAGGCCGACCCGCGTCAGCCGCGTGAACAGCCCCACCGGGCCCGGCTCGGAGAGGTAACGAGCCTCGACGTCCATCAGCGGGCGGGCGGGCCGTCGACGGTCACTCGGTGCATGACGCGGCGCTCCGTGTAGTCGGCCACCCCGTAGTGCTGCACGCTGCGGTTGTCCCAGAACGCCAGCGAGCCCGGCTCCCAATGGAACCGGCACTGGAACCCGGGTGAGCGGATGTGGTCGAGCAGGAACGGCAACAACACGTCGTTTTCGCGCTCGGTCAAGCCGACGATGTGCGTCGTCGAGTTGCGGTTAACGAATAGGCCCCGTCGCCCCGACTCGGGGTGCATGACCACAACCGGGTGCTCGACCGGCGGCCATTGCTTCTGCATCTCGGCCAGGTCGAGGTTGGTGTGCCCGGCAGCGATCGCCTTGCGCATCGGCTTGGTGATGTCGTGTACCGCGCGCAGGCCGTCGACGAGCTCGCGCAGCGATGCCGACAGCGCGTCGTACGCCGCGAACACGTTGGCAAAGCACGTGTCGCCGCCCACGGGCGGCAGCTCCACGGCTCGCAGGATCGAGCCCATCGGCGGGTTGGGCATGAACGTGTTGTCGCTGTGCCACTCGTCGGCGCCCTCACCCTTCGGGCTCACTTGGTCGAGCACGGTCACGCTCGGTCGGTCCTGGTACTTCGTGGCCAGCGGCGGGAGGCTCAGGGGACCGAACCGCAGTGCGAACGCGAGGTGCGACTCGTCGTCGAGGTGCTGGTCCCGGAAGAAAATCACGCCATGGTCGAGCAGCGCCTGGCGGATCTCCGCGACGCTCTCGTCTTTGAGCGGCTCGGAGATGTCGACGCCGTGGATCTCCGCGCCGATTACCGCCGTCACCGGCCTGATCTCGATCGTCCCCATCGCGTCCCCGTCGCTCGTTCGCTCCGGCGTGCCGGTGCCGCCTCCAGCCGCAGGAGATAATGTCTCACCTCTAAGAATCTTAGGCCAGGGGGAAATCGTATGGCCGAAGGCCCGCGCATCACGCATTTGGACCAGTTCGACTGGCAGGAGGTGCGCCGCCAGCAGCACGGTGACCACACGGCGTCGGTGTACGAGAAGTGGGTCGAGTTCTCGCCGCGCTACCTCTCCCTCTATACCCGCTGGGACCCAGGGATGATCGTGCAGCCCCACGGCCACAACAGCGACCACGTGGTGTTCGTGATCGAGGGCGACATGATGTGCGGCGACGTGCACTGCCCGCCGGGCACGCACATCGCCCTCGATCGGGGTGACACGTTCGGGCCGTTCGTCGCTGGGGCGTCTGGTGTCGTTCTGTTCGAGGTCATGATGGGCGACCCGCGCTCCTTCCCGGCCGATCCCGAGGGGTACGGGCGCTTTCTCGCCGAGCGGGACGTGGTCCAGCTCCCGAATCCTCCGATCGAACTGCCGCATGGCTATGAGGACACTCGGAGCTGACGCGGTGACGCCGTTCGGCCCCGGCTCGGTCTCCCTGCGGCTCTATCCGCACAACGATCTGCCCGCGCCGGCGATCGTCGAAGAGCTGCGCGCCCAAGCCGCGCTCGCGGCCAACCACGGCTTCGACGGCGTCATGACGAGCGAGCACCACGGCGGGTTCGCTGGCTACCTGCCGAACCCGCTTCAGCAGGCGGGCTGGTGCCTCGAGGCGATGACGACGGGGTGGGCAGCGCCGTGCCCGCTTCTGCTGACGCTGCGGCCGCACGCGCTCGTCGCCGAGGAGGCGGCGTGGCTGGCGGCGCGCTTCCCCGACCGGGTCGGGCTCGGCGTTGCCGCCGGCGCGCTCGCCGACGACTTCGCGGTGATGGGGCTCGCGATGGACGACCTCGGCGCCCGCTTCACCGCCGCGTTGGAGGCGTTGGTCGGCATGATGAACGGGACTGATCCGAACGGGTTGGCTGATGATCCTGCGGTCAAGGCGTGTGCCGCGTGCCCGGTACCGGTGCTCAGCGCGGCCATGAGCAAGGTCGCTGCTCGCCGTGCCGCCCGCCTGGGCGTCGGGCTGCTGTTCGACTCGTTGGCGACGCCCCAGCGGTGCCGAGAGCTGTCGGATGCGTACCGCGCGGCCGGTGGGACGGGACCGTCCGTGATGATCCGGCGTGTCTGGATCGGTACGCCGCCGCGCGAGCTGATGGAGAAGCAGCTGGACGTGTACCGCAGCTATGCGAAGGAGGGCGCGCAGCAGCACTGGGGCGGCGACCAGCTCTCGGGCGCAACCGACCCTGACGAGGTCGCGCAGACTGTCGCCGACGCGACTGCCCGGGCCGGAGTGCACGCAGTGAACCTGCGGGTACACCTGCCCGGGGTGACGCCGGAGGGGGCGCGCGAGCAGATCGTCCGGCTCGGCGACGAGCTGCTCGGGCCGTTGCGGAAGGCGATGCGATGACCGCTCGGCGTGTGAACCGGTTCGGCGAGGACGACTGGCACGTCCCGCTGGCGTCGGGGAGCGACCCGGCACAGGGCGAGGCGGCGGGCGAGCGGGGGGCGCGCCGGGCATTCCTGGCCCAGGGCGATGCCGGCTTCTGCGCCCAGGTCGTGTGTATGCCCCCGCAGTTCGAGGCCCCGCTCCACGCTCACGACTACGCCGAGGTCTTCATGTTGCTCGACCGCGGCTGCACGTTCGACGGCCAGCCGATGGAGCGCTTCGACTGCACCGTCATCGAAGCGGACCAGACCTATGAGTTCACCGCTGGGCCGGACGGGCTCACGTTCCTCGTCGTGCGCACCAGCGAGGCCGCGTACTCGGGGACAGGGTCGTGAGCACCGACTATGACCTGATCGTCCGGGGCGGCCTCGTCGTCGACGGCACAGGGCTCCCGCGTAGGCGGATCGACGTCGGTGTGCGCGGCGGCCGGGTTGCCGCGCTCGCACGCTTGGACGGCGCTGAGGCTGATGAGGAGATCGACGCCCGGGGGATGATCGTTGCGCCCGGCATCGTCGATGCCCACACCCACTACGACCCGCAGATCACGTTTGACCCCTACGCGACGGTGTCGTGCTTCCATGGCGTCACCACGTTGGTCGCGGGCAACTGTGGCTTCTCGGTCGCGCCATGTAAGGAGGAGGACCGGCTATTCCTCTCCGGCATCTTCGCCCGGGTGGAGAACATGGACCCGATCGCGCTCAGCGCCATCACCTGGGACCAGTTCGAGACGTTCCCAGAGTTCCTCGAGAGCCGACGGGGCCGCTTAGGCGTGAACATCGCGTGTTACGTCGGCCACTCCAACCTGCGCCGCTGGGTGATGGGCGCCGACGCGTCGGAGCGCGCGGCCACCGACGTCGAGATCGCCGACATGCGCGTGCTCGTCGCCGACGCGATGGCGGCGGGCGCCGCGGGGGTCTCGTCATCCGCCGCACCCACCCACTTCGACATTGACAACCGCCCGGTCCCGTCGCGCCTCGCCGAGCGCGACGAGCTCGCCGCGCTGGCCGAGGAGGTGGGCCGGGGGTGCGCCGGCTCGATCGCCTTCCTCCCCGCCAGTGCGATCGGCGGGCTCGACGAGGAGGACGAGAATTACCTGATCCGGCTCGCGACCGTGAGCGGGCTACCGGTCGTGATCCAGGGTCTGGGCGGGCGCAACAAGGTCGACGCGCCCACCGCGACCTGGGAATCGGCACAGGCGTTCCTCGACCGGGCCACGGCCGTTGGCGCGCCCGTCTACTCGATGCTCATCGCGCGGCCGTTCGACCGGCCAGTGGTCATCGACGGGACCAACTTGCATTACCTCGCTGTCCCCTCGTGGGATCGCATGCTGAAGCTGCCGCACGCAGAGCGGGTGGCGCTGCTGCGGAGCCCCGCGGCGCGCGCCGAGCTGCGCGACGCGGTCGAGCACTACAACCGCGACCCCTCGACGGGCACGACCGTGCCGCCGCCGCTGTGGGACGCGGTCTTCGTCGACTCCGTCACGCTCCCGAAGCACGAGAAGCTCCAGGGCCGATCCATCCGCGAGATCGCCGACGAGCAGGGCGTCGCGCCCGCCGACGCCATGCTCGACCTCGCGCTTGACGAGAACCTCGCAGCGAGTTTCCGGTGGCGCACCGAGAGCCCCGAATGGACGGCTGCTGTGCGCGAGGCCCAGCTCGATGCCCGCATGATCATCGGCGTCTCCGACGGCGGCGCCCATCTCGCCCGGGACGACGGCGCCGACTGGTCGTCGTACTTCCTGCGGTCGTGGGTCCTCGACCGCCAGGTGTGGACGCTCGAGGAGGGCATCCGCCAGATCACGCAGGTCCCCGCCGCCCTGCTCGGGCTCGCCGACCGGGGGACGCTTCGGCCCGGAGGCTGGGCCGACCTCATGGTGTTCGACCCGGACACCATCGGGCCGTGGAAGAAGGAGTTCGTCCACGACCTCCCGGGCGGCGTAGGGAGGTTCAAGGCCTGGGGCAAGGGCGTGCACGCAACCCTCGTGAACGGCGCGCCGATCGTGCTCGGTGGCGAGCTGACCGGACGACTCCCCGGGCACGTCGTACGGCCCGGAGTCGCTGGGTGAAGCGCGACTCACGCGCGGACCCCTATTCCTGGTCGAACGAGCGCGTCTTCGACGCCATCCTTGGGGTTGCGCGCCACGCGAGTGTACGAGGACCGATCTCTAACGCCCTACAGTCTCGGCGCGCATCCTCAAGGCGGCGACGCTCGCGCGCAGCTCGTGCAACACCCAGCCGTCGGAGATCTCGTTGTGACGACAAGGCGATCAACGCGACCTGCATGGCACATTGGGCGACGCGTTCGCGAAGGTCGACGCCGAGGAGCGTACAGGCGAGCGAGCAGCTCGTCTCGCGCTCGACGCCATCGGCTCCGACCAGGTCACCATCGAAACCGATTACCCCCTCGCCGACGGCACGTGGCCGCAAACCAAGCGGTCGCCGCAATGCTCTTCGCCGGCGTCGAGCAGGACGCGGTCGACAAGATCGTGCGTGACAACACGATCCGGCTGTTCGGGCTCACGTTTGATCGTCGCGCGCGGTAGGCGTCCCGCCGATGCGGCGCCAGCCACCGGCGGCCCAGTTGCCGCCGTCGACGTGGATCGTGGTCCCGGTGATGAATCGCGACAGGTCACTGGCAAGGAAGAGCGCCGCCGCCGCCACGTCGTCAGGCGTCCCCATGAAGCCGAGCGGCGGTGTGACCACAGGTTCGTACTCGGCGCCGGCCGCCAGCATCTCGCCCCGTACGTCCTCATCGCCGATGGTCGGGATGGCGTCGGGCGCGATCGCGTTGACCCGGATCCGGCGGGGCGCGAGCTCCAGCGCCAAGCTGCGCGTGAAGTGTGCGAGCGCAGCCTTCATCGCGCCGTAGACGGCGAAGCCCGGCGCGGCCTGGTGCGCCTCGATCGACGTGAGGTTCACGATCGAGCTGCCTCCGGGCATGAGCGGGACCGTCCCGCGCACGAGCGCGGTCACCTGCGTGAAGTTCTCGGCGACGAGCGCGGCTTCACCGGTTTCGCTCACGTCGAGGAAGGAGGCGAAGAAGGTACCGCCGGCGTTGTTGACGAGTACGTCGACCTTTCCGTACGCGCGTTCGACATCGGCGAGGAACGCTGCGACCGCGTCGCTGTCACGCACATCGAGCCGCCGCGCGACCACTGGGCGTTCGCGCGAACCGAGCTCGGCCTCGGTGGCGGCGAGGGAGTCGCGCACGCGATCACAGACCGCCAACCGGGCGCCGACCCGGGCGAAGAGCAGCGCGATCGCCTTCCCGAGGCCCCGACCGACGCCCGTCACGAGCGCGACGTGATCGGTGAGCATGATGGACGACGGTTCGTAGGGCACGGCTGGACGGTAGCCAGCTTCGGCCGGGGGCGGACCGAGCTCCGTGCTCCGGCCAGACTGACGCCCGAGTGATCGTCGTCCAGATCGGCTTCCCGCCCGATCCGTCGCCCGGGCACCTCGATCGGGTGCGCCGGTTGTCGCCCGAGCTCGATGTGGTCGTCGCGCCCTACATCGAGGACCACGGCGTGCGGGCGGCGCGCGGCCAGGGATCCCTCGACCAGCTATTGAGGGCAGCACCGCAGCTCACCGACGAGCAGCGCGACGCGTTCGCGCGGGCGGAGGTTTTGCTCGCCCTGGACCTGCCCTTCGGGCTCGGGCAGCTTGCGCCCGCCCTGCGCTGGGTGCAGGCGGTCGGCGCTGGGACGGACCACTTCCGAGGCGCCGAGCTCGGACCGGGCGTCACCGTCACCAATGCGGCGGGGGTCGCGGCCGTCCCGATCGCCGAGTTCGTGATCGCCCGGTTGCTCGGCATCTGGAAGCGCTTCGACGACCTCGCCGACCAACAGCGGCGCCACGCGTGGGAGCCGGCGTACGGACGTCAGGTCGCGGGGCTCACGCTCGGGCTGGTCGGGCTGGGCGCGATCGGGAGCGCGGTGGCGGAACGGGCGCGTGCCCTCGGGATGCGGGTCCTCGCGGTCCGGCGTCGCCCGGGGGCGGTCGACTCGCGGACGGTCGACGAAGTCGTCCGGCCCGAAGGTCTCCACGGCGTGCTGGCGCGCGCGGATGCAGTCGTGGTGTGCGCGCCGGCGACGCCGGAGACGAACAACCTCTTCGACGCCGCCGCGTTCGCCGCCATGAAGCCGGGTGCGGTGTTCTGCAATGTCGCTCGGGGCTCGCTGGTCGACGAGGCCGCGCTCCTCGACGCGTTGCAGGCGGGTCACATCGCGGCGGCGGCGCTCGACGTGACCCGCACAGAGCCGCTCCCCGCCGACAGTTCGTTGTGGGACGCTCCCAACCTGCTCCTGTCGCCCCACTCGGCCGCGTCGCTCGATCGTTACGTCGAGTCGGTGATCGATCTCTTCGTCGACAACCTCGGGCGGTATCTGCGCGGCGAAACCCTCCGCAACGTCGTCGAGCTCTCGACAGGCGAAACACGCTGAGCGTCGCCCTCTTCTCAGGCCGGCACTCGCAAGATCTCTCGGGCGTTTCCCCCGAGGATGGCGGCCTTGGCGTCGTCGGCGAGGCCGCTTTCGACGATCTGGGGCAGGAGATGGCTGATCCGCCGCCCGACGGGCCACGAGTACAGGTCGGTGCCGAAGACGACGCGTCCGGCCCCGAAGCGGACGGCGAACTCCTCGACGAAGTCGAAGTTGTAGCTGAGGCTCGTGTCGAAGACGATGTTGGGCGCGACATCGGCGACGAAGAAGCATTGTCTGGTGGCTTCGAAGCCGGCGAATGGGTCGAGCGCGAGGATCGTGAGGTCGGGCAGGCGACGCGCGATGGACGCCAGCTTCCAGAGCGACTCCTCGGGCGTGTCGTCCATCGCGTGAACGAGCGGCACGAGCTCCGCTTCCCCCATGCGCTCGAGGTACCGGAGGATCCATTGGCTGTCCATCGAGACGCCCTGGAAGCGAGTGTGGAAGCTGATCGCCACCAGGCCGAGCTCGTTGCCGATACGGTCGATCTCGCCCAGCGCGTTCGGCCCGTCCCGGGGCTCGACGATGCCGCACGCCACGGGGAAGCGATCGGGCGTGCGGTCTCGATAGGCGGCGATCTCGTCGTTGATTCGACGGGTGTCGGCCAGGCCCGTCGGGCGGAGGTAGCCGTGCCCGGGAATGACGAGCGCCTGGCCCACGCCGCCCTCGTCCATGACGCGCAGACGTTGGCTGAGCTCGGTACGGGCGAACTCCTCTGCGTCCGCATCGTCGTGCGCGAGCTCGCCGCCAAGCGCGTCGAAGGCCCGTCCCACGTGGTGGTGCACGTCGAAGACGTCGAACGCGGTCACCGGCCGAGACGGGGCCACAGACGCAGCGCGTTGCCGCCGAGGAAAGCGCGCTGCTGGTCCATAGGTAGCCCGGCGCACGCGGCCCGTCCCAACTCGACCAGCTCGGCGTACGAGCGATCGTGCGTCTGGGGAAAGTCAGAGCCCCACAACAAGCGGTCGGGGCCGAAGACCGCTGCGAAGCGCGTGACGAAGGCGACGGGATCGACCTGCTCGAGGAGGTGGCTCGACACCTTCAGGTGCAGGTTCGAGCGGTCGGCCAGCGCGAACAGCGGTTCGGCACGCACGAAGGGAGGACCGCCGCTGACGTCCGGGAAACCGCAGTGGTCGAGGACGACAGGCGTCGCCGGATAACGATCCAGCATGAACGAGAGCTCGCCCAGCTGGTCCGGCAAGATGGTCACGACGACTCGAAGATCGCGTTCGGCTGCGAGCTCCCACACCGGGAACGTCTTCGGATCGTCGAGCCGCTCGAGCGTCGGGTTCCCGATGGCGAAGAGCCTCACGCCGGTCACGCCCCCGCGGTCGGCGAGCTCGCGCAGGCGCAGCGCGGGCTCGTCGTCGGTGTCCACGATCACGACGCTGGCCAGTCGCCCGACGTGTGTCCGCGCGGCGTCGACCACGTAGCGGTTGTCGAACCCGTAGGCGCTCATCGCCTGCACGAGGACGGCGCGGTCGACACCCGCTGTGTCGATGAGCCCGAGGAACTGCTCGACCGACGCCGGCGCCTCTCGGAACCAATCGCCGGTGATCCCGGACGGGCTTAGGGGGTAGCGCTCGCGGTCGGCGGCCACGACGTGGACGTGGGTGTCTACGATCACACTCCGGCGGGCACCGGAAGCCGGTACAGACGCGCCGCGTTCCCCCCGAGCACGGCTGACTTCTGCTCGTCGTCGAGGTCCTCGCGTTCCCGGAGGATGCGCACCGTGTCGGGGAACGCGCAGTCCCAGTGGCAGTAGTCGGAGGCGTAGCACACGACGTCGCCGACCGAGGAGAGCACGTACGGCACCGTGCGCTCGTCGGGCTCGCAGCTCACGAAGCACCGGCCGTCGAAGTACTCCGACGGGGGCCGGTCGATCGACGGTGCCTGGTCGGGCGCGTGTTCCCAGTGCTCGTCGAGGCGCTCGAGCCAGAACGGCAGCCAACCCGCGCCGGCCTCCAGGAATCCAACTCGCAGGTCAGGGAACCGGTGCAGTACCCCGCCGACGGTGAAGCAGGTGAGCGCGAGCATCGCGCCGACGGGATGGGTGAACGCGTGCACCATCAGGATCGAGTCGAGCCGCTCGACGACGAACGGCACCTGACCCGGCGCCTGTCCTCCGCCGTGCACACACACCGCCACGCCCAGTCGTTCTGCCGTTGCCCACACGACGTCGAACGACGGGTCGTCGAGGTTCTTGTCGAGGATGTGCTGGGCGCACACCAGGCCGACGAAGCCGTCGTCACGCACGCATCGCTCGAGCTCCTCGGCGGCCGCCTCGGGGGCGATCATCGGGAGCTTGGCGACGACCTTGAGCCGCTCGGGCGCGTGGGCGACGAACTCGGCGCGGGCTCCGTTGAGCGCACGGCACAGCGCGATCGAGAACTCGGCGTCGTGTAGGGCGAACTCCTCGCCCGACCGGGCGGGAACAGCACCGCGGCGTCGATGCCCTCGAGGTCCATATCTTCGAGCCGGGCGGCAGGGTCGTACATCCCGGCGCGCATGGCCGACGGCGGCGTGACCTCGAACTCGTCGTCTGCCCACGCCGCCCGGCTCGGGTTCCGCTCGTTGATCTGCATCCCCCCGCCCGGGACGGCGCGCGCCGCCCGGCCGTACTGCTCCTTGATCGAGTGCACGTACTCGACCATGCGACCGCGGAACCGATCGGGAACGCGTCGGCGCCAGCCGACGGGCTCACCCCCATGACCGTCGGCATCGATGACGGCGAACCCGTAACGTCCCACCGGGAAATGCTTAGCAGGGAACCCGGGAGCCCGCCGGTGGCAGGACAAGAATGGTTCGATGTCGACGACTCACCCGAAGCGGTCCTCGCGTTGCTCGAGGACCGCAGGTGGGGCGACGGCCTCCCGGTCGTGCCGCCGACGGCGGAGCGCGTTGACGCCACGCTCGAAGCGAGTGGAGGCGGGGACCCCGACGAGGTGATCGCGGCGTTGCCGCCGCGCAATGGCGCCGCGACGCGCCGCGCCATTGCTGTCAACGCTGTGCTCGCCGGTTGTCCGCCGGAGGTCATGCCCGTGGTCGTGACGGCCACCCGCGCATTGGCGAAGCCGGAGCTGAACCTCGAAGGCGTACAGGCGACGACGCATCCGGTGGCCCCGCTGGCGGTCGTGCACGGGCGCGCCGTCGATGATCTGGGCTTCAATGGTGCTCTGGGCGCGTTCGGGCCGGGGTGTCGCGCGAACGCGACCGTGGGGCGGGCGGTGCGCTTCTTGCTCCTGCACGTCGGGGGCGCGCGGCCCGGCGGAGGCGACGCGAGCACCCAGGGGCAGCCGAGCAAGTACACGTTCTGCGTGGCCGAGAACGCGGCCGACTCGCCGTGGTCGCCGTACCCGTGGACGCTCGGGATCACGGCCGAGAGTGCAGTGACGGTCGCTTGCGCGGAGAACCCTCACAATTGCCACGACATGTGGAGCCAGGGGCCCAAGGGGATCCTCGGGCGGATGGCAACGGTCATCGCCCAGCTCGGCTCGAACAACGCGCCGGTCAGCAGCGCCGAGGTCTTCGTCGCGCTATGCCCGGAGCACGCGGTGACGATCGCCGAGGCGGGCTGGTCGCGCGAGGACGTCCAGAGCTACCTCTTCGAGCAGGCCAGGCTGCCAGCGTCACAAATGCGCGCCGCCTTCGATCCACCGCAGTGGGAGCCGTGGATGCACGCGGCACAACACGACGAGCTGCTGCCGCTGACCGGTCACCCGGACCACTACCGGGTCCTCGTCGTGGGCGGGGCCGGGAAGCACTCGTCGGTTCTCCTGAGCTGGGGTGTCACGAAGAGTGTGACGCTTCCGCTGGAGCCCTGAGCCGCGCGAGCACGGCGTTGATCACCGACTCGGCGCGTGTCGCCACCGCGTCCTCGTCGATGCCGCCGAGCGGGTGCGCCACCGCCACGATCCGGGCGTCGGGGAGATCCCGCGCCGTCGCAGCGCCGGTCGCCATCGGCAGGAAGGGTTGGGTCGCGAGCAGCACGGTGGGAACGCCGGCGGCTTCGAGTTGCACGAGGTCGTGGACACTCCACGACGTACAGGAGCCTCAGTCACCGCTACCCGTGAGCACCACCTGCGCAGTGCGTCGGAGGTTGTCGAGAACCTCGGCGTCTGCGGGCTCGGCCGCGCTGTGCTTGCCGATCACCGGACCGACCCGCGTGCCGACCTGTTCCGCCAGCGCGTCGGCGACCGTCTGGAGGAGCAGGCGCGCGTTGGGCTTGCCGTTTTCGAGCACGCCGACGGTGACGCCGTCGAGCGATTCCGGGAGCGCGCTGAGGTTCGCCTGACGTCGAAGGACTCCACCCTCGGGAGACGCGATTCGGATCCGGCTCATTTCGGAGCCTCCTTTCGCGCCGCACGGTGTGCCTCGCGCGCCTGCGCCGCCATGGTCTCGACGTCGTCGACGACCTCGCCAATGACACCGGCGTCGAGATTCGCCACCACGTCGGCGCCTCCGGCCTCGGTCAGCATGGCGGGGAGGTGGGCTCGGAGGCGGTCGATGGCCCACGGCAGCATGTCGCCGTGTGCCACCGTGTCGAAGTCGATGACGTTGTTCACTACCTCGCCCGCCGGCAATGGCTTGTGGATGTAGTGGTAGTGCGGCTCGTCGTCGAACACGTCGAAGCGCAGGTACTCGTGACCATCGTCGGTCCCACAGACGTGGATGGTGACGCCCTCGTCGAAGAATCCACCCTCGGGCGACTTCTCCTCGAGTTCCGCCAGGTGGCCCGCGTTGTCGGCGTACGTGGCGGCCAGCGAGTCGGGGTCGACGTCGCGATATTCGACGCCGAAGGTGACCGCGCCGGCTGGCAGGTAGCGCGTGTTCTCTTCGACGGGGGGCTGCGGCGGGATGTTGTAGACCTTGCCGATCATCGGGACGCGCCTCCTTCGTCGAACAGTCTGTGGAAGACGGCGCGGGCCGCGCCGCCGAGCAGTGCACTCTCGACGTCGGCGTCGAGATCGAGCTCGGCGAGCTGGTGCAAAGCGTGGCGGTGCCCGACGGTGGGGAAGTTGGTGCCGAAAACCACCTTGCCCCTCCCCGGTCCCCGCAGGAAGTCGGTGATGACCGCTGGCCAGTGCCGGGGTGGGTATGCGGCGGTGCCGAGGTACACATTTGGGAACTTCAGTGCCAGTGCCACCGCTTCGTCGACCCACGGCCATCCGAGGTGGGACAGGACGAACGGGGTGTCGGCGAAGTAGAGCGCAGCGCGGTCGAGTGTGATCGGGCGGCCGCACTCGCTGGCCATGAGCCCGCCCGACGTCCCCGCCTGCACGACGACCGCCACGCCCGTCTCGGCCGCCAACGCGTAGTGCGGGTAGTAGTCGGCGTGGTCGAGGCGGCGGTCCCAGCTGTGGGTGTGTACGTGCAGTCCCGCCACCCAGGACTCGGTAAGCCGACCCCGCGTCTCGCGCACCGCCGCCATCCCGCGCTCGGGATCCACGACCGCGAGGGCGGCGAAACGCCCGGGCCATCGTCCGGCGAGCTTCTCGGTCTCCTCCCACCGGCTTGCGACGTGCTCGAAGTCGAATGCGTCTGTCCGGCCACGGCGGCCGACGTCCGTGCTCGGCAGCAGCACGCTCGCGATCCCCAGCTCATCCATGCGGGCGATCATCTCGTCGGGCTCGGCGAAGCCGTCGCCGTCAGTGTCGTTGCGGATCTTCACCTTGATCCCGGTCGTCCCGATTGCTGCGTCCCACACGTCGCGTCGGTCGGGCGTGAAGGCGTTGCACAAGTAGTCGACGACACCGAGGCGTGAGCCGTCAGCGCTCATCGCGAAACCGCTTCAACTTCGGCGACATGTCCACCTCGGTCCAGGCGTCGAGCTTCCCTGGCTCGACCACCTCGGCCCCGATGCGCACCCCGAGCCGCTCCTTGAGCCGGTGTTCGACGGCCGCGGCGATGGCGTCGAACTCGGCGTGATCGCGCTTGCTGACCACCGAGACGATCAGCTCGTCGCGATTGTCCGTACGCACCGCCCGGACGAACCAGTCGGGGGCGACGCCGGGCACCGACATGGCGATCTGGCCGATCGACTCGGGCCACACGTTCACACCCCGGAGCTTGACCATGTTGTCCGCGCGGCCGGCGAAGGGCGCCATCTTGCGCAGCCAGCTCCCGCACTCGCACTGGCCGCGCGGGTACAGGTACGAGAGGTCCATGATGTTGTACCGGAACTGCGGGCTGCCGGTCTTGTAGAGCTCGGTGATGCAGATCGATCCCAGCTCACCGTCCCCCAGGGGGTCGCCCGTCTCGGGGTCGACGATCTGCACCATGAAGGCGTCCTCGAAGATGTGCAAGCCGTCGTGGGCCGGACACTCGACTGATACCCACTGCACCTCGTGGAAACCGTACGAGTCGAAGCACTCGACGCCGAACGTCGACTCGAGCAGCTGCCGGTCGCCGATGTTCGGAAGCGCGTGCAGCTTCAATTCGGCAGCCGGGTCGTAGCCCATCTCGCGAGCGGCGACTGCCAGCCGGAGGAGATAGTCACCGGTCGTGAGGATGGCGCTGGCGCCGTACTCGATCGCCAACTCGACCTGGCGCGCGCTGCTGGTCACGTTGCCGGCGCTCGCGGTGATCACGACGCAGTTCAGCCACCGGTGCAGCGCCTCGTCGAACACCCACGCGCCGTTGTGCGTCCCGTACAGCCACGAGTTGA
>DATFXK010000226.1:0-2724 GCA_035316005.1 Acidimicrobiia bacterium | reverse complement strand
CGGCGCTCGAACTCGCCCGCCCACTGCGGGTCGGAGGCGATGAAGACGGGAATGCAGTTGACGAACGCGACGCCCGCCTCGAGCGCGGCGCGCGCGTAGTGCTCCGTCGCCCGCTGGCTGCCCACGGGGAGATAGTTGACGAGCACCTCGGCGCCGCTCCGGCGCAGGGACTGGGCGACGTCGACCGGCCGCCGGTCGGCCACCTGGAAGCTCCGATCCTCGGGGTACGCCTTCATGTGGTCCGCGACCCCGTCGAGGACAGGCCCCATCTCGACGACCACCGGCGAGCGGGGAAGCTTCGGGAGCAGCGACCGCGTGTTGTTCGGGAGAGCCAGGGCGGCGACGTCGAGGGTGGCGCCGACCTTCCGCCGGTCGACGTCGAAGGCGCAGACGACCTCGAGGTCACCCGGGTGGTAGCCGCCGAGCACCGCGTGCATCAGGCCGATCGGCTCGCGATCCTCCCCCCGGTACCACGCGATCCCCTGCACCAGGCTGCTCGCGCAGTTCCCCACTCCCACGATGCCGACGGGAATCTTCCCCATGATCCTCCCTCGCCCGGGTGGAGAGCGCGTCCCGGCGCGGAGCGCCGCTCATATACTCAACGGGAGACGAGCAGGCAACGGGAGCGAGAACCCTAGTCCAGCCTCACTTCTTGCGAAATCGCGAGGGAAAGTCAGCCTCGAAGGTCTGCTCGGGATGAATCACCCGTGCCTTGGCGATGAGCTGCTCCTCGGTCTCTGGGTCGTCCGGATTGGGTACGCAGCAGTCGACGGGGCACACCGCGGCGCACTGCTCCTGGTCGAAGAAGCCGACGCACTCGGTGCACTTCTCGGGCACGATGAAGTAGATGTCCTGCATCAGGGCGGGGTGCGTCTCCCCCCGGTTTTCCCACGGCTTCCCGCCTTCGTAGATGGCTGTGTTGGGGCACTCCGGCTCGCAAGCGCCGCAGTTGATGCACTCCTCGGTGATCATGGTCGACATCGCCGGCGGACCCTACAATGCGCTCACACGCGTGACAACCTGCAATCGGACCGATCAGCCGGACACCCCGGCCACACCTACGTGCGGGGCGCGCCGGATCACCTCGGCGACGCGTGCCCCGAGGGTCCGGAAGGCGGCGCTCGCGGGGTGCGCCGGCTCGGCGAGGACGATCGGGCGTCCCCGGTCACCGGCGTCCCGGATGGCCGGTGCCAGGGGGATACGCGCCAGGAGCGGCACGCCCGCGCGCTCGGCAAGGCGTTCGCCCCCGCCGGCGCCGAACACGGGATCTTCCGTGCCGCACTGCGGGCAGATGTAGCCGGCCATGTTCTCGACGATCCCGAGCACGGGCGTGTTGACCTGCCCGAACATGGCGATGCCACGGCCGACGTCGAGGGTCGCCACGTCCTGCGGGGTCGTCACCACGACGCCGCCCGCCACCGGCACCTGCTGGACCAGCGTGAGGGGCGCGTCGCCGGTGCCCGGGGGCAGGTCGATGACGAGGAACTCGAGTGGAGCCCAGTCCACGTCGTGCAGGAACTGGCGCACGATGCCCATCACGATGGGACCGCGCCAGATGACGGGCGACTGCTCGTCGAGGAAGAAGCCCATCGACATGAGCTTCACGCCGTCGCGCTCGACCGGCTGAATCCGCCGGGTGGGCGACACCCGGGGCCGCTCGTTCACGCCGAGCATGAGGGGGAGGCTCGGGCCGTAGACGTCCATGTCGGCGAGGCCGACGCCGCCCGGCGCCAGCTCCGCCAGCGCGACGGCGAGGTTGACCGCGACCGTGCTCTTCCCCACCCCGCCCTTCGCGCTCGCCACCGCCACGACGTGCTGCACGCCCGGCAGCGCCGCCCGATTGGCGAACGGATCCTTGCCCCGCCCCTGGGCGGCGCTGGCCGCGAGCAGCCTCACGCTGCGGACGCCCGGCAGGCGTTCGACGACGTCCTGGACGCGCGCCGCCAGCTGCTCGAGCACGGCGGCGTCGTCGGTCCCCGGCCGCAGCTCGATGGTGACGGCGCCGGCCTCGATGCGCACGTCGCTCACCATCCCGAGCGTCACGATGTCGCGCCGGAAGTTGGGAAAGACCACGGCACGAAGCGCGGCGCGCACGCCGTCCGGCGTGAGGTCCGCCATGCGCGCGACAGTACTCGGCAGGTCTACCAAAGGCAACGCGATCACGTCCTTGACATTGACGCCGGGTTCCCTTTGAGTCCGGCCGTGTCCGCCGAGCCCGTCGCGCACCGCGCCGCGTCCACACCGCCGGCGACCATTCCGCCCGCGGTCCACGACGACCTCGCGCGCGTCGAGGAACGGCTGCGGGCCGAGATCGGCTCGCGCGAGGCCCGGCTGGAGGAGATCGCCCACCACCTCGTCGGCGCCGGCGGCAAGCGGGTGCGGCCGCTCGTCGTCCTGCTCGTGTTTCACGCCACGGCGACGCCCGGCGGGCGGCGCGACGACGTGATCGAGGCGGCGGTCGCGCTCGAGCTCATCCACTCGGCGACCCTGCTGCACGACGACATCATCGACGGTGGCGAGACGCGCCGCGGGCGGCCGTCGGCGCTCGCTCGCTTCGGGTTGCCGGACACCCTGGTCGCTGGCGACTTCCTCTTCTCGCGTGCCTTCGCCCTGTGCGCGCGCTTCGAGGCCGAGGTGGTGCGCTGGGCGGCCGAAGCCTGCATCGGGCTCACCGAGGGCGAGGTCCTGCAGGGACGGCGGCGGCGCGATCCCACCGTGACGGTC
>DATFXK010000225.1:0-23243 GCA_035316005.1 Acidimicrobiia bacterium | reverse complement strand
CGGATCGGGGTGGAGATCGCCCGCGCGCTGAGCGAGGATCGAAGCTACGGCGCCATCCCGATCGGCTTCGTCGATTCGGTCTCGGGCAACCTGCCCTTTCCCGTGCTCGGCGACATCGACGAGCTCGATCGCATCCTTTCTCGCTACGAGGTGCGGCGTGTGATCATCGCCTTCGGGCGTGAACGAGACGCGGAGCTCGTCAAGGCGCTTCGCCGCGCGGTGCGCCACGACATCGAAGTGCACGTCCTGCCGCGCTTCTTCGAATGCGGCATCACGTCTGATGGACCCGATACCGACGATGTCCGGGGCATTCCGCTATATCGGGTTCGCACGAGTCTCGACGAGTTGCCGCAGCTGTGGAAGGTCCTGGGGGGGCGACATGTCGTTGGTCGGGCCCCGGCCGGAACGGCCGTTCTTTGCGGAACAATTCGGCGCCAAGGTCGGGGGATACGACGACCGACATCGGCTTCCGGTAGGAGTCACGGGGTGGGCCCAGGTGCACGGCTTGCGCGGTGACACCTCGATCGAGGATCGGGCTCGCTTCGACAATCACTACATCGAGAACTGGTCGATGTGGCGGGACGTCGTCATCCTGGGGCGCACTGCAGCCGAGGTGGTGCGAGAATCCCGGGGTCCGGATCGCTGACGGTTGCCGATATCACGAAGCTCCGCTCTTCCCGCGGAAGAGCCGCCAGGACGCCATCGGCTGTACGTTGTTGCGACATGCTCGCGGCACCGTCCACGCTGGGTGACCTGCCCCGCGACCGTCTGGTCCCGGTCGTGCTCGAGTACATGATGGTCGGGCACCTCATCGACCGGGCCCTGATGCCGCAGGTCGCGGTGCGCGCCGGCATCGACACCGTCGACGACGTCGCCATCGACGAGTGGCTCGGCGCCAGCCCGACGTATACGGCGCGGATGCGCAGGCTCATGGGGATCGAGGGCGACGACGTCGGGGCGATCATGAAGGGTCTGCAGCTCGACGTCGGCTTCGTGCATCAGTACATGGGCGTCGCCTACGAGCTCACCGACGCCCGCCACGGCGAGTTCTGGCTGAACCACTGCGGCGCGCTCATGGACGTCGAGCCCCACGGTGAGGCACGTGTGGTCGGAATGTGCCACCACATCGAGGACCCGACGTTCGACGGCACCGCCGTCGCCACCAACCCGCACGCCCGCATCCGGCCGATTCACCGTCCGCCGCGGGTTCCGGCCGACCGCGAGCCGCACTGCCACTGGACGATCACGATCGACCCGGACAACGACCCGATCGGCCCCGCCCCGCACACGCTGCGGGTGGCCGAGCTGCCGCTCGCGTTCGTGCCGAACGAGCGTCCGGCCGACGCCGAGCCGGGCGGAAGGACGGACTACCGCGGGCGCTTCGATCCCGAGTTCCGGCTTGCCGACCTCTCCCACGGCACGCTCGTCGCCGTCGCGCGCGAGTTCCAGGAGCAGGTGCACCTGCTCACGAGCTCGGCCGAGCTCTCGCTGGCCGACCGCCTCGACTCGAAGACCGCGCGCCAGATCATGGCGAGCCAGTGGATCGGCGCGGCGTGGGTCGCGAGCGAGCGGCTGGTGGCAGCGCTGGGCCTGGACGGTGGCGGGATGGACGCGGTGGCAGTGGTCTTGGCGCTGCACCCTGCGCTCCCGCCGGGGTTCGAGACCGCCGTCTCGGTCGATGACCGCGACGGCCGCGTCACGCTCGAGCTGAGACCGCTCGGCGAGGGCTTGCTCGACCCGTCGAACCCGGGCTGGCTCGGGCTGCTCGCGCGCGGCGAGCGGGGCGGGCTCGAGGCGATGGCCCAAGCCGTCGACAGGCGGGCGCGTGTCGACGACGTCAGCGTGGGCGACGACCGCGTCGTGATCGAGGTCGCCGTCGACCCGAGCGCTGCGCCCGCGCCGGAGCCGCCCGAGGTCGAGCTCGTCCGCCTCAGCGGCGCCGTGTCCTGGGTGTTCGACGCCACCGCGGGAACCACGACGGTGGCGCTGGGCCGGAAACCTGGCGCGTAGCACCCGTCTCCGGGACCGGTCCGTTCGCGCGGCCCAGATGGACGGAATGTGCGCACGGCGGGGTTCCGTTCACTCTGGGCGCGCGGGGCGGAAAGGGGCCGCCTTCTCAACCGGCTGAGCTCGATGGCTTTCTTCGCGCGCCACGCGGCGACCGGCGTCACGGAGCCGACGTAGGCTCCGCGGTCGTGAAGCTCTGGGATGACGAACTCGAGGCTCTCCGCCCGGAGCTCCGCGAAGAGGCAGCGGCGTTCATCGCGTCCATTCCCTGGAACGAATCCGACGCGGCGACGATGCCGGTCCTGGAGCGGGTCGCCGTCCAGCGGAGTGCCGAACTCGGCGGCCCACCCTCCGCGCGGGCGGTCGATCGCACGATCGAAGGACCGAGCGGGCCGATCCGGCTGCGGACGCTTTCCCACGAGCAGCCCGAGGGCGTGCTCTTCCACATCCATGGTGGTGCGTGGTTGGCGGGTTCACCGGAGATGATGGATCTGCTCCACGAGATCATCGTCGACCAGTGCCACCTTGCGGTGGTGAGCGTCGACTATCGCCTCGCACCCGAGCACCCCTATCCGGCGGGTCCGGATGACTGTGAAGCCGCAGCTTGCTGGTTGCTCGAACGCGGGGCGGACGAGCTCGGGTCCGATCGACTGCTCATCGGCGGCGAGTCTGCCGGGGCGCACCTCGCGGCGGTCACCTTGCTGCGCATGAGGGACAAGCACCGTGCCGTCGATCGCTTCCTCGGCGCGAACCTGGTCTTCGGTGCGTACGACCTGTCTCGCACTCCCAGTCAGCGCGGTGTGGGGATCGAACCCGGAACCGACATTCTCGACGCCACGGGCTGGCCCCTCGACCTCTTCCTACCCGGGATGTCCGACGAGGGCCGCCGCGATCCCGACGTCTCACCCCTCTACGCGGATCTTCGCGGGATGCCGCCGGCGCTCTTTGCCGTCGGCGCCAACGACCACCTCCTCGATGACACCCTGTTCATGTCGGCGCGCTGGAGCGTCGCGGGCAATGCGTGTGAGTTGCTCGTGTATCCCGACACGCCACACGGATGCATTGCCCTGCCGACGGTCGCCGCCCACTTCTTCCCGCGCCTGTTCGCGTTCTTCGGCGGCTGCCTCGAGATGCCACTCACCGCGACCACGCCAGATCGAGCATCGCACAGCACGCTGTGACATCTCGGCGCTCGGACGCGCCATCGCGGGACACCGAGAGACCCATGCCGACAACGTCCAGAGTCGTGATCCTCAACGGTGCGCCGAGCTCAGGGAAGACGACACTGGCGACCGCGTTTCGCGACCGGCGAGCCGCAGTGGGCGACTTCTGGCTGTTGACCGGGATCGACGATGTCCTGTCCAAGATCCCGAGCGCATGGAAGAGCGCAGGATCCGAACGCGGGCCGTTCGCAGCCGACGGCATCCGCTTCGAGATGACCGGAGAAGGACCTGCCGTCCGTGTCGGGAGCATTGGCAGACGCATGCTCCGTGCCTACCAAGCAGCGGTCGCGGCCGCGGGTCGTATCGGTCTCAACGTCATCGTCGACGAGGTGATCATCGATCGGACGAGCTGGGACGACTGGAGGTCAGCTCTCGCCGGCCTCGACGTTGTGTGGGTGGGAATCCGGTGTTCGCCCGAGGTTGCGGAGGAACGGAACCGAGCTCGAGGTGACCGATTCGCTGGATTGGCGCGCGCGCTCACGGCGACTGTCCACCGAGATGCTCGATATGACTGCGAGATCGACACGACGACACAAACGCCGGATGACGCGCTGTCACAACTCATGTCTCGACTCGGATATTGATCTCGCCGCCCCTGGGGCCAGGAGTGGCCCTTTCGGAGAGCTCGTCGTCGATGTATCTCTTTCCCATGAAGTGGTTCGGCCGGCGAAGACGACGCCCGCATCCGGCAGCGAGGCACGAGGTCGACGCCGGTTGGCTCCCATCGCCGATCGCCTTCGGGTGCGCCACCGCAACAGGCTCCCGCCCGGACAACCAGGACCGGTACGCCGTCGGACCATTGTGGGCAGTCATCAGCGACGGTGCCGGAGGAGCCGCCGGCGGCGCACTTGCTGCAGAGCTCACCGTGCGCGAGGTCGTGGCGTGCTTGGACGCGTCGGATGGTGCGATCGACGCGGAGGTCCTCGATCAGGCTGTGACCCGCGCGAACGTGGTGGTGCGGTCCCGCCGAGCCACGGACGCAGCGGTCGCCGCAATGGCGGCCACACTCACCCTGGCGGCTGCCATTGCGGTCCATGGGGAGGAGAGTCACTGGCTCGTCGTGAACGTCGGCGACTCGCCGGCGTGGCTGGTGGATGCGCGCGGGTGTACACGGGTGACCGAAGAGCACAATGTCGCGGCGGAGCTGGTGAGGTCCGGTGCGATCTCACGAGACGCGGCACGATTGCATCCGGGACGGAATCTGGTCACGCGGGCGATCGGAATTGCGGATTCCGTGATGGTCGACCCTGTTGCTGTCACGTTGCACCCCTGCGACCAGCTGGTGATCGCCTCGGACGGCGTCGAAGTGCTGAACGAGACCGAGATGCAGGACGCCGTCAGCGGTGCCTCGAGCGCAACGAACGCCGCACGACGCCTCGTTGATGCCGCCCTCACTCACGGCGCGGATGACAACGTCACCGTCGCGGTGCTGCGTCATCTGTAAGTCGTGCTGACGGTCCATGTGCACCCCGGTACCTGGATGGCGACGTTCGGTCGCGAGCGCATTGTTCGAGTCGGTCGCGGCCGCGCGAGCGATGTGCGCATCGGCCATCAGCTGGTCCATGGGCGGTGGACCGTGTCGAAGGCACATGCGGAGATCCGCTGGGACGGCACGCGATGGAGCACCCTCAATGTCAGCGACAAGCCGGGGCTCATGCACGTGTACGAACCTGGGTACGAGGAGGTGCCCCTGGAGCCCGGTCGCCCATGGGTGCCGGTCCGGCATCGCTGGAGCTACGGCATGGGCCACCCGGACCACCGTTTTCACGTCGTGTGCCATACCGGCGACCACAAGGGCCCAGCCGCGATACCCGAGCCCGATCGACGCGTCACGTCCGAACCATTTGAAGCCGATCACGTGGAGACCGATCCGACCGCAGGACTCGAAGACAACACCGCCCTTGCATTCACCACGCTCGAGAGAGACGTCCTGCTGGCGTACTACTCCGATTTCGCGTTGCTGCCCCGGCCGCCGAGTCTCGTGCCCCGCTCGCACGAAGAGGCAGGTCGGCGCTTGCGCCGATCAAGGGACTCGACCCGCAAGGCGATCGAACGGGTCAACGAGAAGGTCGCCGCGCCGATGGCGCACCGGCGGTGGCCACCGGCCGCAACGTCTCGGCGGAGATCGGTCGGTGGCTCGCCCGCACCGGCATCCTCGATCCCGACCTCGTTCGTGCCGAGTGACTCGACGGACGATTCCCCGATCCACGCACCGGTGCGTTGCCGTCAGCGGCCCTCGAAGTTCGGGTCCCGCCGCTCCTGGCGGGCACGGGCGTACTCGTGGAAGTCCTCGGAGCGGCTCGCCAGCTCGATGGCCAGGGCCTCGTCGGCGAGGTGGCGCTCCAGGTCGGCGCCGAGTCCGCGGTGGATCAGCAGCTTCGACAAGCCGACGGCGACCGTCGCCGCCGAAGCCAACTCGTCGATCAGCTCGCCGGCGACGGCGTCGACGTCGCTCGCCGCGACCGCGCGGTGCACCAAGCCCCACTCCGCCGCGTTCGTTCCGCTCACGTCGCGGCCCAGCATGAGCAGCTCCTTCGCCCGGGCAATCCCGGCCAGACGGGGGATCAGCCACGATCCGCCCGAGTCGGGCGTGAAGCCCATGGCGGCGAACGGTGCGCGCAGGCGGGCGTCGTCGGCCACGACGGCGAAGTCGGAGGCGAGCACGAGGTGCAGGCCGAGCCCGATGACCCAACCGCTGGCGGCGGCGACGATCGGCGTCTGCGTCTCGAGCATGGTCGGGATAAGCCGGTTCACCTGCCAGCGCATGCGCCGCTGGGTGGCGCCGACACGAGGCCGATCACTGCCTCGTTCACCGAGGTCGAAGCCGGAGCAGAAGTGCTCGCCCGTCCCGGACAGCGCGATCACTCGCACGGCCTCGTCGCTGCCGGCCGCCTCGAACGTGTCGATGAGCGCGTACACCATCTCGTCGGTGATCGCGTTGCCGCGCTCGGGCCGGTCGAGGCGCAGGCGGAGCACGGCGCCGTCGTGCTCGACGACCAGACCGGGCGGCGGCTCGGGGTAGTCCTTCACGCCCTCTCCTCGGCGGCGAATCGGGCGACGAGCGCGTCCAACGCCTCTTGACACGTGGTCGCGCCGCCAGGGGGATCGGGCAGCCGCACCGGGCCGTGCTCGCGGCTCGGCAGCAGGATCGTCGCGTGCCCGGGCGTGGTGGCCTCGCCGCGCTGGTTCTCGCCCCAGAGGTCGATCTCGACCGCGGGGCGACCGTCGACGACCGCCTTGCGCATGACGCGCCCGCGCATCCAATGGGTGTCGCCCACGTAGTTGAAGCGGCGGAACTGGCAGTCGAGCCTCCACAGCCAGGCGTCGTCGCCCATCCAGTCGGTGCACAGGTGGATGAGCCAGGTCTCGCGCATCCGGCCGTAGTCGTAGATCGCAGGGTTGCCGGCGCGGCGAGCCCATTCGGCGTCCCAGTGGACGCGCTGCTGCACGTCGGGGACGTTCAGGTCGTCGGGTTGGAAGAAGCGGGGCACCCGCCGGCGCTGCTGGTAGCCGAGCCGCAGCGCCTTGACGCCGTACAGGCCCATGCCCATGCCGACGTGCCAGCACACCATGTCGGTGACACGGAGCGGGCCCTTGACGAGCGGCCCGATCTCGTCGCCTTCCTGGACGTCCTCCCACCACCGCGGCTCGGCCCCGCGCCGGCGGGCCGGTTCCGACGCGTAGGCGTCGTCGATCTCGCGCAGCTGATCGTCGGTGTAGGGCGCGATCGTGGTCTCGTCGTACTTGCCACGCCCCGCGGCCTTCTCGCGTTCGGTGCGGATCATCAGCCGGTACTGCGCCGACAAGACGGTGTCCGCCGCGAACACCTCCGCCGTCCACTCGTGCACGGCGCGTTCGGCGAACTCGCTGCGCTTGTCGTGCACGCCGACGAGCGCGTTCCGGCGGGTGACGGGCGTGCCCGGGCGCAGCGGCGCCCACCACTCGCGGAAGCTGCCCGAGTAGAACGCGTGCGCACCCCGGATCGGATCGCCCTTGAGGAGCGCCGTCTGCGCGGGGTCGAGCTCGGCGACCTCGTTCTCGCCGATGAGCGTGTCGCCGCCGACGAGGGGCGGCGGCGCCAGCGGGCCGCGCCAGCGCGTCCCGCTCGCGTACACCGGGTCGCACCACAGCGGGTTGTCGTCGCCGTACGCGTCGGCGACCTGGCGGAAGGCGTCCTCGTTCGGGCACCGGTAGTGCGGCGGCTGCGGATGCGGCTGCGGGATGCCGATGCGCTCCCTCAGCCGCGCCACGCCTTCGTCGGTGATCGACGGCCCCTCGGGCACGCGCGCCTCCTGTCGAACGCGGTTCCGCCGGTGCTGTATACAACATACGATGCGCCTGTCCGAGCTGCTCGTGTCGCATCCCTGCGCCGACGACGAGCCGCTCCTGCATACGATCGACCGATCCGTGACCGCGGGCGCGGCGCGACAGGCGGCGACATCGACGGCCGCCGCCCTTCGTGACGCCGGGGTCGGGCCCGGCCAACCCGTGGCGGTGCAGTTCCCGAACACCCCGGAGATGGTCACGACCATGTTCGGCGTGTGGATGGCCGATGCCGTCTTCGTTCCCGTCAACTGGCGGGCGCCGGCGGCCGAGGTCGAGCGCGCCGTGGGCGCCGTCGAGGCGGTGGCGCTGGTCCGGCCCGACGGCTTGCAGCGGCTCGAAGGCTCGCGGAAGTGCGACCCCGACGCCGCGTTCGTGCAGTGGACGTCCGGGACGACCGGCGATCCCAAGGCGATCCTGCACACGCACACCGCGTACCGCGAGCTCCTCGACCGCGTGCTCGGCGAGCTGGGCGGCGGACGCGCTCAGCGCGGGGAGCAGCCGACGCCGAACCTGATCCCCGTCTCGCTCGCGCTCAACGCCGGGATCTACAACGTGCTGTTCGGCCTGCGGGCGGGAGCGCCAATCGTGATCATGGAGCGGTTCGAGACGGGCGCGTTCGCCGAGCTCGTCCGTCGCTTCGGCATCCGCTCGACCGTGCTGCCACCCGCCGCCATCACGATGCTGACCGACGACGAGCGCATCGACGACCTCGCGCCGTTGCGGTACGTGCGCAGCATCACCGCGCCCCTGTCGCCGCGCGAGGCCCGCCGGTTCGCGGATCGTTTCGGGGTCGTCGTGCTCAACGGATACGGGCAGGCCGAGATCGGCGAGGTGATCGGGTGGACCGCCGCCGACGCCCGCGCCCACCCCGAGAAGGTCGGCGCCGTGGGCCGGCCGCATCCCGGTGTGCAGATCAAGCTGGTCGGAGAGGGCGAGCTCGCGGTGCGGCCCCCACGGATGGCGTCGGGCTACCTCGGCGGCGAGGGCCTCGGCGACCGGCTCGACGCCGACGGGTACCTGCGGACCGGTGACCTCGCCCGCGTCGACGAGGACGGGTTCGTCTGGATCGAGGGCCGCGTCGGTGAAGTCGTCAACCGTGGCGGCAACAAGATCGTGCCGGGCGAGGTGGAGGAGGTGTTGCGCACCGCTCCGGGTGTGCGAGACGCCGCCGTCGTCGGCGCGCCCGACGCGCGCCTGGGTGAGGTTCCCGTCGCGTTCGTCGTCGGCGACGCCGACGAACGCGCGCTCGAGACGTGGTGCCGTGAGCGCCTCGTCCCGTACAAGGTGCCCGTGGCGTTCCGATCGATGGACGCGCTGCCGCGGAACGAGACGGGCAAGGTCGTGCGGCGAAGGCTGCTCGCCGTCACGCGCGAGACGTCCATCGCCGACGCCGCCGACGCCGTGCGGGCGTGGATCGACGACAACGTCCCGGCCGCATGGCGCGACGCCGCACGGCGCGGCGGCGCGGCCGCGATCCGTGCGGTCCGGTCCCGCGCCGAGTACGAGGACTGGTACCCGGTCTTCGCGCGCTCCGGTCTGGCGGTCCCGACGTGGCCCGTCGAGTACGGCGGGCTCGACCTCCCGGCCGACGTCGCGCGCGCCGTCGAGGTGGAGCTTCGGCCGTACCACCTCGGGCGGCTCAACCCGCTCGGGCTCAACCTCGCCGCACCCGCGCTCTTCGCCCACGGCACCGAGGAGCAACGGCGCCGCTTCCTGCCGGCGATCGTTCGCAACGAGGAGCGATGGTGCCAGCTCTTCAGCGAGCCCGGCGCTGGCTCGGACCTGGCGTCGCTGGCGACCACCGCGGTGCACGACGGCGACGAGTGGATCGTGACGGGCCAGAAGGTCTGGACCACCTGGGCGCACCGGTCCGACTTCGCCGTGCTCCTCGCCCGCACCGATCCCGACGCGCCGAAGCGCAAGGGCATCACGTACTTCCTGCTCGACCTGCACCAGCCCGGCGTCGAGGTGCGGCCGCTGCGCCACATGGGCGGCGAGATCGACTTCAACGAGGTTTTCCTCGACCGGGCGCGCGTCCCCGACGCCCAGCGCGTGGGTGAGGTCGGGGACGGCTGGCGGGTCGCGGGGGCGACCCTCTCCGGGGAGCGCCAGATGGTGTCGGGCGAAGGCTCGGGCGGCGTCGATCGCATCGGCGGCGCGGGCACCGCGCGCGTTCTCGAGCTGGCGCGGGGGCAGGAAGCCGCCGGCGACCCGGTGGTCAGGCAGGCGCTGATGCGCGTGTACAGCGAGGAGCGCATCCGGGCCTGGACCAACGACCGCGTGCGCGCCCGGCTGCGGGCCGGTCGTCCGCCGGGCCCGGAGAGCTCGATCGGAAAGGTGCACCAGGGCGAGCTGAACCAACGGATCCAGTCGCTCGCGGTGGGCCTGCTGGGCATGGACGCGGTGGCGTGGGAGAGCGACGGCGCCGACTACGCGTCATCGCTCCCGTTCGAGCTGCGCGGAATGCTGCGCAGCCGGGCGAACACCATCGAGGGCGGCACCACCGAGATCAACAAGAACGTGCTCGGCGAGCGGGTGCTCGAGCTGCCGCGGGAGCCGGACCCGTGGCAGGGGCTCCCGTGGCGGGAGGTGCCGCGCAGCTGATGGCGTACGACACGCTCGCCGTCGAGCGGCGCGGCCCGGTCGGGTGGCTGATCTTCGACCGGCCCGACGCCGGCAACGCCATGGACGCCGCCATGTTCCGTGAGCTCGAGGACGCGTGGCGCGACCTGGACCGCGATCCGGGCGTGCGGGTCATCGTCAACACCGGGAACGGCCCGGCGTTCCAGACCGGCGTCGACGTCGTGCAGGTCAGCCGGGACAGGGACGCGCTCCGGGAGCAGTCTCGCCGGACGCGCGACGCCGAGCTGCGCCTCACGGCATGGCACAACCAGGTGTGGAAGCCCGTGATCGCCGCGGTCAACGGCGTCTGCGCCGGCGGCGGGCTGCACTTCGTGACGGACGCCGACATCGTGATCGCGGCGTCGAACGCGACGTTCGTCGATCCCCACGTGTCTCTCGGGCAGGTCAGCGCGTACGAGACGATCGGGCTCGTGCGCAAGTCGCCGATGGAGCCCGTCCTGCGCATGGCGCTCGTCGGGGTGCACGAGCGCGTCGACGCCCGGCGCGCCCGTCAACTCGGGATCTTGTCGCAGGTCGTCGACCCTCCCGAGCGCCTCCGCGAAGAGGCGCAGACGCTCGCCGAGAAGATCGCCCTCAATTCGCCGGCGGCGATGCGCCTCACGAAGCAGGCGCTGTGGGGCGCGCTCGAGCTCGGGTTGTCGGATGCCCGCCGTGCCGGTGCCGCCGCGCTGGCCGCGACATGGCGTCGACCCGAAGAAGAATTGGAGTCGCAGCCATGACGTACACCGAGCTCGAGTGCCTGAAGGTCGAGAGGCGCGGCCCGGTCGGCTGGCTGATCAACAACCGTCCCGACCAGCTCAACGCCATGTCGGCCCGCATGCGGGACGAGTTCGCGATCGCCTGGACCGAGCTCGACCGCGATCCGGACGTGCGCGTGATCGTGCACACGGGTGAGGGCCGCGCGTTCCAGACCGGCGTCGACGTCGCCGAGATCGCCAGTGACGGCGTCGGCATGGAGCGCTACCGCCGCTCCGTCGAGGAGTTCGACCTGCACTTCACGTCGTGGCACCAGCAGGTGTGGAAACCGGTCATCACCGCAGTGAACGGTGTCTGTGCCGGCGGCGGGTTCCACTGGGTCGCGGACGCCGACATCGTGATCGCGGCGTCCGACGCCCAGTTCTTCGACCCGCACGTGTCGATCGGGCAGGTCGTGGCGCTCGAGGCGATCGGGCTCATCAGGAAGATGCCGGTCGAGGCCGTCATGCGCATGGCCTTCGTCGGCCGCCACGAGCGGCTCACCGCCGAGCGCGCCTACGAGCTCGGCATGATCAGTCAGATCGTCGACCCGCCCGAGCGTCTTCGTGACGAAGCGCAAGCCCTCGCAGAGACGATCGCCCGCAACTCGCCCGCCGCGATGCGGGCGACGAAACGGGCGCTGTGGGGCGCGCTCGAGCTCGGCCTCACCGACGCGTGCCGTCGAGGCGGCCAGGAGCTCGTCTCGATGTGGGGTCATCCGGACCAAGAGGAGGGTCCCCGGGCGTTCGCCGAGAAGCGCGAGCCCCGGTGGCGCGACCTCACGGAACCCTGATGTTCACGGGTACGTCCTCTCATCAATCTCCCGTGGGATAGCGGTATGGCCGTCGCCGTCGTCGACCAGGACCGGCCCACCCGGTTCGGGCTCGTCACGGGGCTCACATTCGTTGCCGCGCTCGTCGTGGCACTCGTGGTCCGGGGCGGCGCCGTCGTCGGCATCGCCGCGCTGTTCCTGCTGTTCGTCCCGCTCGAGAAGCTCTTCGCCCTGCGCCCCCAGCGCGTGTTCCGGCGGGGCCTGGCCACCGACCTGACGCACCTGCTCGTCAACAACGTGTTCTCGACCGCGTTGGGCATCGTCCTGATCGTGGCGGCGCTGATCCCGGTGTTCTGGATCCGCAACATGGACATCGTCGGCTACCTCCCGACGGCCGCGGCCATCCCGCTCGCGGCCGCGCTGGTCGTCGTCGGCAACTACTGGGGGCACCGCCTCACGCACACGGTGCCGTTCCTCTGGCGCTTCCATGCCGTGCACCACAGCATCGAGCTCATGGACTGGGTCGCCGCCGGGCGGCTGCATCCGCTCGATCAGGCGTTCACCCAGGCCTTCACCGTGATGCCGCTGGTGATCCTGGGCTACGGCGGCGGCACGTTCGCCGGCGTCGCCGTGTTCGTGACGCTGCTGGCCATCTTCCAGCACGCCAACGTGCGGCTACGGTTCCCGGGGTTGCGCTGGGTGATCAACACGCCCGAGTGGCACCACTGGCACCACGCCATCGATCCGGAGGCGAGGGACAAGAACTTCGGCCTTCCCGTCGTCGACCGCATCTTCGGCACGGCGTACATGCCCAAGGACCGGCGACCGAGCGGGTTCGGCATCCCGGATCCGGTACCGCAGGTCGGGTACCTCCGTCATCTCGCCTACCCGTTCACCGCCGCCGCCCGCATCGGCTCGGCGTAGTCGGAGTCGCGCCGAGACGCCCGCGCCTGCCAAGCTGTCGGGCGTGTCGGACGCCCGGAAGGCCCTGATCAACGCGGCGCTGGCGTTGGCCACGCTGCTGCTGACGAGCGTGCTGTGGCGGACGCCCCTCGCGCTCACCGCGCTCCTGATCGCCACCGGCATCGCGATCTACGCGCTCCGGCCCAGCCGCACGAGTGCCTGCGTCTACGTGGTGGGGTTCGTGTTCGGCCCGCTCGCCGAAGGCGTGTCGATCCGCACGGGCGCGTGGGAGTACGCGTCGCCGACCTTCCTGGGTATCCCGGTGTGGCTCCCGTTCGTGTGGGGCATCGCGGCGTTGTTCATCCAGAACACCGCCGACCTCGGGAAGGCGATCTTCGCGAAGGACGAGTCAGGACCGGGTGGCCTCCGGTCGCAGGCCGCGTCCCCAGATGTCCTTGCACCGCTCGCACACCTCGTCCGGGATGACGCCCCAGCGCATCAGCACGCCGAAGATCGCGCAGCCGAGGCAGAACGCGAACACGGATTCGAGCGTGGCCGCCACGACGATCGCGCCGAGGAGCACGTACGCGGCGCCTGAGCTCCCGAACCCGAACCAGACGATCACCGCCGCCACCGTGATCGTCGCACCGATGCCCTGCGCGAACCGCTTCGGCGGGCCGGGCACGTACTTCGCCGGTAGCGGTAGCCGCCGCGTGATCACCTTGGTGACGAGCTGCCCGAGCGGGCTCAGCGTCGGGCCCGTCAGCACGCGAGCCACGAACCCGTACGCGAGCGGGATGAGCAGCCAGAACTGACCGAAGACGATCGCCGCCACCGCCATGGTCACGACGCCGCCTGCGACGAGGCGCGCCGAGAGCTCGTTCACCGGGTTCGGGAACGAGAACAGCTCGCGGCGGGTCATGACCCCAGTGTAAATGCGACCAAACCGCTCGGATTTACGGGGGATGTGTGCGGGGCCAGCGTCTGCGATGTACTGGCGGCAGCCGACGTGAGCAGGGGAGTCCCGCATGGCGATCGACACGGCAGCCTCGGAGGCGACGATGCGACCCGCGCATCCGCTCGCGTGCCTGACCGGCCCCGAGATCGAAGCTGCAGTGACGGTGCTCCGTGAGAGCGGGCGGCTGACCGACGCGGCCCGCTTCGCCTACTTCGGGCTCGACGAGCCGCCGAAGGAGGCCGTCACCGGCTTCGCCCCCGGTGACCCGGTCGACCGGCGCGTGCGGGTCGTGATCGCGCCCGGGCCCGGCGCGGAGGTGGTCGAGGCGGTCGTCGACGTGAACGCCCGGGCCGTGGAGTCGTTTCGCGAGGTGCCGGAGATGCGGCCGGCGCTGCTGTTCGAGGAGTCCTACGGCGCCATCGTGGCCCTGAGGGACAACCCGGAGTGGCAGGCGGCGCTGGCCCGGCGCGGCATCACGGACCAGACCAAGGTGCAGATCGACCCGTGGCCGGCGGGGAACTTCGGCCTCGCCCACGAAGAGGGGCGGCGCATCACCCGCTGCCTCGCGTACTACCGCGAGAACGAGACCGACAACGGGTACGCCCGTCCCATCGAAGGATTGGTCGGGGTCGTCGACATGGGCCGGGGCGAGGTGCTCGAGGTCGCCGACTACGGCGTCGTGCCTATCCCCACCGAGCGGGGCGGGTACCTCCGAGACGACATTGGCCCGATGCGCGACGACCTGAAGCCGATCGAGATCACCCAGCCGGATGGTCCCAGCTTCACCGTCGACGGCAACCTCGTCCGCTGGCAGCGGTGGTCGATGCGGCTGGCGATGGACCCGTACGAGGGGCTCGTGCTGCACACGGTCGGCTACGAGGACGCCGGGCGCGTCCGCCCGATCCTCCACCGGGCGTCGATGAGCGAGATGGTCGTGCCGTACGCGCATGCAGGACCCATGCACAACTGGAAGAACGCGTTCGACATCGGCGAGTGGGGTCTCGGCCGCATGGCCAACTCACTCAGGCTGGGTTGCGACTGCCTGGGTGTCATCCATTACTTCGACGCGACGTTCGGCAACGAGCGCGGCGAGCCGTACACGATCCGGAACGCGATCTGCATGCACGAAGAGGATTACGGGATCCTCTGGAAGCACGTCGACATGCTCGGCGGCACGACCGAGGTGCGGCGGCAGCGCCGTCTCGTCGTGAGCTCGATCGCGACCGTTGGCAACTACGAGTACGGCTTCTACTGGTACTTCTACCTCGACGGCAGCATGCAGCTCGAGGTCAAGCTCACGGGCGTGATGTCGACGATGGCGCTGTCCGACGGGGACGGCCTGGGCGAGGAGCGGGGGAGCGCGTCGATGGTCGCGCCGCAGCTCGCTGCTCCCTACCACCAGCACCTGTTCAACGTCCGACTCGACTTCGACGTCGACGGCACCGCGAACACGGTGTACGAGGTCGACTCGGTGCCCGTGCCGGCCGGCCCCGACAACCCACTTCGCAACGTGTTCACCACCGACGCGACAGCGCTGGCCACCGAGCAGCAGGCCCAGCGGGTGGTCGACCCGGCGCGCAGCCGGGTGTGGAAGATCGTGAACCCGGCGGTTCGTAACCGGCTCGGCGAGCCCGTCGGCTACAAGCTCGTCCCCGCGTCGACACCGACGCTCTTGGCCGACCCGGACTCGAGCGTCGGGCGGCGGGCGGCCTTCGCCACCCGCAACCTGTGGGTCACGCCGTACCGCGCCGACGAGCGGCGCGCCGCCGGCGACCACCCCAACCAGCACGAAGGCGGCGACGGACTGCCCCGGTGGACGGCGGCCGACCGGCCGATCGCCGACACCGACGTCGTCGTATGGCACACGTTCGGCGTGACGCACATCCCCCGCCCGGAGGACTGGCCGGTGATGCCGGTCGAGTCGACGGGGTTCCTGCTGGCGCCGGTCGGGTTCTTCGACCGCAACCCCGCCCTCGACGTCCCCCCGTCGCCCGAGCACTGCGACGACGGAGGGACCTGACGAGGCGGGGGCGGGCCGATGCGTCTCTCACCTTCGCCATGCGAAGGTGAGAGACGCACGTGATCGCGAGGAGCCCGTCGAAGACCCACGAGTGCCGGAACCGGTCGACGACGTGCTTCGACACCACGGTACGGGTCGCAACCACCGGCGGCATCCGCCGGCGGAGGTAGATCTCGCCTACGTCGGGGGACGTACGTTGGCCCGGCATGCGACGCATCACGGATACCGAGCGACGGGCGCGCCTAGCGACCCGGCACCACCTGGCGCCGTCCGCGAAGGCTGCGGATGCGGTCGCGCTCGCCGACCGCATGGTCGGCCTGCATGCGACCGACCCAGCGACGGTCTTCCTCGCCGCCGCCGCCCGGCTGCGGCGGCCCACGGTTGGCGCCCTCGAGCGGGCCCTCTACGACGACCGCACGCTCGTGCGCACCCTCTGCATGCGCCGGACCCTGTTCGTCGTCCCGGTCGACCTCGTGCCGATCGTGCAGGCGGCGGTCACCGACGCGCTCGTCCCGGCGGAGCGGAAGCGGACCGTCCGGATGATCGAGGAGGCGGGCATCGCCCGCGCCGGGACCCAGTGGTTGCGGCGGGCCGAGGGCGAGACGCTCGCCGCCGTCGAGGCCGCGGGCGAGATCACCGGGGCCGATCTCTCGAAGGCGGTGCCACGGCTCCGCCAGCAGATCCCGTACGGCGAGGGCAAGAGCTGGGCCGGGAAGATGGGCATGACGACCCGGGTGCTGTTCCTCCTCGCCTGCGAGCAGCGGGTCGTGCGGGGCCGCCCGCAGGGCGCGTGGACGAGCACCCGCTACCGCTGGGCGCCGATGCGCTCTTGGCTCCCCGACGGGTTCGCCGCGTGGAAGCCGGACGAGGCCCGTGCCGACCTGGCCCGGCGGTGGCTGGCCGCCTTCGGCCCCGGCACGGTGGCCGACCTCAAGTGGTGGACGGGCTGGCCGCTCGGCCGGACCCGCCAGGCGCTGGTCGCCCTCGACACCGTCGACGTCGAGCTCGAGGACGGTCGCCCCGCGCTGGTGCTCGCTGGCGACGAGGCGCCGGTGCGCTCGCCGAAGCCGTGGGCGGCGCTGTTGCCGAGCCTCGACCCGACGACGATGGGCTGGGCCGAGCGTGACTGGTATCTCGGGCCGCACAAGGCGGCGCTGTTCGACCGGGCCGGTAATGCGGGCCCGACGGTCTGGTGGGACGGCCGCGTCGTGGGGGGCTGGACCCAGCGCCCGGACGGCGAGATCGTGTGGCGCGTGCTCGACGACATCGGCGTCGACGGGCGACGGGCGGTCGAGCGGGAAGCCGAGCGCCTCCGGGCGTGGCTCGACGGGACGGTGGTGGTCGCTCGCTTCCCGACGCCCCTCCACGAGCAGCTCCGGCGTTGACGCGCACGTATGCCTTGACAGGCACATAACCGACTAGCTATGTTCGTAGGCATGGCGGTGACCACGTTCGAGGTGCTGGCGGAGCCCCGACGGCGCGACATCCTCGACCTGCTGCGGGAGCGAGAGCGGTCGGTGGGGGAGCTCGTCGAGGGGATGTCCCTCAGCCAGCCCGGCGTCTCGAAGCACCTGCGGGTGCTGCGCCAGGCCGGGCTCGTCGACGTCCGGGTCGACGCCCAGCGGCGCTGGTACCGGGTGCGCGCCGAGCCGCTCGCCGAGATCGACGCCTGGCTGGCGCCGTACCGGCGGTTCTGGACCGACCGGCTCGACGCCCTCGAACGGCACCTCGACGAGACCGACACGGACGCAACAGAGGAGGAGTAACGATGGCTCCGAACATGACCCCCCAGGCAATGGCCGACGGCACCATCGAGGAGATCGACGGCCGGTACGTGTTGCGATTCGAACGCCGGTTCAAGCATCCGGTCGAGCGAGTGTGGGGCGCGCTCACGCAGCCCGACCAGATTCCGAAGTGGTGGGGCGAGGGCGAGGTGGAGCTCGACCTCGTCGAAGGCGGGAAGTATCACGTCCGCACGACCGGGCCGCCGGAGCTCGTCGAAGCGATCATCGCCGAGGCGGGGGAGGTCGCGCTGGTCTCGGAGGACACGGTGCTGCGCGTCGAGCCTCCGTTCCTCTTCGAGCACACCTTCGGCTCGGATCCCGGATCGATCGCGCGCTGGGAGCTGCAACCCGACGGCGACGGCACCCGCCTGACGCTCACGCACACCGAGCCGCCCGGATTCGACAAGGTCAACGCGCCGCGCGACCTCGCCGGCTGGCACACGGTGCTCGACCGGCTCGCCGGGGTCGTGGACGGGCCGCGCATTCCCTGGGCGAAGGAGCACTGGGAGGGATACCGCGACCACTACGCGGCGGCGCTGAACCGAACCTGAGCGACTACGAGCGTGCGTGCGCGGCGACCCCGCGCGCGCACTGCTCGAGGAACCGACGGAGGCCGCGTTCCCACAGCCAACCCGTGCCCGGGATCTTGGGGAAGAACGACGCCTGCCACCTGACATCCGTGCCGCCGACAGCGGCGGTGAGCTCGATCTCGGCGAGGTAGTCCCGGACCGGCAAGCCCGAGAGCGATGCGTAGACGAGGCGCTCCGAGGGAGCGACGTCGACGAGCTGATCGCGGCCGACCGTGCGGCCCCGGCGGAACACGCGGATCGCGCCGGGGCCCTCGGGCGCCGGGTCACCTTCCCGCTCGAGCTCGAACGATTCGATCGGCGACCAGCGCGGCCACGTCGTCCCGTCCGCCAGCAAGGCGAACACGGCGTCGGGGGCCGCGTCGGAGTGCGCGGTGACCTCGATGTGGCGGCGTCGCATCGCCCTCCTTGTACCAGACGGGGGAATGGCCCGAGCGGCCATCTGGTTGCAGCGCGTCGTGGACCTGCCCCGTGGCGCGATCGTGTCGGTGAACGTCGGCCGCATCCGCGCCGTCGAACGTGACGGGAAGCCCGCAACCACCGCGATCTGGAAGTCGCCAGTGTCGGGACGCGTGGGGGCGCGCGGCGTCAATCTCGACGGCGACGAGCAGGCCGACCGCGAGGTGCACGGCGGGTACGACAAGGCCGTGTACGCCTACGCACTCGAGGACACGCGCTGGTGGGAGGCGGAGCTCGGACGGCGCATCGGGCCCGGCGGTTTCGGGGAGAACCTCACCGTGGAGGGTCTGCATCTGTTCGACTCGGTGGTCGGCGAGCGCTGGACGGTTGGAACGGCCCTCCTCGAGGTGAGCGAGCCGCGCCTGCCGTGCTGGAAGCTCGGCGTGCGCATGGGAGACCCGTTGTTCCCGCAGCGCTTCACGCGCGCCGGCCGGCCCGGGACGTATCTGCGCATCGTCGAGGAGGGCGACATCGGCACCCGCGACGAGGTGCGTGTCGTGTCGCGTCCAGCGCACGGCTTCACCGTCGGCGACATCTGGCACATCTACCACCGGCACCGGCGCGATGCCGCCGCGCTGCTCGACGTACCCGAGCTCGGAGCTTCGTGGCGTCGATGGGCAGAAGGGCGGGTGCAAAGGATGGCGGAATCGTGACGACGAACGGAAGCGTCTTCACCGACGCCGAGCTGCGCTACCTGTCCGACCGTCGGCTGGGGCGCCTCGCGACCGTGGGCAGGGACGGCACGCCACACGTCGCCCCTGTCGGGTGGCGGTACGACTCGGAAGAGGACGCGGTCGACGTCGGTGGCCGCAACTTCGAGCGCTCGAAGAAGTATCGCGACGTCGCCCGGTCGGGCCGGGCGGCGATCGTCATCGACGACCTCGTGAGCGTCGATCCCTGGCGGCCGCGCGGCATCGAGATTCGCGGTCGCGCCGAGGTGCTCGAGGATCCGCCCCGGGTCCGGATCCGGCCCGAGCGGATCGTGTCGTGGGGTCTCGAGGACGACGACCTCTTCCGGCAGCACGCGCGCACCGTCGGCTGACCGTGCGCGCGGACGAGGGTCAGGCGCTCGTGATCTCCCGGGGCTCGGTGAGCCGCAGGCTGTTGCCTGACGGGTCGCGGAAGCCGCAATCGATCCCGTAGGGGCGCTCTTCCGGAGCCTCGGTGAACTCGACGCCGCGTCCGCGCATCTCCTCGTACGCCGCGCGGCAGTCGTCGGTGACGAGGAAGATCGTGCCCGCGAACCCCTTCGCCATCAACACGCGGACCTCCTTGGCGGTCTGCTCGTCCATCACGGGCGGACCCGGGATCGCCATCAGCGTCACCGCCACGTCGTCTTGCCCGGGGGCGCCGACAGTGAGCCAGCGGAAGTTCCCCAGCTCGGCGACGGTGACGTCGGACCGAATCTCCATCCCGACCTTCTTCGTGTAGAACTCGAGCGCCTCGTCCTGGTCGTGCACCCAGAGCTGTGCGCTTCCGATCTGGATCATTGCTTCCTCCTCCTAGGACAGTTCGGGGGAACGTCTGCAACGCACGCTAAGGAAGCGCGCGAGCGGTGTCTTCTCGAAACGTGCGGTTTCGCGGGCGTCCGAACGCCCGCAACATGCACGTCGGGATCCGCGCGTAGTCGGTCGCCTTCGGAAAGGCGGCTCGGTACGCCGTCGGCGAGACGCCGAAGGTCCGGGTGAAGCTGGTGGTGAACGAGCCGACGCTCTGTAGTCCGACGTCGAAGCAGATGTCGGCGACGGACCGGTCGGTGTTCCGCAGCAGCGCGGCAGCGCGCTCCATGCGGCGGGTCAACAGGTAGGCGTGGGGCGACTCCCCGAACGTGCGGCGGAACTCGCGACTGAAGTGCGCACGCGAGAAGCCCGCGGCCCGGGCAAGGTCGGCGACCTCCAGCGGATCGAAGTACCGGGAGTCGACGAGGTCCTTCGCCCGGAGCAAATCACGGTCGCGCGACGCGAAGACCATCGGCGTGCGTCGTCATTCCTTCCGGGCGCGGCTCGGAGCGACACGCGGCGGCTCGTCGGGCTGCTTCGGGTACACCGGCGGCCACGGCGCGTCCATCAGGCCGTTGGCACGATCCCGCTCGTACATCGCGAGCAGGGGCTCCAACGACTGCGGATGGTCGTTCATGTCCGCCCACGGATCGCCATGCGCCTCGATGCGCGCCGGCAACGTCGAGATCGTCAGCTCGTCGGGATGGATCTCGTCGATCTCGTCCCAGTACAGCGGCGTCGACACCTGCGCTCCGACCCGGGCCCGCACCGACCACGCGCCGAACACCGTCTTGTGCGGCGCGTTCTGGTTGAAGTCGAGGAAGACCCGCTCGCCGCGTTCCTCCTTCCACCACGCCGCCGTCATGGTGTCGGGATGGCGCCGCTCGAGCTCGCGGGCAGCAGCGACGGCGGCGCGCCGGACGTCGTAGGAGTCCCAGCGCGGCTCGAGCCGGATGTACACATGGATGCCCCGGTTGCCCGTCGTCTTCGGGTAGCCGACGATCCCGAGCTCGTCGAGGAACGCCCGCACGTTGGCTGCCGCCGCGCGAATGTCGGTGAAGTCCGTGCCGGGCTGGGGGTCGAGGTCGAGCCGCAGCTCGTCGGCGTGCTCGGGGTCGGCGGCGAGATTGGGCCAGACGTGGAAGCCGAGGCAGCCGATGTTGACGGCCCACACGACGTGGGCGAGGTCCGCCACCACCAGCGCCCGCGAGGTCGTCCCGTTCGGGGTGCTCACGATCGTCGTCTCCAGCCAGTCGGGCGCCGACTTCGGCACCCGCTTCTGGAAGAAGTTCGAGCCGCTCGCCCCTTCGGGGAAGCGCTGCATGAGCGTCGGCCGGCCGCCCATCGTGCGCATCACCGGCTCGGCGAACCGGAGGTAGTGGTTGACGAGATCGAGCTTCGTCTCGCCGTGCTCGGAGAAGAACACCTTGTCGGGATGAGAGACGACGAGCTCGTGCCCGTCGATCTCGAGCGCCTTCTCGTCGGCCGCGGCCACGGAGTTCACGCTACTCAGACGGCGCCCGGGCCTCGCGCTCATCGGTGGCCGGCTCAGGGCGGCGTCGAGCTCCTTCTCTCGCAGGTCGGCCACCTCTTCGGCCGAGCTCGCCGCGTCCGGGGCACCGAGCTCGCCTCTCGTCGCCGTCATGCACACGACGCGCTGGCCGGCATCGGCGGCGGCGGCCATCAACCCGGCGGACAGGTAGCCCTAGTCGTCCGGGTGAGCCCAGACGCCGAGGATCGTCGCGAGGCGACGCACGTCGAAGTCGTCCATGGCACGGGCGACGGTAGCGGTCGGTACCGGGGGCGATGAGTTCTCGGGCCGGGGAGGGTCCTACCCGAGGACGAGCCGCGGGCCGAGGGGATCGAGATGCTGGGTGACCGGGATGTGACCACGATGATCGCCGTCAAGGACGCCGCCGAGGCGGCGAGGTTCTACGAGGACGTCCTCGGGCTCGCACCCCTCGATCGGTCACCGACGGTCATGAGGTACCGGAGCGGTTCGAGCAAGCTGGTCGTGTACGAGTCCGAGACCGCGGGGACGAACCGGGCGACGACCGCGCTGTGGACGGTCGACGACCTCGAGGGCACGGTTGCCGCGCTCCGGGCGAAGGGAGTCGCCTTCGATCACTACGACGACCTCCCGGGCGTGACCCGCGACGGCGACGTCCACGATCTCGGTGCGTTCAAGACGGCGTGGTTCCAGGACCCGAGCGGCAACACGTTCGAGGTCAACGAGGGCGTCGACCTCGGTGCGCTGCAGGCATGACGGCCGCGGTTCCGACGCTCGGGAGCATCCTGCTCGGCACTGCTGATCCGGTGCGGCTCCGCGACTGGTACGCGGCCGCGTTCTCGGCAGGTGACGACGACGGCTTCACGGAGGTGACGCCGACGCTGTTCGCGTGCCGGTTCGGCGGCACATCGCTGCTCATCGACGGCCGGGGGGACGTCGCGTACGCGAACCCCGACCCGGGACGGGTAATCCTCAACTTCCACGTCGACGACGCCCGCGCCACCGCCGAGCGCCTGAACGACATCGGCGTGACATGGCTCGTCGAGCTGGAGGAGCGCGACGGCGGCCTGTTCGGCACGCTCGTCGACCCCGACGGCAACTACGTCCAGATCATCGAGCTGTGGGAGAGGCAAGCGGCGTCCTGATGGTCGCGGATCCCCCGGTGCCCGGGATGCCCGCAGACGCGCGCCGCCGCGCCCGTCTGCGGGCCGTCGTCCTCGACTCGTCGGACCCGGAACGAGCCGCGGCCTGGTACCGGGCGGCGCTCGGCATGTCGGACGAGGGCCCGCTGCTCACGGCGGGCGGAGTCGAGCTCCGGTTCACCGCCGGGACGTCTGCCATGCCGGGCGCGGTCGAGCCCGCCCGGATCGTCCTGAACTTCCATGTGGACGACATCCGGACGGCCGAGGCGCGACTCGTGGCGCTCGGCGCCGTCTGGGTCCGGGAATTGGAGCGCACGGGCTGGGGCATAATCGGGACGGTTCTGGACCCCGACGGCAACTGCGTCCAGATCGTCCAGCCGGCGCCCGACTCGCCGCCCGACCCGCAACGCAAGGAGGACCGCGGATGACCGACGTCGCTGCACCCGACCTGGAGCAGACCCTCGAGCAGCACCGCGGGGAGCTGACCGGCCACTGCTACCGGATCCTCGGCTCCTCCTTCGAGGCCGAGGACGCCGTGCAGGAGACGATGGTGCGGGCGTGGAGGGGGTTCGACAACTTCGAGGGTCGGGCGGCGCTGCGCTCGTGGCTCTACCGCATCGCCACCAACGTGTGCCTCGACATGTTGCAGGGCCGGCAGCGGCGGGCGCTCCCGAT
>DATFXK010000224.1:0-13076 GCA_035316005.1 Acidimicrobiia bacterium | reverse complement strand
CCCTTGGCCGCCCGCTCCCACGTCGGGAGGCCGAGCAGCTCCTCGCCGTCGATCGTCACCGAGCCGTCGAGCACCTCGTACTCGGGCCGCCCCATGAGCGCGTGCGCCAGCGTCGACTTTCCCGACCCGTTCGGACCCATCAGCGCGTGCACCTCGCCCGACGCCACCTCGAGGTCGACGCCGCGCAGGATCTCCTGCCTGTCGACGGCGACCCGCAGCCCGGCGATGCGCAGCGTGCTCACGGCGTCGTCACCACCACATCGTCGCCGTCGATCTTGACGTCGTAGACGCGCACGGGCTGGGTAGCCGGCAGCGTCACCGGCTCACCCGTCTCGAGCGAGAACGTGGAGCCGTGCTTCGGGCACTCGATCTCCTTGTCGTCCTCCCACACGTCGCCCTCGGACAGCGAGTAGTCGGCGTGCGAGCACGTGTCGTCGATGACGTAGAAGTCGTCGCCGATGCGCACGACGCACAGGCGCTCGCCGTCGACGTCGAAGCGCTTCGCCGAGCCCGCCTCGACGTCCTTGACCGAGCACACGCGCAGGTCAGCCACGGCGGTGCTCCACCTTCTCGACGACGCTGCGGCGGAGCGCCTGCACCAGCGTCGGGACGGGCAGCCGGTCGAAGACGTCGTCGAAGAAGCCGAGGACGATCAGCCGCTCGGCGTCCTCCGGCCGCACGCCTCGGCTCTCGAGGTAGTAGAGCTGGTCCTCGTCGATGGGGCCGACGGCGCTGGCGTGCGAGCACTTCACGTCGTTCGCCTCGATCTCGAGGTTCGGGATCGACTCCGCGCCCGCCCCCTCGGTCAGCACGAGGTTGCGGTTCGTCTGGTTGGCGACGGCCTTGCGCGCCTCCGGTCGCAGCCGGATCAGGCCCGAGTACACCGAGTGGGCCTCGTCCTCGACCGCGCCCTTGAACAGCAGGTCGCTGCGGGTGCTCGGCGCGTCGTGGTCCTGCAGCGTGCGGAAGTCGAGCATCTGGTCGTGGTCGCCGAAGTAGACGGCCATGAGGTCGCTCTCGCCATGGTCCCCGGCGAGCAGCGACTCGCTCCGGAGCCGGGCGTACTCGCCCCCGAGGGCAACCGCCGACGAGTGCAGCGACGCGTCGCGACCGACGTGCGCGCGCTGCAACGCCACCTGCCAGGTCTTCGGCCCGTGCTCCTGCACGGACAGGTACCGGACGCGGGCATTGTCGCCGACGACGAGCTCCACGATCGTGTCGACGAGGTGCCCCGGCCCGCCGATCTCGGGGGAGCCGAAGCGATCGACGATCGTGATCTCCGAGCTCTCGTCGGCGACGACGAGCGTGTGCGGGAAGGTGACCAGCCCCTCGCCCTCCGACCAGTGCAGGACGATGATCGGCTTGTCGACCACCACGCCGGCCGGGACCTTGACGAACGCACCGCCGGCGAGGAAGGCGTCGTGCAGGACCGTGAACGCGTCGGGCGAGGCCTGCGAGCACGACCCCAACACCTCGGCGACGTCCGCTTGGTCGCACGTCGCGAGACCGCAGACGACGACCCCCTTGGCGACGAGCGTGTCGTCGAGCTCGTGGTGGACGACCCGGCCGTTGCGCACGACGACGAGGCCGGCGCGCTCGCCCGCTTCGGCCGCCACCGGCCCGCCACCCGGCGCGGGCTCCGGTCCGGGCTCGCCGAGCTCGTCGCGCGACGGGGGACGGAAGCGGTCGAGGTCCAGCTCGTCGATGCGGCTGTAGCGCCAGATCTCCTCCGCCGGTGTGGGCCAGCTGATCCCGTCGAGCTGTTCGGCCGCAGCACGACGACGCTCGGTGAGCCAGTCCGGCCCGCCGAGCGCGCGTGCGGCTTCGGACGTGAACGCGGTCATGGAGCGGTCAGCCGACCGCCCCTTCCATATTCAGCTCGATGAGGCGGCTGAGCTCGACGGCGTACTCCATCGGCAGCGTCTTCGTGATCGGCTCGATGAAGCCGTTCACGATCATGGCCGTTGCCTGCTGCTCGCTCAGCCCGCGACTCATCAGGTAGAAGATCTGGTCCTCGCCGACCTTCGAGACGGTCGCCTCGTGGCCGATGCGGGCGTCCTTCTCCTCGATCTCCATGTACGGGTAGGTGTCGGAGCGGCTGTCCTCGTCGAGGATCAGGGCGTCGCAGCGCACGTGGCTCTTCACGTTGTGCGCGCCCTCTTCGACCTTCACGAGCCCGCGGTAGGTCGTCCGACCGCCGTCCTTGGAGATCGACTTCGACTCGATGATCGACGTGGTGTCGGGGGCGACGTGCGTCATCTTGGCGCCGGCATCCTGGTGCATGCCCTCGCCGGCATACGCGACAGACAGCACCTCACCGTGCGCCTTCGGGCCGACCATGACGACCGACGGGTACTTCATCGTGAGCTTGGAGCCGATGTTGCCGTCGATCCACTCGACGGTCGCCTCGCGCTCCGCCTTGGCCCGCTTCGTGACCAGGTTGTAGACGTTCGGCGACCAGTTCTGGATCGTGGTGTACCGGATGCGGGCGCCGGGCTTGGCGATCAGCTCGACGACGGCCGAGTGCAGCGAGTCGCTCGTGTAGATCGGCGCCGAACAGCCCTCGACGTAGTGCACCGAGGCGCCCTCGTCGGCGATGATCAGCGTCCGCTCGAACTGCCCCGCGTTCTCGGCGTTGATGCGGAAGTACGCCTGCAGCGGCATCTCGACGTGCACACCCGGCGGCACGTAGATGAACGACCCGCCCGACCACACCGTCGAGTTGAGTGCGGCGAACTTGTTGTCGCCCGGCGGGATGACCGTGGCGAAGTGCTCGCGCACGATCTCCGGGTACTCGCGCACCGCGGTGTCCATGTCGGTGAACAGCACGCCCTGCTTGGCGAGCTCCTCCCGGTTCTTGTGGTACACCGTCTCGCTCTCGAACTGAGCGGTGACACCGGCGAGGTACTTGCGCTCGGCCTCGGGGATGCCGAGCTTCTCGTACGTCGCCTTCATCGACTCGGGGAGCATGTCCCAGCTGTCGGCGACCTCTCCCTTGTCGGTCGGCTTCAGGTAGTAGTAGATGTCGTCGAAGTCGATGGTCGGCATGTTCTTGGCGAACCACTCGAGCATCGGCTTGCGCTCGAACCGCTTCAGCGCCTTGAGCCGGAAGTCGCGCATCCAGTCGGGCTCGTTCTTCTGGCCGGAGATCTCGCGGACGATCTCCTCGTTGAGGCCCTTCTTCGGGATGAAGGCGTAGTCGTCCGTGCTGTCGGACCAGCCGAGCTTGTACTTGCCGAGATCGATGCCACTCACTGCCATGCGCCCTCGCCTCCGCTACCGGGTGGCGGTCTCAGGAGTCGGAATGCCCCGGCGACAAGGGATCCGGGGGATTTTCACTACGTAGATAGTAACAATCCCGGAGCGGCCCGGACAATTCCCCCGGCGAATCCCGGTGCGATCTCTCCCCGCCCGGCCCCGGCTGAGGGCCCGGCCGGAGTCAGGGCTCCTTGGCGGCAGTGGCGGCGCCGGTGGCGGCGGTCTGGCGAGCGGGGGTCGTGGTCGTGGTCGACGCGCCACCTCCGCCTCCGCTCCCACCGGAGGCCTGCCGGGCCTGGTTGATGAGATCGCCGACCTGGTTGATCAACTGCTGGTACGTACCCAGGTCGCCGTTGCGCAACGCAGCCTGGGCCCGGCCGTACGTGTCGGCGGCCTGGTTCAGGAGGTCCTGCACGTTGCCGCCCGCCGGGGCCGGCGTCGTGGGCGCCTGACCGCCGGGGAGCGCCGGGGGCGGCGCCTGACCGAACAGGATCCTCAGCCCCTCGTCGACGGTGGAGGCGAGGACCGGGTCCTGCCCGGCCTCCGCCACGACGACGAACCGGAACTGCGGGTAGCTCGAGGCCCCGGCGGCCTGCACGTAGAAGGGACGGATGTAGAGGATGGAGTTCCCCACCGGGATCAGCTGCAGGCTCCCCTGGATCACGGTGGAGCCCTGCTGGTTGAGAAGGGTGAGCTGGCGGGAGACGTCGGGCGTGCTCTTGATGCGGTTGTCGATCTGCACCGGTCCGAGCACGGACTCGCCCTGCGGCATCTCGAACGCGGTCATCTTCCCGTAATTGCCCGGGTCGGAGCTCGCGATCATGAACGACACGAGCCGCGTCTGCTTGTTCCCGGCCGAGACCGGCACGAACGGCTGCAGGATGATGAAGCTCGGGTTCTGCTCGCCGGGCGGGTTGATGTACAGGTAGTAGGGTCGCATGCGATTTCCGGTCGAGGTCGCTCCCTTCCGCTGGTCGCTCGGCGCCTGCGCGGCCGCGGTCTGGAGCTGGGCGGCGGTGAGCTGACCCGAGCCGGGATCGGGCGACAGGAGCCACTTGGCGCTGCCCTGGTAGAAGCGCCGGCTCTCGGTGACGTGGTAGCGCGCGTACACGTCGGACTGGACCCGGAACAGGTCCTCGGGGTACCGAAGGTGTTGCTTCAGGTCCTGCGGCATCTTGTTGAAGTCCGTGAACAGGTCGGGGAACGCCTTCCGGTACGACCGGATCAACGGGTCCTTGCTGTCGATGACGTAGAACTTGACCGTCCCGTCGTACGCGTCGACGGTCGCCTTCACGGAGTTGCGGACGTAGTTGAAGCTGTGGTTGAGCCCGGTGTCGCTCGGCCCCGACACCTTCTCTGAGTACGGGTAGCGACTGGTGGTCGTGTACGCGTCGAGAACCCAGACGACGCGACCACCGGTGACGACCGGGTACGGGTCGGCGTCGAAATCCAGGAACGGCGCAAGCTTCTTGACGCGGTCCTTGATGTCGCGGACGTAGAGGACCTTCGTGTTCCCGCTCACCTGCCCCGAGATGAGCGGGTTGATGTCACCGAACCGCAACGCGAAGGCGAGTCGGCGGATCGGGTTGTCGATCCGGACGCCGTCCTTGCCCTGGTAGCGGGAGGTGGCGTCCGCGCGACCGGGCCGTGAGTAGTCGAACTCGCGCTGCTTGGCGTCCACGAGCGCGTACCCGGGCTGGCCCTCGCCGAAATACACGTCCGGCTGGTTGAGCGTGATCGGGGCGTCCTTGGCGACAGGGATGCCGCTCAACAGGAAATTGGGATTGCCGTCCTCGGCCGACGTGTTCGTCGGCGACGACACGATGCCGTAGCCGTGCGTGTAGACGAGGTGCTGGTTGACCCAGGACTGGCTCGGGAGCTCGCCCTGGTTGATCTCGCGCGCCGAGACCACGACCTGACGCGTCTGATCCACGACCGGGTACCGGTCGACGTCGACGTCGTCGATCTTGTAGAAGGTCTGCAGGCCTTGCAGCGACTGGTACGTCGACTGGATCACCGCCGGGTCCCAGAGCCGCGCGTTGGCGATGGACGCGACGTTCTGACTGACAGTATTGGCGTCGAGGTTCGACTGATAGTCGAACGGCTTGTTGTCGACACCCTGAAGGTTGAACGCGGATCGTGTCGCGGCGATGTTGCGCTCGATGTACCGCTGCTCGTTCTGGAACTCGTTCGGCTCGACGCGGAACTTCTGGACGCCGGCCGGGTAGATCGTGCCGATCACGATCGACACGAACCCCCACAGTCCGACCGCGATGATCGGCAGGACCCAACCGCGGCGCCAGATGTTCCAGATGAACAGCCCGGCGGCCACGATCGAGATGAAGATCAGCAGGTTCAGCGCGGGCAGCTGCGCCTTCACGTCCGTGTAGCTCGCGCCCGTGACGACGCCTCGCTCCGAGAAGTCGAGGGTGAAACGATCCAGGTAGTACTGCGCCGTCTTGACGAGCGCCATGACGGCGAGGATCACCGACAGGTGCGCCTTCACCTGGGGCGTCACGCGCTGGAAGGGGCTCTGGAACCGGATGCCGCCGTTCAGGTAGTGCGCGACGGCCGTCACGAGCAGCACGATCACGAGGCCGGCGAAGAGCCAGTTGGCGATGAACCGCAGGAACGGCAGCTGGAAGACGTAGAAGCCGATGTCCTTGTCGAACTGCGGATCCTTCACGCCGAAGTCGACCCGGTGGGTGAACAGCACCCACTCCTGCCACTGCGAGGAGACCCCCACGCCCGCGATCAGGGCGAAGAACAGGGAGACGCCGACGCGGATGCGCCCCTGGTAGGGAGTCACGAACTGCTGGTACCGCTCGACGAGCTCGTCCTCGGGGCCCATCGACCGGTACTTGGGCGCCAGCCGGTCCGCGATCAGCAGGCTCGTCAGCATCATGACGAAGAAGACGACCGTGAAGACGAGCGCGGGCACGACCTTGGCCGACAGCAGCTCGCGCCAGGTGCCGCCCTGCCCGACGGAGTCGAACCAGAGGAAGTCGGTGTAGAAGCCCGCCAGCCCGCGCAGGCTGAACAGGAGGATCACGAGCAGGATGACTGCTGCGATGATCCACCCGCGTACGCGAAAGCCGCGCCGGCGACGTTGGGCTGTGGGCACGCGCATCGGCTGCGAAGCCTACTGCCGGGGTTCCACGGTTCCCGGTCGCGCGCTCAGGCGTTCATTCGCCGCGCTGTTCGTGCACGACGGCGAGGAGACACCTGCATCCCGGGTGTGCGGGCGGGAACTGCTGCCCGGTGGGAAATCGCTCCCCTCGCCGCGTCGGCTCGAGCGCGTTGTCGTCGGCGTCGGGGCACTGACCCTGCTCGGCCGGGACCCACCGCAGCCGTGAACCTTCGGGCGCGGCGTCGTAGATGCCGCGCGCGTAGACCGCGGCGAGGAGGTCGCGGATCCGGTTGTCGAGCTCCTCTCCCTTCCATTCGCGATAGCGAGCCCCGATGCGGTGGGCGATCACATCGGGGTTGGCGTCGTCGCCGAGCGTCTCGTCGACGGCGGCGAGGAGCCGATCGCGCAATGGCGTTACGAGCACCTCGACCATCCCGGTGACCATGTGCTGCGGAGCGCCGTCCACGGGCTCGCTCGCGGGCGCCGCCGCGGTGCGCGCCGCGACGTAGGCCTCGGTGATCGCCGGCGCCAGGACCTCGGACCACGCCTCGACCTGGCGCGGGAGCGGCGGCAGGAGCTTCTCGGCGTCGGGACGGCGGCGCTCGCGCCGCAGCGCGTCGAGGATCTCGTTCTGCTCGTTCTGCAGGACGCGCTTGCTCTGCCGGACGAGCTCGTGCGCGATGGGCGCCAGGAGCTCGTCACGCCGAGCCAGCAGCTCGGGGTCGCCGTCGGAGGACGGGCGCGGCTCGGGCGTCGTGTCGACGAGCACCTGTCCCTTGGCGGCGTCCGGGGCCCGCCGGGCGCCGCCACCGTCGTCGATGCCGCCGCCGTCACCGAGGCCGCCGGCGTCGCCGAACTCGATGCGGGGCTCCTCGATCGTCTCCTCCCGCGTCCCGCGGATGCGCTCGAAGAGGGCGTCGACCTCGCTGCCGGCATCGGACGACAGCTCCGGTTCGGGCGCCGGCTCCGGGTCGGGCGCGGGCTCGGCGGCAGTTGCGGCCGGTTCCGGCTCCGGCTCGGGCGCCGGCTCGTCGTCTGCTCCCGGCGCGACTTCTGGCCACACCTCCGGCTCGGGCTCCGGTGCGGCGTCCGGCGCGGGCTCGGGTTGACCGGGCAGTTCGCCGAGACCGATGCCCGTCGCGGGCGCGGGCCGGGGCCTGTATGGCGCGTCGCGCTCCGCACGCGCGGGGCGCGTCTGACGCGGCGGGCGGATGCGGGGCCGCTGCTCGGGCGCGAAGACCCGCGCGACTGGCTTCTCCTCGTCCGCGTTCGCGTCGGAAGGAAAGGAGATCGGCGGGCCGGCTTCCGCGGTGACGGGCGGGAACGGCCGGCCGGCACCGAAGCGGGTGAGCATCTCGTTGGCGTCCGACACCGTGTCGCGCACGACGCGGTACGCCTCGGCGAAGCGGTCGCGATCGGCACGCAGCTGGTCGATGTACGCCCGCAGCGTGTCGCGCCGGCGGTTCAGGTCGGTCAAGGCGCGCTCGCGGAATACCCGCGCCTCGGTGACCATCTCCCGCCCTCGTTCGCGCGCGGCCTCGACGATCGCACGCGCGTCCTTCGTCGCCTGCTCGAGCTGCTCGGTGCGGATGCGCGCCGACTCCTCGCGCGCCGCCCGCTCGACCTCCGACGCTGTCTCCCGGGCGCGCTGGGCGACCTTCTCCGCAGAATCCTCCGCCGAGCGCAGGGTGCGAGCCACCTCGTGCCCCACCTGGTTCACAAGCTGGTCGCGTGACGGCAGCGGCGGGTGGCGCACCTCGGCTTCGAGGTCGGCGATCCTCCGGTTCATCGCCTCGAACTCGTCGGCGAGGCGCCGGAGGAAGGCGCGCACCTCCTTCTCGTCGAGGCCCTTGCGAGCGCGCGAGAAGTCATGCCGTTCGATCTGGGCGGGCGTGAGGCGGGTGTGCTCCGAGCCCGACGGGCGAGGCTCGTCGATCGACATCGGGGCAACTGTATTGGGGCTATGGGCAGGCCGGGGAGGGAGGTGCCGGGGGCAACCCGGTATCGGCGCCGCCGAAGCGATGGAGCTGGTCGAGGGCGTCGTCGAGCGTCCGGATGCCCACCACCTTCATGCCGCCGGCGCGGCTGCGGGCCTCCTTGACCTCGTCGGTGGGGACGAGGAACAGCTTCGCTCCCGCCTGGCGCGCCGTGACCGCCTTCTGCTCGGCGCCGCCGATCGGCCCGACCGACCCGTCGGCGCGGATCGTCCCGGTGACGGCGACCTTCTTCCCGCCGGTGAGGTCGCCGGGCGTCAGCTCGTCGAGAATCGTCAGCGTGAAGGCGAGCCCGGCCGACGGGCCGCTCACGCGGCCGGTGTCGATCTTGACGTCGACCGGGAAGTCGAACTTCTCGCCCCTGGTCGCGCTCTGGACGCCGATCTGGGCTCGCCCCTGGCACGGGCCCCCGGGCGTGGCGCGGGTGTCGACGGTCACCTGCGAGGTCATGCCGTCCCGATCGACGGTGAACACGACCGGTGTGCCCGCCGGGCGGTTGCGCACGATCGGCCCGAGCTGATCCGCCAGCGTGACGGGTTGGCCGTCGACGGCGGTGATGACGTCGCCGACGCGGAGCTTGCCCTGGGCCGGCGCGCTCTTCTGCACGCCCGTGACGGCGGCGCCCGTCCCGCTCTTCGGCACGGTGTAGCCGAGCCTCTCCAGCGCGACCTGCTTGGCGGTCATCTGCGAATCGGCCATCTCGAGCTTGTTGAGCCGGGCGTCCTCGGCTCGTGACCGGCCCTGGAGCACGTCGTCCTCGGGGACGACATCGGTGTCGTCGTCGAGCCAGCCCGACAGGACCGCGAACGCGTTCGGTCGGTCGCTCGACACCGACACGGTGAGGAACAACACCTCGCCGCGGTGCGTGTAGGTCGGCGCGCCCTGGACCTGCACCACCCGCTCGACCGCGCTGGCCGTCCCCGGCGCGATCAGCACGTACGGGAGACGGATCAAGGTGCCGCCGAGGAGCACCAGCACCACGACGATGGCGGCCACGGTCCCGACGGTGACGAGCGGCCGGCGGCGACGCCGGGGCGGCATCGGCGCCGACGGCGGGGAGAGACCGTCGCGGTCGTCGACCATCACACGAGACTGCCATGCACCTGCCCCGAAGCCGGACGCGGCCCCGCGCCCGGAATGGGACAAGATGAGCGCGTATGGACGCCGATCGCGGCCCGGGCCGCTCGGGTCTCGAGCGCGCTGCCGACGCCGCCGCGCTCGGTCTTCGGGCCCGGCTCCCGGCGGAAGCACCGGCGGAGCTCGAACGAGCCGCCCGCGACGATCCCGACGCACGGGTCCGCGCCGCGGCACTCGGCGCGCTCGTGCGCGCGGGCGGCCGCCGCCGGGCGACGACCGCATGGCGCGCCGCCCTCACCGATCCCGCGGCCGGGGTCCGCCGGCGGGCCGCCGACCTCGCGCCCGTCCTCGACTCCCCGGCCCGCCCGCTGCTCGCTCTCCTCGCCGACGACGACGTCACCGTGATCGAGGCGGCGGCGTGGGCACTCGGTGAGCTCGGCCCGACCGCCGTCGGTGCCGGCGCCGTCCCCGCGCTGAGCACCGTCGTCCGCGGGCACGACGACCCCCTCGCCCGCGAGGCCGCGGTCGCCGCCCTCGGAGCGCTCGCCGACCCCGCCGGCCTCCCCGCCGTCCTCGCCGCCTGCGGCGACAAGCCCGCCGTCCGCCGCCGCGCCGTTCTCGCCCTCGCCCCCTTCGACGGTCCCGAGGTGGACGCCGCCCTCCACACCGCCCTCGAAGACCGCGACTGGCAAGTCAGACAAGCGGCCGAGGACCTGCTCGCCGATTAGGCGGTCACGGCGTCGGCGCCGCCTACGCGCGGCTCACGAGCGCGGTCGGTCCGGGAACATCTCGTTCTCCATACACACGCCGGCGCCGTGGACGACGCACTCCAGGGGGGCGTCGACGAGGCGGACGGGCAGCGCGGTCTCCTTCGAGATGCGCTCGTCCATGCCGCGCAGCAGGCCGCCCCCGCCGACGAGGTGGATGCCCCGGAGGATGAGGTCCTGCGCGAGCTCGGGCGGGGTCTGGCCGAGGGCGCGCACGATCATCTCGAGGATGGCGCGCACGGGCTCGTCGAGCGCTTCGCGCACGTCCTCGGGGTCGAGCACGATGACCTTGGCGGTGCCGGTCGTCAGGTCACGGCCGCGGACCTCGGCCTGGTACCGGTCGCCGGTCGCGAAGGCGGAGCCGATCGCGAACTTGACCTCCTCACCGGTGCGCTCGCCGATCGCCATGCCGTACTTGTTCCGGACGTAGGCCTGAATGGCGGCGTCCATGTCGAACCCGCCGACGCGGACCGCTTCGAGCGCGACGACGCCGCCGAGGGAGATGACCGCGACCTCGGAGGTCCCGCCACCGACGTCGACGACCATGTTGCCCAGCGGCTCGTGGATCGGGAGCGACGCGCCGATGGCGGCGGCCATGGGCTGGTCGATCAGGAACGTCTGCGCGGCGCCGGCGCGGCGGGCGGCTTCGAGCACGGCGCGCTGCTCGACGTGGGTGATCGCCGACGGCACACAGATGAGCACGCGCGTCCGCGAGAAGCGCGACACGCGGGCGCGCCGGAACAGCCTGCGGATGAGGCGCTCGGTGATCTCGAAGTCGGTGATCGCACCACCGCGCAGCGGTCGCACGGCGACGATATGGCCGGGCGTCCGCCCGATCATCTGCCACGCCTCGTGGCCGAACGCGAGCACGTCGCTGGTCCGGCTGTCGAGCGCGATGACCGTCGGCTCGTTGACGATGATGCCCTCGCCACGCGAGTAGACGAGTGTGTTTGCGGTGCCGAGGTCGATCGCGAGATCGCGCGCCAGCGTCGATCACCCCGTCGGGGTCGACGGGCGGACGGAGCGCGCCGGGCTGGCGCTCGCCGCCCATTCGGAGCCGCCCTCCCAGTGCTCCCGCTTCCAGATCGGCACCGTCTCCTTCAGCGTGTCGATGCCGAACCGGGCCGCCTCGAACGCCTGGGCGCGGTGCGGGGCCGAGACGATCACGACCACGGAGGGCTCCGAGAGGGCGAGGTCGCCGACCCGGTGCAGCAGGGCGATTCGCTCGACGTCGGGCCACCGCCGCCGCAGCTCGGCGGCGATCTCGGCGAGGCGGCGCGTCGCCTCCTCTTCGTAGGCCTCGTACGTCAGACCGCGCACCCCGGGCCGTCCGTCGGAGTGCTCCCGCACGACGCCGGCGAAGCACACGACCGCGCCGCTCCCGGGTGTGGTGACCCAGGCGTTGGCGGCTTCGACCGGAAGTGGGAGCGACGTGAGACCGACCCAGTCGCGCCCGTCGGGCGGCGCGAGCACGCCGTCATCGTACTGAGTCCCGTGCCGGCGCCTTGCGACGGCGACCGCGGGCGATTCGAAGGAACCCGGCCGTACACTTCGTGGCCATGCCGGGCAACGATCCGGAGGACGAGAGCTCCGGCGGCCCGCCGCCGGACCCGTCGGATCGGATCTGGGTCCACCCCAGCGAACTGACGTCGTTCGTCGCGAGGAGTCGACCTCGGTCGTCGCGTCGCGCCCGTTGGGTCGCACTCGCGGCCGGCCTCGCCGTGGTGGCCACCGTGGCCGGCATCGCGGCGCTGATGACGGTGAACAACCCGAGCAAGTCAGCGCGGCCGGCGCGCAGCGGCGTGGTGCAGCGGATCGTCGCCACCCTGGCGCCGAGCGTGGTGGCGGTGCGCGCCGCGCGCGGGGACGAGACGAGCCAAGCGTCCGGGGTGTGCGTGCAGGCGGGCCAGATCGTCACGAGCGCGCACGCACTCGACGGCGCGAGCGCGGTCGCCGTCGTCACGTCCGACGGCCGCACGTTGCCCGCCGGCGTGGTCGCCAGCGATCCGGTCTCGGACCTTGCCGTCCTCACCGTCGACGGGAAGAGCACGCAGCCGGCCCAGCTCGGGGCGTCCGCCGGCCTGGAAGTCGGTCAGCAGGTCGTCGGCGTCGCGGCCGGCTCCGGACGTCACCCGTGGGTCGACGTCGGCGAGATCGGGTCGTTCAACCGTGCGTTCGTGTGGGGTGACGGCGTCTCGGTGCCGGGGCTCATCCAGACCAACATGACCGCGGGCACCGCGCACTCGGGCGGAGCGCTCGTCGACGATCGCGGCGCGGTCGTCGGCATCCTCGTCGTGCCGCCGGACTCGTCCACGGCCGGGCTGGCGGTGCCGATCGACCAGGCACGCGACGTCGCCGCCCAGCTGACCGCCCGCGGCGCCGTCGAGCACGGGTGGCTCGGCGTCTGGGCCACCGACGACACCGATCGCGTCGGCGGCGGCGCGCGCGTCCAGGGCGTCGTTCCCGGGAGCCCGGCGGACGAGGCCGGCATGGTGCAGGGCGACGTGATCGTCGAGGTGGGCAAGGCGGGAACGATGACCGCGGTGGCGAGCGTGTCCCAGCTGATGAGCGAGGTCGGGAAACGCAAGCCGGGTGATCGCGTGAGCGTGACGCTGTACCGCGACCGGGGGAAGCGGCGAGTCGGCGTGGAGCTCGGCGACCAGCGGGATGCGGCGGTGTCGGCGGGTTCCGTTGCCGCCGGTCCGGGGAGCGGGCAGTAACTTGCCGGACAGGGAGAGCGCCGACACGATGGAGAACATGAGCGCGAGCGAGCAACCACTCCTCGAAGTGCCGCGTGCGGGCGAGCTGCACGTCGACCAGCTGGAGGACGCCGATCGCGAGCTGCTCAAC
>DATFXK010000223.1:0-19994 GCA_035316005.1 Acidimicrobiia bacterium | reverse complement strand
ACGGCAGCGCGAGTACTACAAGGACGACGACGCGACCGCGGGAACCTGGACCGAGGACGGCTGGCTGCGCAGCGGCGACCTCGGCTACCTCGACGACGACGGCTTCCTCTATCTCGTCGGTCGCAAGAAGGACCTCATCGTACGGGGCGGCCACAACGTGTACCCGACGGACATCGAGAGCGTGATCCTCGAGCATCCGGCGGTGCGCGAGGCGGCGGTGGTCGGCATCCCGCACGATGTGCTCGGCGAGGACATCGCGGCCTTCGTGGTCCGAAAGCCCGACGCCGCGCTCGGCGGCGACGAGTTGCAGGCGTTCTGCGCCGATCACCTCGCCGATTACAAACGCCCGCGGCAGGTGAGCTTCGTCGACGAGCTCCCCCGCAACGCCACCGGCAAGGTGATGAAGCACCTCCTCGGGAACCATGCAGCGGGGAGGACGAGCTCGGCGAATTCGTCCTAATCTGAACACGTGCTCGATGTCGAGCAGTTCGTGTCGGAGTGTCGAGCGAGCTTGGCGGAGCCCGAGCCGCGCCTGGCGGTGGCCGATCTGCTCGAGCGCACCGTCGACATGACGTCCGCCGTCGAGCAGGCCTTGCCGGCGAACCGGGCCGAGCTCACGACCCTGCACCACGCCCCCGACCTCACCGTGCTCAAGGTCGTCTGGGCACCCGGGATGTCGATCTGGCCCCACGACCACCAGATGTGGGCCGCGATCGGGATCTACGCGGGCCAGGAGGACAACACGTTCTTCCGCCGTGTCGATGGGTGTCTCGAGCCACGCCGCACCCGCGAGCTCTCCACCACCCAGGTCGTCCTGCTCGGCGACGACGCCATCCACGCGGTGCACAACCCGCTTGGCACCTGCACCGGCGCCATCCACGTGTACGGCGGCGACTTCTTCAACCGCGACATGACGCAGTGGGACCCGGACACGCTCGAGCCGCGCCCGGAGGCGAAGCCCCCGACGAGCTTCTTCGACGAGGCCAACGAGCGACTGGGCCTGTAGGGTCCCCCGTCCATGGCACTCACCGAGCTCAAGGGTCAGGAAACCGGTTCGCAGAAGGTCGTCATCGAGCGCGGCCCGGTGCGCGTGTTCGCCGAGGCCCTCGGCGACTCCGACGACGTGTACAGCGGCGACGGCGCGCTCGTGCCCCCCACGTTCCCGTTCGTGATGTCGTACTGGGGATCGCTCGGCACCGGCGGCGCCGCCGGGCTCCCGATCGAGCGCCTGCGCGGCCCGGGCCGGGCCATCCTGCACGGCGAGCAGGCTTTCGAGTACCGACGCTGGCCCAAGGTGGGCGACGTCCTCGAGGGCACCACGGTCATCACCGACGTGTACGAGAAGGAACGCTCCAACGGCGGCAAGCTCGAGTTCTACGTCACCGAGACCGACTGGAAGGACGCCGACTCCGGCGAGCCCGTCGTGAAGTCGATCTTCACCCTCGTCATCAACGTCCGCCCGCCGAACTGACCCCCGTCAACCCCGCAGCACCGCCTGGGTCTGGAGGACCTTCGCCACCGGCCGTCCCTCGGCGTCGGTGACGTCGGTCTCGATCACCACCACGGTGCGGCCGGCGTGGAGCGAACGGGAGACGGCCTCCGCGTAGCCGCCACGAACGGCCCGCAGGAAGTTGGTCTTGCTCTCGATCGTCGTCGTCCCCGACGCGTCGTCCGGCAGGTTCTGGACGGCGCAGGTGGCGCCGGTCGTGTCAGCCAGGCTCATGATCACACCGCCGTGCAGCACCCCGCCCGCGGTGCACCGTTCGGGTCGCCACTCGACGCGGGCTCGCACCTCGTCGGGCCGGCTTGCGATGACCTCGACGCCCAGCGGGCCCGCGAACGGCACGGTCTGCCGGAGAAGCTGCGTTTGGCGATCGTCCACGGTGGTCATCACGCCTCCGTCGTCGGGGATCAAGTCTGCACAGGGGGCGCGAACGCCCGCCGTAGCATGCCGAGGCGTGACGAGCCCGGTCGAGACGTGCGACGAGTGCGGGTTCGACGGCGATCCGGGTACCGACCTCGGCGACGCGCCCGTTCCCGCCTTCGAGCCCGAGCCGCGGGCCATCGACGTCGACGCCGCCCTGGCGGGGCTCACGGCCGAGGCCGACCGGCTCAGCCGCGCCCTCGCCGACACACCTTCGGCGTCGCTCTGAGCGCGAGCTCCTACGCCGTCTCCTCGGTGAACGGGTCGTGCTCGCCGAACGGATCGGCGTCCTCCAGCGGCGACGAGATCAGGCGGTCGTCGGCGTGCCACTCACGAAGTTCCTCGCCGTGTCGGGCGGCGTGTGCCCGGGCCTCTTCGAGCGCCGACCGGAGCTCGACTTCGAGCTCGTCGCACAGCTGCTGCGTGATCTGGAGCTGGCGCGAGTAACACTCCTTGACGGCCTGGCCGTACTCCGACTCCCAGCGCTCCCTGCGGACTTGTGCCTCGTGCTCCGTGGAGTGCTCGGCCTCGTCGACGGTGCGGTGATCCTCGGCTTCCCACCGTTGCCGTCGTTCCTTGGCTTCCGCCGCGACCCGGTGGGCGCTCTCCTGCAGCAGCTTCTGCGCCTGGGCGGCACGCGCGGCGCGCTGCGCCTCCTCGTGCGCGCGCTGCTCCTCGGCCTCCCCCTCGACCCGCTCCATCGCCTCGTGGGCAAACCGCCGGTCTTCCGCTTCCCACCACGAGCGCAACGCGTCGGACTCACGCCTGGCGCGCGCCAGCGCGTCTCGGATGCCGCGCTCGTCCTCGGATCCCCACCACTCGCGGAGCTCGGCGGCCTCGCGGGCGGCGCGCTCCTCGGCTTCCCTGAACGCGCGCTCTTCTTCTCCGGTCCAGCGCTCGCGTAGCTCCCGGACCTCCCGCTCCACCCGTGCCTCCGACTCGCGCAGGTAGCGCTCGTCGTCGTCCGCCCAGCGCTGACGTCGCTCTTGGATCTCCCGGGCCCGGAGCCGTCGATCCTCCTGCTCCAGCCGGTCGTCTTCTTCCTCCAGGCGTCGACGAAGCTCGGCGGCCTCCTCGGTGATACGAGCCTGGGCGTCACGCTGTGCCTGCTCGTACTCGACCTCCCAGCGGCGGCGAAGCTCTTCGGTCTCCTGGGCGGCCCGTTCACGTGCCTGCTGCTCGGCGCGCTGGTACTCGGTCTCCCATCGCCGGCGCAACGCCTCGGCCGCCTCGGCCCTCCCCTCACGCGCCTCTTGCAGCGCGCGGCTCTCCTCTTCGTCCCAGCGCTGCCGGCGCGCCCGGAACTCGGGCTCCCGGAGCCGCTGCCGCTCACGCCGGGCACCGTCGTCCTCCTTCGCCCAGCGATCGCGCAGCCGGGCGAGCTCGCGCCGGGCCGCCTTCTCGTCCGACTTGAAGCGGGCGTGCACCCACGCCTCCTGTTGGGCGCGCACGTTCTCGAGACGCTTCCGGCGGGCCTCGTCGGCTTCGGCCTCCTCCCGCTCGTACTCGGCCTCCCATTGCCGGCGCAGCTCCCGAGCGGCATCCTCCCGCCGCTGCTGCGCTTCGTGCTCGGCCCGCTGGAACTCGACCTCGAAGCGCTCTCGCCGAGCCTGCGTGACCTGCCGCGCGCGTTCCTCGGCCTCGCGCTGTGAACGTCCGAAGTCGACCTGCCAGCGCTCCCACGCAAAATGGGCTTCCTCCTGCGCGCGCGCCTGCGCTTCTCGCATGGCGCGCTCGCAGTCCGCATCGAGTCGTGCTCGCCGCGCCACGGCATCCTGCTCGGCGCGCTTCATGCCGTCCTGCTCGGCCCGCTCGAACTCGGCTTCCCAACGCTCGAGGCGGCGCTGGGTCTCACGCTCGATCCGCGCTCGTGCCTCGCCCAACGCGTGGTCGAACTCCCGGCTCCACCGGGCCCGACGCTCCTCGGCCTCGCGCACGGCGCGCTCGCGCTCGGCCTGCCAGCGCGCTTGACGCTGGTCGGCTTCGGAGGCAGCGCGCTCGTGCACCTCGGCCTCGGCGCGGCTGTATTCGGCTTCCCAGCGCGCGCGACGCTGCTCGGCTTCGCGCAACGCACGCGAGTGCGCGTCGCTCTCGGCGCGCTCGTACTCGGTCAACCAGCGGGCACGCCGTTCCTCGGCCTCGCGCGCCAGTCGCTCGTCCTCGGTCTGCCAGCGCGCCCGACGCTCGCTCGCCTCGCGAGCCAGACGCTCCGCCGCGGCACTCTCGGCGCGCTGGTACTCGGCGTGCCAGCGCGTGTGTCGCTCGTCGGCGGCGTGGGCGCGGACCTGGTCGGCGGCCTCGGACTCCGCCCGCTCGAGCGCCTCCAGCCGTTCGAGCCAGTCGCGGCCGTCGGCGTCCGGCGCACCGTTCCCGTTTTGCGCCGCGCCGTCCCCGGCCGGCTGGACGTCATCGGTGATCGCAACGGGCGACTGGTCCCCGCTCGCCGCCCCGGGCGGGTTTTCCACACCCTTCGCGTACTACGCCCGCCTGACCTGCGTCAACGTGGCGCCCTGGGTCAGGTCCCGGTCTCGGCGAGGAAGCTGCGCACGAGGTCCACGGTCGTCTCGGGGTTGTCGCCGGCGGCGTGGTGGCCGGCGCTGCCGACCGTGGCGAGGCGGGCGTCCGGGATGAGCGACGCGATCTCCTCGGCGCCTTCGTTCGAGAGGACGTCGCTGGCTGCGCCCCGCAGGACGAGCACCGGGCACTCGAGCGTCCTCGCCTCGTCGCCCATGCCCGCGACCAGCTCGCGCCATCCGCCCACGGGCGCGCTCGCGCTCCGAAGCCGGCGGGCGAACATGTGCTTCCACACCCACCGCCCGTCGGGCAGCTCGCGCAGGTTGCGGCGCAGATTGTCGGCGTTCACCTGGCGGCGGTGCGGGAGGTACTCGGCGACGGCGACCGCCGCCTCCTCGGGCGACGCGAACGACTCGTGCCGCGTCATGAAGTCGATGATGCGGTTCACGCCCTCATCCTCGAGGCGGTGGCCGATGTCGATGAGCGCGATCGCGGCGACGATGTCGGGCCGCTCGGCGGCCAGGGTAAGGCTGATGATCCCGCCCAGCGACGCGCCGACGAACGCGGCCCGCTCGATCCCGAACGCGTCCAGGAGCGGCGGGATCGTCTCCGCCAGCGACCGTCGGTCCATCGCCTCGATCGGGTCGGTGTCGCCGTGACCGGGCAGATCGGGTGCGAACACGTGGTGCGTCGGGGCGAGGGCGGCACCGAGCTCCTCCCACATGTACGCCGTCTGTCCGCCCCCGTGGAGGCAGACGACGGGCGGTGCGGTGCCGCGCCCCCACTCGAGGTAGTGCACCTGGCGCTCGTCGGCGACCATGAAGCCGCTCCGGCCGCCGGCGGGGACGTCGTGGCGGGGCGCGAGAAACTCGAACTCGTCGTCGGCGACCGTCACGCGCTGTCGCTCCGCCCGAGGAGCCAGGCGGCGTTGTCGTGATAGAGGCCCGGCGCGCGTGCGGGATCAGACGTGGTGTCGTCGAGGGCGCGGTAGTCGTCGAGCGGCTGCGCGGTCCCTTCGGAGTGCGGGTAGTCGCTGCAACACATGAACAGGTCGCCGGCCCGCTCGATGAGCCGTTCGGGCCGCTCGTACGAGAAGGCGGCGACGCGCACTTGACGGCGCACGTACTCGCTGGGCGCGAGAGCGAGGTCCGCCACCGGCTTGCCGTGCAGCCGGGTCACGAACCGCACGCCGCCGTCGAGGTACATGAGGAACATCGGCAGCCAGACCGCCGACAGCTCGATGACCCCGAGCCGGAGCTCGGGCCGCCGTTCGAGCACGCCGTTCACGACGAGGTCGGAGATCGCCAGCGCGGCGGGCACCCAGAGGAACACCGACGACAGCACGGGGTTGGTGGGCTCGGGGTCAGAGGCGTACCACGCCTCGTCGAACGGGCGCCGCTGGTTGGCGACGTGAAACACGGGGGCGACGCCGTGCTCGATGAAAGAGGCCCACGCCCGGTCGAGGTCGGGATGCGACAGTGGACGGCCGTCGACGAGCGCGGGGGCGATCATCGCCAGCCGGACTCCTCCGGCGGCGAGGTCGCGCAGCTGGTCGTCGAGCCAGTCGAGATCGCGCAGGGTCAGGTGAGCGACGGGATGGAGGCGTCCCCTGCCCTCGCCGGCGACCTCGACGGCCCACCGGTTCCAGGCGCTCATGTTCGTCTTCGTGGCCTCGAGGTCGTCGACGAGGTTGTGCTCCCAGACCAGGCCGTAGTTCGGGAACAGGAAGGCCTCGTCGAGCCCGAGCCGGTCGAGCTCGGTGAGGCGCGCCGCCGGCTGCCAGTACGCCGCGGGGAGCGCCTCGTCGTACGGCTGCGCGGGCGGTTCCCCGGCGAGCGCGCGCTGGAGCCGGTCGCCGACCTCGTCGGTCTCACCGGGCACGGTCACGTCGGCGAGCACCATGCGCCGGCCGTGCCACTGCAGCCACGCGTTCCCGGCCGAGTCGTCGACGATTCGCAGCGCGTCGTCGCGCCGCTTCGGATCGGCGTAGTCGCTCCACAGTGTCCGCGACTCGAACAGGTGCTGGTCGCAGTCGATGACTCCTACGCCGCTCACGCGGCGGCAGGATACCCGTTGCCGCCCGGACCTGACGTGGCCGTCAGCCCCATGCGCGAGACTGCGGGCCGTGGACGCGCTGCACGGTTTCACGTTCGGCGACGTGTTGCGCGAGCAACGCCGGACCCGCCCGCAGCAGGTCGCGGTGGTCGACGCTGACTTAGGGCGCGACGTCCGGCTCACCTACCCGCAACTCGACGACCGCTCGAACCGGCTCGCCAACGCGTTCGCGGCCGCCGGCGTCGGCCACGGCGACCGCATCCTTTGGCTCGGGCAGAACTCGTTCCGGGTGCTCGAGACGCTGGCGGCGGCGGCGAAGCTGGGCGCGATGGTCTGCCCCGCGAACTGGCGGCAGAGCGCCGACGAGCTGGCCTTCGTACTCGCCGACGTCGATCCCAGGGTGGTCCTCTGGCAGGAGGAGGAGATCGGCGCCACCGTGCGCGCCGCACGCGAGCTCGTCGGCACCTCGGTGCGCTGGATCCGGCACGACGCCGACGACGACGGCAGCTACGAGGCGTTCCTGGCCGGAGCGTCGGGCGACGACCCCGACGTCGCGATCGACCCGTCGTCGTCACTCCTGTTGATCTACACGGCCGCGTTCTCGGGACGGCCGAACGGCGCCATGCTCAGCCACACCGCGCTCATCACCCAGGCTCTCGTGATGGGACGCCTCGTGGACATTGACGCCGACTACGTGTACCTGAACTGCGGACCGTTGTTCCACATCGCCACGTTCATGACGACACTGGCGACGTACGTCGCCGGCGGCACGAACGTATTCACGCGGCGCGTCGACGCCGAGGAGTTGTGCCGGCTCATCGAAGCGGAGCGGTGCACGGGCGCCTTCATCGTCGGGCCGACGCTGAAGCAGATCCTCGAGACCAACAGGGACCGCCGGTACGACCTGAAGAGCCTGCGTGCATTCCGCGGGAAGCCGGAGTGGAACGAGATGATCACGATCGACACGAGCCCGTGGGCCCGGCATCCCGGCGGGTACGGGCAGACCGAGGTCATGGGCATGCTGACGTTCAACACGCTCGCCGACTCCCCGATCGGCACGCACGGGCGCCCCTCCCCCGTCGTCCAGGTGCGCGTCGTCGACCCCGACGACTGCGAAGTGCCGGTCGGCGAGACGGGCGAGATAGTCGCCCGCGGACCGACGGTGATGAACGGCTACTGGAACCGGCCCGAGGAGAACGCGCGTCGCAAGCGCGGCGGCTGGCACCACACCAACGACCTCGGCCGCCGCGAGCATGACGGAACCATCACGTTCATCGGGCCGGCGACGCGCATGATCAAGTCGGCGGCCGAGAACATCTACCCGGCCGAGGTCGAAGGCTGCATCGCCCGGCACCCCGCCGTCGCCGAGTGCGCCATCATCGGCGTCCCCGACGCGCAGTGGACCCAGAGCGTGAAGGCGATCGTCGTGCTGCGAGACGGCGCGAGCGCCACCGCCGACGAGATCGTCGAGCACTGCCGGACGCAGATCGCGTCGTACAAGAAGCCTCGTACCGTCGAGCTCGTCGAGAAGCTGCCACGCGACGGCTTCGCGGTCGACTACGCCGCCCTCGACGACCAGTTCGGTGGCGGCGGCTACCCGGGCGGAAGGAATCGCAGCGCGTGAGCGACGGCGCCGCGCCGACCGTCCGTACCGGTGATCCCGACGGCCCCTACCGGCGGCGGATCCGCACGGTCGCGGTAGGCGAGGGCGTGGTCGAGGGCGCGCTCGAGGACGACTTCCATCACTTCGAGGTCACACTGCGCCACGACGGCGAGCGCGTCACCGGCGTCGAGGTCCGCTCCCGACGCTGGCCGTGGAGCACGTGCCCCGACGCCGCCGCGCACCTGCAACCGGTGGTGGGCATGCCGCTGTCGAAGCGGTGCACCGCGATCGCAGCCGTCGCCGATCCGCGTATGAACTGCACGCACCAGTTCGACCTCGCCGGGCTGTGCGTCAGCCACGCCGCCCGCGGTTACGAGCGGCGCCAGTACGACGTCGAGGTCCCCGCGGCCGTGGACGAGACCACCCAGCCCCGACTCTGGCGCGACGGCAAGCTCGTGCTGGCGTGGACGCTGACGTGGCGCGACGGCGAGCGCCGCCTCGTGGACAGCCCGCCGTACGACGAGGCGCCGTGGCGGGGCGGGTTCTTCCGCTGGGCCGACGCCACGCTCGACCCCGACGACTCCGAGGCGGCGATCGTCCTGCGCCGGGCGTGCGAGATCGGGATGGGCCGGGGCATGGACCTGGAGGCGTACGACTCGGCCGCCGAGCTCGGTCCGCTGATGGGCCCGGTTTGTTACACCATGCAGCGCGCGGTGGCCCCGGTCGCGTTCCGCAACCGGGGCAGCATCCGCGATTTCGCCCGTCATCAGGACGCGCTCCTGCGCGATCAGTAGCCGGGGATCCGCCCGCTCGAACCACTCGTCGTGGTGGGGGCCTGCGACGCACCGCCCGTGCTGACGACGTGCCACTCGAACTTCTGGCCGCCGAACGCGTCGTCGACGCCGTCGCCCTTCAGGCTGCCGGACTGGTCGTCGACGAACCGGTACACCGGCGCACCGTTGAACGTCACTTGGGTCTTGCCATCGGGACGGGTGAGCACGCCGAGCATCCCGCCGGTCACGGTGCCCGTCGGCTGACGCTGGATCGTGAGTGGCTCCCAGAACTGCAGGCAAGCACCCGTGCACCGGACCATGCCCCCGGCTTCCTGGTCGGAGGTGTACAGCGCCTTGCCGTCGGCGCCCACCAGCACCGCGCGGCCGTCGACGCGCTTCGTCGCCACCGTTGTCGCGGTGTCGCGGGACGAGCTCGATCCCATCGACGAGCTACTCCCGCTGCTCCCACCGCCGCAGGCGGCGAGCAGGAGCGCCGCCACTGCCGCGAGCATCGCCGGTACGAACAGTCGTTTCATGTCCTGACCTCCCGTGGAGAAGTGGATTCGAACGCAGGGCGCCGGTGCGACGACCCGATGGGAACGTGGCGAGCGGCGAGGTAGACGCCCAGCAGCGCCACGGTCGCGATCTCGCTGACTTGCGCGGCACGGATGGCGGCCGGGTTGTAGCCGGGCTCCATGAACCCGAACAGCGGCCGGCGCTCGGCGATGAGCAGGAAGACGTACGACCCCGCCGCCAGCGCGATCCCGCCGAGCGCCAGCACCCCGACCACGAGCGCGCCCCGGCGCCGGAGAAACCGCTCGAAGGGCACCAGCAGGCCGAGCCCCAGCACGGTGGCGGCGACGACGTTCACCACGAACAGCTGCCCGATCGTGGGGATGGCCGAGTAGAGGTCCTCGTACTGCTGCAGGTGCACCGCGCCGACCGCGAGCAACGACAGTGCGCCGAGCCCTCGGGCGGTCAGCCACACCCAACGCCGGACGCACGTGGAGTGGGTGCTCGAAGTTGCGATCATGCACACCGGTACCGCCGAGGGCCGTGACGCGATCACCGTCGTGACAGATGTCTCGGGCGTGATCTCCACGACCGAGCTCCTCGTAGTTCTTGTTGTGCGAGATCTGACGGACGAGGCCGTGCTGGCCGGATTCGGGGTCGGCGACGTCGAGGCCGCCAACGAGCTCATTCGTCGGTTCGGGCGGCGCGTCTACGGGGTTGCGATCACGATCACGCGCGACGCCCGGCTCGCGGAGGACGTCGCGCAAGAGGCCTTCGTGCGCGCGTGGCGGCACGCCGAGACGTTCGACCCTCGGCGCGGGAGCGTCGCCAGCTGGTTGAGCGTCATCACGCGCAACCTCGGGATCGACGCCATGCGAGCGCAGCCGCGCTCCGAGCTGGTCGACCCGGACGACCTCGATTGGCTCTCGCCGCCGGCGCAAGAGCCCAACCCGGCCGACATCGCCGTCAGAGCAAGCGATTCGGAATGGCTGCGCGGTGCGCTGGATGACGTGCCGGACGAGCAACGACGCGCCGTGGTGCTCGCGGGCGTCGTGGGCTTCACGGCCGAGGAGGTGGCCGAGCGCGAACGCATCCCGGTCGGGACGGCGAAATCGAGGATCCGTCTCGCGATGGACAAGCTCCGTCGAGCCCACGCCGCGACGGAGGCCCGATGAGCGACATGACCTGCGACGTCGTCCGCGACTGCGCCGCTGATTTCGCTCTCGGCGCCCTGACCGGGCGTGAGCGCGCCGACCTCCTGGCGCATCTCGATCACTGCCCGTCCTGCCAGACCCTCGTCGGCGAGTACGCGGGCGTGGCCGACGCGCTCCTCGATCTCGTGCCCGAGGCGGACCCTCCCGACGAGCTCGCTCCTCCGGTGCTCGCCACGCTGCGTCCCGCGCCCCTCCGGCGGTGGCGTCGTCGGGTGGTCGCGCTCGCCGCGGCTGCGATCGTCGCGATCAGCACCGCGAGCGGCGTCACGTGGGCGCTCGTCGCCGGTGGACGCAGCGAGACCGGCCGGCATGCAGCCCTGCACTCGGCGGCAATGGTCGGCTCGGGCGGGCTCACCGTCGGCCGGGTGGTCTCCACCGGCGACGATCCCCCGAGGCTCGCGGTCAGCGTCGACTACTGGGTCGCCGACGGCAGTTACCAGCTGGCGGCGCTCGACCGGAACGGCTCCTCCGTGCCCGTGGGGACGCTGCAGGTCTCGGGCGGACGCGGCACGTGGACGGGCAGGGCGGGGACGGTCGATCACCCCGTCGCCGTCGCGCTCGTCGACCAGACCGGCAGCGTGGTCTGCCGCGGCCGGCTGGCGTGAGCCTGATGCGCGTTCCCGCTCCCGGGTGAGGCAATCTGTGAGCTCGTGAGCCAGCCGACGGACGCCGTCACCACCCCCACCTCACCCGGGCCCGCCCCCGCGCCGGTGCCCGCACCGGCCGACGATCAGAACGAGGCGGCCCGGCTCTTCAGCCTCTCGATCGTGATCTCGGGGACGCGGTGCCTGCTCACCTACGTCGTCTTCCCGTGGGTGCTCCCGCTGCTCGGGATCGCGGGCGGCGTCGGCCCCGCCGTCGGCGTCGTCGTGGGCATCGTGGCGATCTTCTTCAACCTTCTCAGCATCCGCCGCTGGCGCGGGAGCACGAGCGCGGCGCGCATCCCGCTCATGACGCTCAACAGTGTCGTGATCGTGTTCCTCCTGGTCCTCGTCGTCATCGACGTGAGCCGGCTCGTCTCGTGAGCATCGCGCCGCGTGCGCTCCCCCGGCACGGGCCTGTCGCCCGCGCCGGCTGGCTCGTCGGTGGGCTCCTCGCCGTCGCGGTGGGCGCCGTCGGCATCGTCGTGCCGGGGCTCCCGACGACGGTCTTCTTCATCGTCGCCGCGTGGTGCTTCTCGCACTCGAGCCCCCGGCTCGAGCGGTGGGTCCTCAACCTGCCCCGCGTCGGGCCCATGGTGGGCGACTACCGGGCCGGCCTCGGCATGCCCCGGCGCGCGAAGGCCATCGCGATCTCGATGATCGCGGTGTTCGTGACGCTCAGCGTCGTGCTGTTCATCGGCAGCTGGCCGTGGCGTCTCGTGGTGCTCGCGCTCGGTGTGGTCGGGGTCGCCTACATCGCCGTGCGCGTCCCCACCCGGGAGCGGGTGCTCGAGCAGCGCTGAGCCGTGGCTGATCCCGGCTACGTCCTCCACCCGATCGGATGGGTCGAGTCACCGCTCGTCGACTCGGACGCGGCGCCGAACCAGGGCGACGAGGGCGCGCCCGACGCCTGGCTCGTGCTGGACCCGTCCGTGCAGCGAGCGATGCGTGAGCTCGAGGTCGGCACTCAGATGATCGTCCTCACGTGGCTCGATCGCGCCGACCGCGACACGCTGGCCGTGCATCCCCGTGGCGACACGAGCCGACCGGCGACCGGTGTGTTCGGCACGCGATCACCCGACCGGCCCAACCCGATCGGGCTGCACACGGTGGAGATCCTCGCCATCGAGGACACGCGCATCCGTGTGCGCAACCTCGAGGCGCTCGACCGCACGCCCGTCATCGACCTCAAGCCGGTGCTCGGCCCCGTCGAGGAGCGGTGAGCTCGGCGCGCTCCCTATGACAGTCGCGGGAGGGCGCTCCACGTAGCGCTGAACGAGCCGCTCGGCGGGACGACCTGTACGCCCAAGCCGTTGTTGAACGCGTTGGAGCAGCACGTGTACGGCTCGATCGCCAGGCTCTGTCGCCGCCGGCTCGTGTCGGGGAGCGTGTCGCCGCTGTAGACCCAGACGTAGTCGTGGTTCCGGTCGAGCGACACCGTGACCGACCGCCCCGAGGGCGCGGACAGCTTGACCGTCGCTCTGCCGTCGGCACCGCGCTGGAGGCCGGTGAAGCCGGTGTCGAGCACGGTGCCGCCGACCGGGTGCGCTTCACGAAAGTCGAAGCTCGTGCCGTCGACCGGCACCGCCGGCACCGTCGGGATCGATCGTTCGTTGGTCACGAAGTACTGCGTGGCGGGCAAGGACAACGTCGATTCGTCGACGGTCGACGTTCCGACGGTGAAGTACGGATGCATGCCCACCCCGTACGGCACCGGAGACGCGCCGATGTTGCGCATCGTGTGCGTGACCGTCAGCCCGTCGTCCCCCAGCGCGTACTCCTGCTGCAGGCGCACCGCGAACGGGTAGCCCGGCTGCGCGTGCAGGACGAGCCGCATCGACACGGCATTGGCACGGACTTGCGCCGGCTCCCAGTTCATCCATCGGGTCAGCCCGTGGATGGCGTTCTGATTCTCCGTCTCGTTCCAAGGGAGCTTCTGTTCGGTGCCCTCGAACGTGTACGTGCCCTGGTCGATGCGGTTCGGCCACGGCGCCAGGAGCTGCCCGTAGGACGACCCGGTCGGGTACCCGTCGGCGGGGAACCCGTCGAGGAACTCGACGTCACCGACCCGATACGAACGCAAGCCCGCACCGAGCTCGGTCACAGTGACGGCGTGCGACCGATGCTTGATGTTGAACTGCTGCCCCGAAAGCGACACCGGCGACCCGCCTCCCGCCATGATCCCGCCTTCCATACCGCTACCAGGAGCTCGAACGGCGCGGGACTCTCGCGCTCGCTTCTGTTCCGCGCAACCCTGTGGCGGCTACGTCAGTGGGAGGCTGCGACGCGGAGGCGCTCGAGCACGTCGGCCAGCTCGTTCGGGCGGCTCAGCGCGGGCAGGTGCCCGCCGTCGATCTCGTCGGGGGTTATGCCAAGCCGTTCCTCCGCCACGCGCCGCTGGAAGTGGGCCGGGAAGAGTCGGTCGTCGCGGCACAGGAGCACGCGCGTCCGCACGTCCGGCCACCTCGCCAGCGGCCAGCGCTCCCCCATCGGCGTGCCCGACTGGTTCCGCTCGTGGTGCATCGCCTCGGCCTTCAGGTCCGGCGGAAGGTCGTGGAAGAACAACGCCTCGATGTCGTCGAAGCCGATGGGGGCTGTCCCGTTGCGCTCCGCTTCCTCCCGGCGCGCCTGCTCCCACCCGGTGTTTTCCCACCAGTCCCCGAGGAGCTCGCCCGGCCGCGGCACCATCGCAGCGACGAGGATCACGAGTGGGACCGGCACGCGCTCGCACACGAGTGGGGCCGTGAACCCGCCGAGTGACTGGGCGACGACCACGACGTCGCTCGTGTCGTGACCGGCGAGTGCGTCGACGACCGCGTCGGTGTACTCACGGAGGCCGGCAGCGTCGTCGTCGCAGGGCAGATCGGGCGCGACCACGTCGTGGCCGCGGGCGCGGAGCTCGGGGTCGACGAGGTGCCAGTACCAGGCGTCCGAACCGGCCCCGTGGATCAGCACGTACGTCGACATGGTCTCGTCCTCCCGGCGGGTTCGCGGTACCGACATCGTCCGCCGCGAAAACTCATCGGCCCGCAGGGATCCCGAGACGATGAGTTCCGCCTGGCTCTGACGTCATCACTGCGACGATCACGTCGCGACCTATAGGACAGGAGACCCGATGGCCACGATCACCGCCAGCCTGTTCACGGCGCTCGACGGCGCCGTCGACCCCGGCGTCGGCAACTGGCACTTCCCGTACTTCAACGAGGAGATGGGCAAGGCCGTGGACCGGACTCACGACGCCGACGTCATGCTCTTCGGTCGGGTCACCTACGACAGCTTCGCGGGAGCGTGGCCCGACCGGGAGGCTGCCGGCGAGGAGGACGCCGTCATGGCCAAGCGGCTGGGCGACATGCGCAAGATCGTCGCGTCACGCACGCCGCTTCAGTTGACTTGGCGAAACTCGGAGCAGCTCGACGGCGACCTCGTCGAGGCAGTCACTGCGCTCAAGAACGACCCGGCGATCCGGCGGATCGCATTGAGCGGGTCGGTGTCGGTGGTGCGGCAGCTGCTCGACGCCGGTCTGCTCGACGAGCTCCACCTGTTCGTCCACCCGGCGACCGCCGGGTCGGGGCTGAGGCTGTTCGAGGAGAGCGGGCCAGCTCGTCACTTCGAGCTCGTCTCGGCGCAGCCATTCGACACCGGTGTCGTGTACCTCGTGTACGCGCCCGATCCGAACCCGCCGACGGGCGCGTACGAGGAGGCGAAGGAAAGCCTGCCCCAGGAGTGATCTCCCTCGATCGTGTCCGATGAGGTCAGCCCCCGCCGGCCCGCGGTTCGAGACCGACCAGGTCGGCGAAGCGGCGCAGGCCCTCGACGGCGTCGGGCGAGCGGCGCCACGGCGATACGATCAGCCGGGTGACGCCGAGCTTCTCCCAGTGCCGGACGTCATCGGTGCCGGTGACAGGACCGCCCAGGCAGATCTGGAACGCGGCGGTGTCGCGGTCGTGCTCCCGGCGCAGCTCCTGCAGTCGTTCGATCTGCTTGGCCGCCGACTCGAACGTGTGGCCCATGCCGATCCATCCGTCGCCGGACCGCGCCGCGCGCCGCAGCGCGGCCGCGCTTTCACCGCCGATCAGGATCGGCGGCCACGGCTGCTGGACGGGCTTGGGCTCGAACGCGACCGCGTCGAACCGGAAGAACTCGCCGTCGTGCGCCACCTCCGATTCCGTCCACAGCCGCTTGCACACGTCGATGGCCTCGTCGACCCGGCGGCCGCGCGACGCGAAGTCGAGCCCGACGGCCCGCCACTCCTCCTCGAGCCAGCTGGCGCCGATCCCGAACTCGACGCGCCCGTCCGAAACGGTGTCGAGCGTCTGCACGGCGCGCGCCGAAATGAAGGGGTGCCGAAGCCCGAGGTTGTACACGTGCGTGCCGAGGCGGAGGTGGCGCGTTCGCCCGGCCAGGAAGCCTAGGTACGCGAATGCATCGAACACAGGTGTGTTGGGCGGCACCGGTGGGTGCTCGTCGCCGGGGTGGGGTGAACGGCTCATGCGCACCGGCAGCACGAGATGCTCCGGGAGCCACACCGATTCGTAGCCCAGGCGCTCGGCTTCGTCGGTAGCCGGGACGTGGAAGTGCGAGTTGAGCGCGCCGAGGGCGATGCCGAGCCTCACGTCGTGAAGCTCCCGTCCTCGGTTCGCCGCCACCCTCCGGCGGCCAGGTTCCCCCCGTCCACGTGGATCGTGGTGCCGGTCACGAACCGTCCGAGGTCGCTGGCGAGATAGACGGCGGCGGCCGCGATGTCGTCGACGTGGCCGCGACGCGGCAACGGCGTGTGCATCGGGAGATCCGCGCTGATCCCGGGCGTCGGGATCACGTCGGGCGCGATGCAGTTCACGCGGATCATCCGGTCCCCCAGCTCGAGCGCCAGGCTCTTCGTGAGGCTGGCGACGGCCGCCTTCATGGCCGAGTACACGGCGTACCCGGGCGCGGCGCGATGGGCCTCGATGGAGGTCAGGTTCACGATGGAACCGCCGGTCTCCGGAACGAGCGGCACAACACCTCGGACGAAATGCGTGACGCTGACGAGGTTCTCGCGCACGAGCGAGTCCTGGCCCTTGGCGTTCACGTCGAGGAAGGGGGCGTAGAAGCCGCCGCCGGCGTTGTTGACGAGCACGTCGACGTGGTCGAACTGCTCGCGCACGACGTCGAGGAAGCCGTCGACCTGGTCCGCCTCGCGGACGTCGAGCTCGGCGGCAACGACACGTCGGCCAGTCGCCTCGATCGCGTCGGCGGTCCGGTCCAGGTTCTCGACGTCACGGTCGCAGACAGCGACGTGGGCACCGAAGTTGGCGAAGGCGAGTGCGATCGCCTCGCCGATGCCGACGGCTGCGCCCGTGACGACCGCGACACGATCCGTCAATAGCACAGCGGACGGTTCCAGCGGCACGGCGAGGCACCCTACAGCGCCCCTAGGCTGCGCGGCATGGGCTACTCACTCGCCGGCAAGAACGTGTTGGTCACCGGCGCGTCGTCCGGGATCGGCGCCGCGCTCGCCGAGGGCTTCGCCGAACGGGGCGCGACCGTCGGCATCTGCGCGCGCCGGGAGGATCGGTTGCGCGAGGTGCTCGACCGCGTGCGCGAGCACGCTCCCAAGTCGCGATCGTGGACCGTCGACCTCTCTGATCTCGACGGGGTCGCGTCGTTCGCCCGACGCGCCGACGACGAGCTCGGAGGCATCGACGTGCTCGTCAACAACGCCGGCATCCCGAAGCGACGGCCGGTGACCGAGCTGTCACCCGGCGTCGTCGAGTCGGTGATGGCCCTCAACTACTCGTCGCCCGTGCGCCTCACGCTGGCGTTGCTCCCCGGCCTGATCGACCGGGCCGGCCGAATCGTCAACATCTCGTCCATCGCCGCCCGCCTCGGCCCCGGGACCGAAGCCGCCTACGCGGCGTCGAAGGCCGCTCTCACGGCGTGGTCGGAGGCGATGTGCGTCGACCTCGCCGACACCGACGTCAAGGTCCACGTGGTCAACCCGGGGATCATCGACACGGAGCTGTTCCGCCTTCCCGACAACGACGAGCCCATCGCCGACATGAGCATGGCGTTGCCGGTCGAGGCGATCGTGCAGCCTGTCGTCGACCAGCTCGATGCGGGAACGTTCGAGATCTACGTGCCCGAATGGTTCCAGGACGTCGTCGCCGGCAAGGTGGCCGACCCCGACGCCTTCCTCCAGGGCTCGATCGACTATCTGCGCTCCCGGCGCGCCACGACCTAGTCCGACTCGGCCGGCTCCGCAGCTTCCCGCTCCTGCTGCTGCTCCTTGCGGCGGCGGGCCGTGATGCGCGACGGCTTGCTGCCGGTCGCGTCCTCGAGCGCCTGGATCGTCGTTCGGGCGGAGTCGCTCCGCGGGCAGGAGACAACGATGGGCTCCTCGGTCGTCGGCACGGTGAGCGTGATGTCGTAGAAGCGGTTCGTGACCGAGCCGCTGTGAGTAGCCGAGAACGCCGACCACTTCTCGGCCGCCTCGGCCGCCACCTTCACGTTGCCCACCGGCCAGGCGCCGAGCTCCTCGTCGACGCGCGGCGGCCAGGCGTTGCGGCCCTTGCACGTGAACACGCGGATGGACTCCGTCGCCAGCACGAGGACGTTCTTCGACCGCAGCCCCGTCTTCCGGCGCGACCGGTTGAAGAACTGCTTGAACACGCCGCCGAGTGTCCCGTCGTTGCTGCCCGCCGACCCGACGATCAGTGCCCGGACGATCGGCTCCGGGACGTGGCCTTCCACGGACTGCACCGCGGCTTCCATCTCGTAGTCACGCCTGCCCATGTGAAGGCGGGGCCTACTGGCCGGTGCCCAGCGCGGCCTGCACCTCGGCCACCGGATGGGGGCCGTAACGGCCGAGGATGATCGGGAAGGGATCGCCGGCCCGGACAACGAACGCGAGGTCGGCCGTGTTCTGGCCCGCCTCGAGCAGATAGGGCGCGAGCGGCTTCACCACCGTCACCGACGAGCCCGGATCGTCGCCGGTGATCACGCGCGTCACGTCCAGCCGCACGACCTGACATCGCTCCGGTGGGAGCGCGCCGGCAACGTTGCGGCGGGAGTCCGGCTCGGGCTTGTCGCCCTGGTAGAGCACGCGCCCGACGTTCGCCGCAACGACGAACCGTGCCTGCGGCAGCAGCTCCTCGACCGGCTCGGGCGGCAACGCCGCCGGCCGGTAGGCAGCCAATGCGAAATTGGGAGAGTTGTTGCAGGCGGCCTTGCGGGCGCCGACCTCCTCGCTCTCGGCGCCACCGCCGCCGCACGCGCTCACGAACGCGGTGGCGAGCGCCACGACTCCGACGAGCGCGAGGACCTGCCGCATCACCCGGCGTCAGTCGAGCAGGTCGGGCTGCTCCCGCACGATCTTCTCGTACAACGGTTGGAAGCTCATGTAGCCCGACACGTGCGACCCCACCTGCGACGCCGTGAGCTTCGCCATGTCGGGGTCGATCAGGACCGGCTCCCCCGCCGCCGACGCGAGCAGCTGCGCCTGGCACGACCGCTCCATCGTGATGAACCACCACGCCGCCTCGTCCACCGAGTGCCCGACCGTGAGGAGGCCGTGGTTGCGCAGGATCACCGCCTTCTTCTCGCCGAGGGCGTGGGCGAGACGCTTGCCCTCCTCGAGGTCGAGGACGACGCCCGTGTAGTCGTCGAACAGGGCGTGGTCCTCGTGGAAGGCGCAGACGTCCTGCGTGATCGGGTCGAGCAGCCGGCCGAGCGCGGACCACGACTTCCCGTAGATCGAGTGCGCGTGGGCCGCCGCGATGACGTCGGGCCGGGCCGCGTGCACCTGCGAATGGATGACGAACGCGGCGGTGTTGACGCCGTATTCGCCCTCGATGACCTCGCCCTTGTCGTTGACGAGGATGAGGTCGGAGACGCGGATGTGGCTGAAGTTCATGCCGAACGGGTTCACCCAGAAGTGGTCGAGCCGTTCGGGGTCACGGGCCGTGATGTGGCCGGCGATGCCCTCGTCGAACCCGAACTTCCCGAACAGGCGGTAGGCGGCCGCGAGCCGCTGCTTGCGGTGGAGCCGCTCCTCCTCGATCGTGTCGAAGGTGGGCAGGTAGTTCGATGCCCGCATCAGCGCCTCGGTCTCGTCCGCCGTCGGCATGCGCTCCTCCTACGCCGGCACTGGAAGACCCAGCGTCTTCGTCTCCAGGTACTCCTCGAACCCCTCGACTCCGTGCTCGCGGCCGGCGCCGCTCTGGCGGTACCCGCCGAACGGAGAGTCGGGCCCGAACCACAGGCCGCCGTTCACCGACACCGTGCCGGTGCGGATGCGGCGGGCGACCGCCTCGGCGCGCTCGAGCGATGCGCTCGACACCGCTCCCGACAGCCCGTACATCGAGTTGTTGGCGATGCGCACGGCGTCGTCGTCGCCGTCGTACTTCAGCACGCACAGCACCGGCCCGAAGATCTCCTCCTGGGCGATCGTCGCGTCCGGGTCGACATCGACGAACAAGGTCGGCTCGACGTAGTACCCCTTGTCGAGGTGGGCGGGACGCCCGCCGCCGACCACGAGCTTGGCACCCTGGGCCTTGCCCTTCTCGATGTAGCCGAGGACCTTGTCGCGCTGCCGGGCGTTGATCAGCGGCCCCATGATGTTGCCCGGGTCCGTCGGGTCGCCGTAGGGGACGTTCTCGAACGCCTCCTTCAGGAGGTCCACCGCCTCGTCGTAGCGCGTCTTCGGCAGGAGCATGCGCGTCGTGATCGCGCAACCCTGGCCGCCGTGCGTGCACACCATCGACCCGAACGGCACGGTCG
>DATFXK010000222.1:0-4932 GCA_035316005.1 Acidimicrobiia bacterium | reverse complement strand
ATCGAGATCAAGATGAGCACCCGCCTCGACTCGGCGGAGGGCGGGATCATGCGGCTCTCCACCGGCGAGAAGTTCGCGGCCACGACGCTCGTGTGGACCACCGGCGTGCGTCCGCACTCCCTCGCCGCGCGCTCGGGCTTCCCCGTCGACGACCGCGGCCGCGTCACCTGCGACGAGTATCTGCGCGTCCGCACCACCGACGGCGCCGTCGTGCCTGACGCGTGGGCCGCGGGCGACAACGCCGCCGTGCCCGACCTCACGACCGGAGGTCTCTGTCCGCCGACCGCGCAGCACGCCATCCGTCAGGCGAAGCAGCTGGCCCGCAACGTCGTCGCCGTCGCGCGCGGCCGGCCGCCGCGGCCGTTCCGGTACCGCAACCGGGGTCAGCTCGTGTCGCTGGGCCGGTACCGGGGCGTCGCGCGGCTCCCGGGCCCGGTCCGGGTGCGTGGCTTTGCCGCCTGGTGGCTGCATCGCACGTATCACTTGGCGAAGATGCCCACGTTCAACCGGCGCGTCCGCATCGCGCTCGACTGGACGGTCGCCATGCTCTTCCCGCGCGACGTCGTCGCGCTCGGATCGTTGCAACGGCCGCGCGAGGCGTTCCGGCGCGCCGCCGAAGAGGAGGAGGAACGCCGCCGCGCCGGCTGAGCGGCCGGAAGCGGTTACTCGACGGACAGCCCGTCGAGGCGCGAGTCCGGCGGCGGGAACTGCGGATCGAGCCGGCGGAACACGCCGAGCAGGAGCGTAGCCACGGCGACGTCGCGGACCCACTTGCGGTCCGCCGGGACGACCCACCAAGGCGCAGCGTCGGTTGACGTCTCGCGGATCGCGTCCTCGTACGCCGACTGGTACACATCCCATTGCTTGTGCGCGTCGAGGTCCTCGGGCCGGAACTTCCAGCGCTTCGTCGGATCGTGGAGACGCGCCTGAAGACGCTGCCGCTGCTCGCCGTACGAGATGTGCAGGAACACCTTCACCAGCGTGGTCCCCTCGTCGGTGAGCATCTGCTCGAAGTCACGCACGTGCCGGTACCGGCGCCGGCACTGACGATCGTCGACGACCCCGAGGACGCGTGCCGCGACGACGTCCTCGTAGTGCGAACGGTTGAACACGCCCAGCCGGCCCCGAGCTGGACACACAGCATGGACGCGCCACAGGTAGTCGTGCTGGAGCTCGAGGTTGTTCGGCGCCTTGAAGCTCGCCACTGAGCAGCCCTGTGGATTCAGCCCCGTGAGCACATGCCGGATGGCACCGTCCTTGCCGGCGGTGTCGACACCCTGCAGCACCAACAGCACGCTTCGCTTCGCTTCGGCCCAGAGCCGGTCGTGCAAGCCGTCGAGCTCGTCGAGGATCTCAGCCTGGACCGCGTGCGCCGATTCCTTGCCCGTGAATCCGAGGCGTCCGTCTGTAGCCCGACGGTCGAGGCGGGCGTGGTCACCCGGCACGACCCGGAGGGCGTCGAGGTCGACGGCCATGCGCCGCTAGTACCGCAGCTCGGCGACGACCGCGTAGTGGTCCGACGGGTGCACGCCGTTGACCGGCTCGACCGCGGCGACGCGTGCGCCCACGACGTGGCCGGCGCCGCGAGCCTTCGGCCAGCCGACGAACACGTAGTCGATGCGGCGGTCGGGCTCGAGGTCGCGTGCGGCAAAGGCGTTGTCGTTCGACCACGTGTACCCGGGACCGTCGCCGGCGACGTCCCACGCGTCCATGAACACGAGTCGCGGGGCGGGCACCGCGGCGCGTCCGGTGAGCATGCGGATCTCGTCGGACACCGGATCGGCGTTGAAGTCGCCGCAGACGATCGGCGGGAACGTCCGGCCCTTCGACTCCGCCACGAATTCGGCCAGCGCGCGCACTTGCGCCTGACGAACCGCGCTCTCGTCGTAGCGCCAGTTGAGATGAGTCGTGTAGAGCTCGAACGGCCCCCGAGGCCCGTCCACCGTCGCCTTGAGGGCCACGCGAAACTCCTCCGTCGTCGACGTCGACGGGAGCGGTCGCTGCTCGCTTGCGGCGATCGGCCAGCGCGACAGGACCGCGTTGCCGAACAGCGTCTCGCCGTCGTCGAATCCCGATACGAAGACGTGCTGATACCCGAGCTTCTCGGCGAGCACCTGCGCCTGTCCCCGCCCGTCGGGCACATCCCAGACCTCTTGCAACGCGATCACGTCGGCATCGACCCGGTGCAGCGTCTCGGCGATTCCGGGCTGACGATCCTCCCAGGGGCCGAACCGCCACCACAGGTTCCACGTCGCGACGCGCAGTCGCGTCTCGATCAGGTCGAGGGGTTCCATGTGCACGCCGCGAATGCCTACCACGATGCGTTCTAGGCTGGCGGGTGAACAACAAGTGACGTAGCCGGGAGCATCGATGATCGACTACACCACCCTCGACGCCGCGATCGGGCACAACTGGTACGACCTCGACCCCGACCTGCAGGCCCGGGTGCGGCGCGACTGCCCGCCCGAGGACTACGAGTGGGCGGACGCCAAGCTGCGCGAGTTCGGCGGCCTCGTCGGCGAGCGAGTGGCTCCGAACTCCGAGATCGTCGACTCCCATCCCCCCGAGCTACGCCGCTACGACCAGTGGGCCGACGAGGTGAACGAGATCCTCCACCACCCCGCCGGTCTCGAATCGAAGCGCGCCTTGTGGGCCAGCGGCTACGTCGGCGGCTTCGCGCGCGACGAGGCGGCGCGGGGCCGGCCCGTCCCCGGAGTCGTTCTCGCCGCCTCCAGTTATCTCCTCTCCCAGGCCGACACCGGGCTCGTGTGCAGCCTGGGCATGACGAGTGGCGTCGCCGGGCTCGTCGCCGCGTACGCGCCGCCCGACGTGCGCGACGCGCTCCTCCCCGGCCTCCGGGGCGACAGCTTCGACGGTGGCGTCGACGGGTCGATGTTCCTCACCGAACGCGACGGCGGGTCCGACCTCGGCCGCACCGTGCACTGCACCGCGCGCGACGTCGGCGACGGCCGCGTCGTGATCAACGGCGAGAAGTGGTTCTGCTCCAACATCGACGGCGCCGCCATCGTCATGCTGGCGCGTCCGGAGGGCGCGCCCGACGGGCCGGCGGGGCTCGGCCTGTACCTCGTTCCGAAGCAGCGGGAGGACGGCTCGCGCAACGGCATCTCGATGCGCCGGCTCAAGCCCAAGCTCGGCACCAAGAGCGTCCCGACCGGTGAGGTCGAGTTCCACGACGCGCTCGGCTACGCGCTGCGCGCCACGCACCAGGGCGACAGCGGCGGTTCGTCCGACGCCGGCGGCCTCGGCCGGATGATGGAGATGGTCAACGGGTCGCGGTTCGGCGTGGCGCTCATGGGCCTCGGCATCGCGCGCCGCTCGTTCCTCGAGGGCACGATCTGGGCTCATCACCGGCGCGCGAAGGGCCGGGTGCTCGTCGACCTGCCGCTGATCCGTGAGCAGCTCGTCGACCTCCTCGTCGAGCTGGAAGCCGCGTTCGCGCTCGGTTTCGAGTGCGCGGCCGCCGCCCGCTCCCGCGACGGCAACCGGCTCCGGCGCATCCTCGTCCCGGCGGCGAAGGTGCGGCTGTGCCGGTTCGGCGTCGAGGCGGCGAGCACCGCCGTCGAGCTGCACGGCGGCAACGGCTACTGCGAGGACTGGCCGCTCACCCGCCAGCTGCGCGACGCGCAGTGCCACCCGATCTGGGAGGGCACCGAGCAGATCTGCCAGCTCGACGTGCTGCGCGCCATCCGGCGCGACACCGCGCACGAGGCCGCCTTCGCCCGTGTCGACCGGGCGCTCGAGGCCGCCGGCGGCGGGCCCGAGTACGTCGCCGAGACCGTCGAGGCGGTGGCCGGCGCGCGGCGCGAGCTCGCGCGGCGCATCGACGAGCTTCCGTCGCTCGACGCCGACCTCGCCGAGGCGCGCGCGGCGCGCATCAGCACCCTGCTCGCCCGCACCGTCTCCGCCGCGTTGCTGCTGGAGCAGGTGTCGGATCCGCACAAGGCCTTGGTCGGCGTGCGCTTCGTGCACCGGAACCTCGCACCGGGGTCGGCTTGGGACGACCGGATCGCCGCGGTCGCCGGTCGTGAGCTGCTCGCCCACGACGAGATCGATCACGCGACGGCCGAGAAGGCGGCGGGCTGAGCCCGTCCTGATGGAGTCGCCTCGACTGCTCGGGCTGGATCTGGCCGCCGACCCGGACGCGTGGACAAACCTCGGCTTCGCCGTCGACGAGCACGGCGTCTGCCGGGTGGACGGCGTCGCGCTCCGGCTCGGACAACCGGGCCCCCGGATCTCGGGGTGGGCTTTGTCCGGGGCGCCCGAAGGAATCGACGTCGACGGGCTGCCGACGACCGCCGCCCCGGCGCCCGTGCCGGTGTCGCCGATCGCGCCGACGCATCTGAACGGGACGGTCGCGATCGACCACGTCGTCGTCGTGTCGCCCGACCCGGAGCGCACCATCGCGGCGCTGGCGGAGCACGGCGTCGTGCCTCGGCAGCGCCGGCGCACGAACCAGTACGGCCCCCTGTTCACCCAGACGTTCTTCCGGCTCGGCGACCCGATCCTGGAGCTGATCGGACCCGACGACCCCGCAGGCGCCGAGCCCGCCCGCTTCTACGGCATCGCGTTCACGGTGCGCGACCTCGACGCCACCGCCGCGGTCCTCGGCTCGCGCCTCGGCACGGTCAAGGCGGCGGTGCAGCCGGGCCGGCGTATCGCCACCCTGCGCCGAGAGGCCGGCGCAGGGGTCCCGCTCGCGTTCATGTCACCGGAGGCTCAGTAGCCGGAGCGCCCTGAGCTCGACGACGCCGCGGTGGTCGACGCGGTCGCGGCCGAGCTCGCGGTCGCGCCCGCACTCCCGCCCGTCGCCACGGTCTGGCCCTTCTTGGAGAAGAAGGCGCCCTGCATTCCCTGGTTCGTCGCGTTCGGCCCGTGGAAGCGGCAGTAGAACCCAAGGGCGCCGTCGGTGGG
>DATFXK010000221.1:0-2544 GCA_035316005.1 Acidimicrobiia bacterium | reverse complement strand
CGACGAGCTGCGCGCGCTGGTCCGTCGCCACATCGAGGACGGGTTCAACCGGGGCGACTGGACCGTCTGCCAGTCGACGCTGGCCGACGAGTACACCGCGTACTACGGCGCCGAAGGGAAGGCGAACGTCGGGCGTGACGCGTACGTGCGGGCGTGCACGTTCCTGCGCCGGTCGTTTCCCGACGTGAACATCACGATCGAGGACGTCATCGTCGAAGGCGACAAGATCGTCATGCGGTACACGGAGCGCGGCACGCTCACTGGTGAGCCGTTCCTCGGCATCGACGCCGCCGGTCAGGCATATGCGAAGCCGGGCACCACCGTCTACCGCGTCGTCGACGGCCGGCTGGCGGAGTCGTGGGGCGTCGAGGACACCCTCGGCTGGTTCCGCCAGCTCGGTGCGATGCCGACGATGCCTTAGACCTTCAGGAGCCGCTCGACCGCTTGGACCGCCTCGGTCAGCTTGGCGTCGCCCTCGGCCCGGCTCGACTCGGCGGCCTCGCGCACGCAGCTGCGCAGATGCTCGTCGAGCAGGCCCAGGCCGACACCCTGGAGCGCCTTCGTGACCGAGACGATCTGCGTGAGGACGTCGACGCAGTACTCGTCCTCGTCGACCATGCGCTGGAGGCCCCGGACCTGGCCCTCGATCCGGCGCAGCCGGTTGCGGTAGTCGTCCTTGTGCATCGAGTAGCCGCGCATTGGCCCGCTCCCGGTTCCGTCGATATGGGATACGGGGGTAGAGTACCAGCATGGGCCGGACGGAGACAGGCACGGGCGCCCGGTGGGAGCGGCTCGATCTGCCGGTGGACGGCATGACGTGCGCCTCCTGCGCGACCCGCATCGAGAAGAGCCTCGCCGGCCTGCCCGGCGTTGCCGAAGCGCACGCCAACTACGGCACGAAGCAGGCGACGGTGGTCTACGACCCGCGGGCCGCCCGCACGGACGACTTCGAGACCGCGATCGCCGGGCTCGGCTACTCGGTCGCCCATCCCGAGCATCCGGAGGAGCGCGATCCCGAGGCCGAGGAGCTGCGGAAGCTGCGACCCCGGCTGTACGTCGCGATCGCCCTCACGGTCCCCGTCCTGTTGATCTCGATGGTCCCGCCGCTCCAGTTCGGCGGCTGGCAGTGGGTCGCGTTCGTGCTGTCGACGCCGGTGATCCTCTGGGCCGGCTGGCCGTTCCACCAGGCGACGCTCGTGAACCTGCGCCACGGCGCCACGACGATGGACACGCTGGTCTCCCTCGGGACGCTGGCCGCGTACGCGTGGTCGGTGGTCGCGCTCGTGTTCCTCGGCGCCGCCGAGGGCGGCGTGGCGATGGGAGGCGTCTTCGGCGGCGGCGACGCGGCCCACGTGTACTTCGAGACGGCGTCCGTGATCGTCGCCCTGTTGCTGCTCGGCCGGTTCTTCGAGGCTCGGGCCCGGCGCCGGTCCGGCCACGCGCTGCGCGCCCTGCTCGAGCTGGGCGCAAAGACCGCCCGGCTGGAGACCGGCGAAGAGGTGCCGATCGAGAGCCTGCAGGTGGGAGCCCGGTTCGTCGTGCGGCCGGGGGAGAAGATCGCCACCGACGGTCGCGTCGTCGACGGCTCCTCGGCCGTCGACGTGTCGATGCTGACGGGGGAGCCGGTGCCGGTCGAGGTGAGCGGAGGCGACACGGTGTTCGGCGCGACCGTGAACACGTCGGGTCGCCTCGTCGTCGAAGCGACCAAGGTCGGCGGCGAGACCGCCCTCGCGCAGATCACGCGGCTCGTCGAGGAGGCGCAGGGTTCGCGGGCGCCGGTGCAACGTCTCGCCGACCGTGTGTCGACGGTCTTCGTCCCGGCGGTGATCGTTCTGGCATTCGGGACGCTTCTGGCGTGGTTGCTCGCCGGGCAGGGCGCCAACGCCGCGTTCACCGCTGCCGTCGCGGTGCTGATCATCGCGTGTCCGTGCGCGCTCGGGCTGGCGACGCCGACCGCGATCCTCGTCGGTACCGGTCGGGGCGCGCAGCTCGGCATCGTGATCAAGGGCGGTGAGGTGCTCGAGGCGACTCGCACCGTCGACACCGCCGTGCTGGACAAGACCGGCACGATCACCGAGGGCAGGATGCGCCTCGTCGACGTGGTCACGGCGCCGGGAGACGACGAGGGCTTGTTGTTGCGCCGGGCGGCCAGTGTCGAGGATTCTTCGGAGCATCCGATCGCGCAGGCCGTCGCCCGCGGGGCGCGAGAACGCGGCGTCGAGCTGTCGGTGCCCTCGTCGTTCGAGAACGTCGCCGGCTCCGGCGCGCGCGGCGGGATCGACGGCGTGGAGGTGACCGTCGGGCGGCGAGAGCTCGTCGGAGCGGTCACCGGAGAGCTCGGGCACGCCGCCGCCGTCGCCGAGGCCGAAGGGCGCACGGTCGTCTTCGCGGCGTGGGACGGCGGCGTGCGGGGCGCGTTCGTCGTGGCCGACACGGTGAAGCCGGCGTCGAGGGAGGCGGTCGCGGAGCTGCACGACCTCGGCCTCGAGACGGTCATGGTCACCGGCGACCGTCAGGAGGCAGCCGGGGCCGTGGCGCAAACGG
>DATFXK010000220.1:0-2902 GCA_035316005.1 Acidimicrobiia bacterium | reverse complement strand
CGATGCCGCCTCGCCCGCGACCCACACGCGCGCATCCGCGTCGAGCTCGACGTCGCGGACGGCCGCGGCGAGCGCCTCCCCGGGCGGCGCCCCCGCCGCGAGGACACGCCACTCCACACCCGCGCCTGCATGCTCCGGGAGCTCGAGCCGGGCGTCGGCGTGGCCGACCTCGACGCGCACCTGCACGGCCGCCTCAGCGGGCAGCGCCGCGATCACCTGCGTGATGGCGGGGATCGCCGTCTCGTCACCGGCAACGAGAAACGCGGGAGCGCCCGAGTCGACGGCGTAGCCGCGGCCCGGGCCCGACACCGCGACCGCGTCGCCGGGCTGCACGGACTGCGCCCACTCGGACGCGACGCCGCCGCCGTGCACCACGATCCCGACGTCGAGCTCGAGCGCGGTGGGATCGACGCGCCACGGCGTGAACGTGCGGAGAGCGGGCCGGCGACCGTCCGGCAGGAGGAACTCGTTGCCGTTCCACGTCGGGACGACGAGGTCGGAGGTGCCGGGCGATGGCAGGAGCAGGCGGACGCTCGCCGCCGGCTGCTCGACGACCAGCCCTTCGAGCTCCGGGCCCGCAAAGGTCACGCGGACCATGCGGGGTGTGAGGTGCTCGACCCCGCGGACTGCGATGCGGCGGAACGCCGGTGGTTCGCGGCGGAGGCGCGCCGTTGCCGTCACCGATATTCGAACGCCTCGACTCGTGGGCTCTGCATCTCCGCTCGGAACCGGTCGAACGACCACGGCCACGTCGCGGGGATGCCTCGGTCGTCGAGATACCAGCTGCGACAGCCGGTGACCCAAACCGTCTTCTCGGCAGCCTTCACCCGGGCTGCTTCATGCTCCTCCATCGCCGCGCGCGTGGCGCTGACCTCCCGGTATTCACCCGATCGGATGGGCTCGACCAGTCGCATGACGTAGGCGAACTGGAGCTCCGCCACCTCGATCAGCGAGAAGTTGCCGACCGGGCCGTTCGGCCCGTTCAACATGAAGAAGTTCGGAAAGCCGGGGATCGAGATCGACATGTACGCGTTCGGCCGTGCCGCCCACGCGTCCGCCAGCGTCTCGCCGTCACGTCCGACGACGGTCATCGGTCGCATGAAGGCGTCGGTCTTGAAGCCGGTCGCAAGGACCAGCACGTCGAGCTCGTGCAGGGTGCCGTCGGCGGTACGAACGCCCCCCGGCTCGACACGTTCGATCCGCTCCGTGACCAGCTCGGCATTGGGTCGCTGGACGGCCCCGTAGAAGTCGGGCGAGACGATCAGGCGCTTGCAAGCCGCCTGGTAGTCGGGGCGAAGGGCCTCGCGCAGCTCGGGATCGCGGACGTTGCTCTCGAGATTCTCGCGGCACATAGCGGCGATCATCTGCATCTCGGGCGACTCGGCGTCCACGATCGCGTTGGCGAAGGTGTCGAACATTTGAGTCAAGTTCGCCCGGAGGTCCGCCAGCTGCTCCGGATTCTCACGAAACCCGGACTTGTCGGCGTCGCTGTAGGGCGGGTTCTCCACCGGCATGATCCACTGAGCCGTCCGCTGGAAGAGCGACAGCCTTCCGGCCCGGTCCACGAGCGCCGAGGTCATCTGCACCGCCGTCGAGCCCGTTCCGACGATCCCGATCCGGGCGCCGTCGAGCTTCACGTCGTGATCCCACCGGGAGCTGTGGAACACCGCACCCGCGAAGTCCTCGAGTCCGTCGAAGTCGGGGTACCTGGGATGGTGCAGCACGCCGGTCGCGGCGATCACGACGTCGACGTCGTCACGGTGCCCCGCGGCCGTTTCGATGCGCCACCGACCGTCGGCGTACCGACAGCTCGTGACCTCGTCACCGAAGCGGACTCGGTCGCTAACGTCGTGCTGGCGCGCGACGCGCTCGAAGTAGGCCTGGATCTCCTCTCCAGGTGAATACCGGTGACTCCAGTTGGGCGTCGGCGCGAACGAGTACGAATACAGATGCGACGGGACGTCGCACGAAAGCCCCGGGTACGTGTTCTCACGCCAGGTGCCACCCACCCGATCGGCCTTCTCGAAGACGGTGAAATCGGTGAGGCCCTGTTCCTTCAGCTGGATCGCGCTGAGGATGCCCGCCATCCCGGCGCCGATGATCGCGAACCGCAGCGCGCGGGGTTCGTCCGCAACTTTGCTCACCTTGTCCCCTTCTGCCGTCCCGGCCATCATCACATCATCAGCCGCTGTGCAGAAAGATACGAGACATGAGCCCGGTCGACGTCCGCCGCGCCGCAACCCGGCCGCACACGAAGATGGGTTGGCTCGACAGCTGGCACAGCTTCAGCTTCGGACGCCACTACGACCCTGCGAACACGCATCACGGTCTGTTGCTCGTGAACAACGACGATCGGGTGGCGCCGGCATCAGGGTTCCCGCCGCACTTCCATCGCGACATGGAGATCGTCACCTGGGTGCTCTCGGGTCGGTTGGAGCATCGAGACTCTGAGGGCAACCAGGGTGAGCTCTACCCGGGCCTCGCACAGCGGATGAGCGCGGGCACCGGCATCGAGCACTCGGAGACGAACCCGTCGCCCGCCGACGAAGTCCACTTCGTCCAGATGTGGGTTCCGCCCGACACCGAGCGCATCGACCCCGGCTACGAGCAACGCGACGTCAACGGCGAGCTGGACAAGGGCGGGCTCCGACCGATCGCCTCGGGTCGGGACCACGACGGCGCGATCGCGATCCACCAGCACGACGCGGTGCTGTGGGGCGCGCGCCTCCGGCCCGGTGAGGCGTCGTCGATACCCGATGGTGCCCACGTGCACCTGTTCGTCGCCGCCGGTGAGATCCATCTCCGGGACGCCGGCGTCCTGCACGCCGGCGACGCGGCACGTCTCTTCCGGGCGGGCGAGCTCGCGCTGACGGCGGGGCGGGCCGGGGCGGAGATCCTCGTC
>DATFXK010000219.1:0-3178 GCA_035316005.1 Acidimicrobiia bacterium | reverse complement strand
CGCCATCTGGGACTCGCGGGCGTCGAGCGCCTGCTCGAGCCATCCGGCGATCTCCGACAGGGATGCGCCCGGCGTGAACACGGCAGCCACCCCGGCGTCGCGCAGCGCCGGGATGTCGTCGGCGGGGATGATCCCTCCGCCGAACACGAGCACGTCGCCCACGCCCTTCTCGCGCAACAGCGACACGACGCGGGGGAACAGCGTGTTGTGCGCGCCGGAGAGCACGGACAGCCCGACGGCGTCGGCGTCCTCTTGGAGGGCGGTCTCCGCCACCTGCTCCGGGGTCTGGTGCAAGCCCGTGTAGATGACCTCGAAGCCGGCGTCGCGCAACGCCCGGGCGATCACCTTCGCGCCCCGATCATGGCCGTCGAGCCCCGGCTTGGCGATGACGACGCGGTAGCGGCGCTTCACGACGTGAACCCCTGCATGGCGCCGGTCACGTTACCTGGCGCGGTCGCCGTCGCAGGCTCCGGCTCCTGCTCCGGCGGTCGGCAAAGCCGCCGCCCTCCGCGACCTGGCGGCCCGACTGGACTCCGATCTGCGGGCAACGTTCACTGGGGCCATGCCCCCCGCCCGGAGCGACACTCGGCTGCTGCTCGGCGCGGGCGCGGCCGCGGTGCTCGGCGGCGTGCTCGTGGCGGTCGTGCTGTTGCTGGCGACGAGCCGGGCCGACCAGCCCAAGAGCTACCGTCCCTTCTCGGCCGGGCCCGAGACCCAGCTGCGCAAGGAGCTGCGAGACGGCGGGCCCTTCTACTATCCCGACGCGTTCGGCGGGAAGCGCAGCCTCCTGTTCGCGCTCGAGGGCGACCAGGTCGTCGCGCTGATGACGCACACACCGGGAGACGAAGCATGCCGCGTCCGTTGGCGCGGGAGCGTGAACAGCTTCGTCGACTGCCGCGGCGGTCATCTGCGCAGCGAACAGCTCGGACGGTACGAGACGAGGATCAGGAACGACCCTGACGTGGGACGGGTCGTGGTCATCGACCTGCGCCGCGAGCTGCCGCCGCCGACGCCCGGGGGCTGACCCAGCCGGCTACCGCTCCTCGTACGACATCTCGGCCACGTCGTCACGTTCGGCGAGCTCGCCGAGCATCCGCTCGAGCGGTACGCCCATCTGGGTCTTCACGCCGACAGTGATCTCCGTCTGCTCGCCGCTGCTGTCGATCTGCAGGTTGCGGACGTTGACGCCCGCCAGGTCGTTGAGCGCGGCGACGACGCCGGCCGCGTCGACGCCGCGCTCGAGCCGGAACGAGACGGTCTCGACCCGACGCCCGTAGCGATGGCGGACCCACGCCCGCAGCGGGCGGAACCCGGTGAGGCTCACGAGGGCGGCGAGAGTGACCGCCACCGCCGCCCAGTAGTAGCCGAGCCCGACGGCGAGGCCGATGGCGGCGGCCACCCACATCGACGCCGCCGTCGTGAGCCCGCGGATGGACGCGCCGTACTTGAGGATCGCGCCGCCGCCGAGGAACCCGACGCCGACCACCACCTGGGAGGCGACCCGGGTGATGTCGATCTGCACGTCGGTGCTGTTGCGGGTGGCCTCGAACGGCGCGAAGGCGTGGATGGAGATGAGCCCGAACAGCGCCGCGCCCAGGCACACGAGGATGTGCGTGCGGAAGCCGGCCGGTTGGTTGTCGATCTCCCGCTCGAGGCCGAGCGCGGCGCCCAGCCCGACGGCCAGGAGCACGCGCAGCACCATGATGCTGTTGTCGAGCTGGAGCAGCTCCGCTTTCATGACCCCTCAGGGTCGAGCTTCTGGAGCGGCGCCCATGCGAGCAGGAGCCGCTTCTCCCCCACGTCGCGAAACCGGACGACGGCCTCGGCCTTCTCACCTTCCCCGATGAGATCGAGGATCACACCTTCGCCGAACGTGTCGTGCCCGACGTCGTCCCCCACGCGCAGCCCGGCGAGGCGGGTACCCCGCCCGGCGTTGTTCGTGATGGCGGCGGACACGACGGCGTCGCGATGCGCGCTCCGGCCCCCGCCGACCGGCCGCTCCTCGCCGAGCACCTCGACGAGCTCCTCGGGGATCTCCGACAGGAACCGGCTCGGCGGATAGAACTCGGTGCGGCCGAACAGCATGCGGCTCCACGCGTGGCAGAGGTAGAGGCGCTCGCGCGCCCGCGTGATGCCCACGTAGCAGAGCCGGCGCTCTTCTTCGAGCTCGTCGGGCTCGCCGAGGGACCGCATGTGCGGGAACACGCCGTCCTCGAGACCGCTCAGGAACACGACGGGGAACTCGAGGCCCTTGGCCGAGTGCAGCGTCATCAGGGTGACGGCGCGCTTCTCGCCCTCGATGTCGTCGAGGTCGGTGACGAGCGACACCGCCTCGAGGAACGCCTGCACCCGAGCGAGGCCGGCGGGGACCGCCGCCGCCTCGCCGTCGCCGCTGCCGCTGGCGATGCCGGCCAGCCCTGCGACGTCGCGGGCCTCGAGGGCGTCGTCGAACTCGCGGCACACACCGATGAGCTCCTGGAGGTTCTCGAGCCGGTTCTCGGCCTCGATCGACCGCTCGGCTTCCAGCTCGGCCAGGTAGCCGGTGTCCTCGAGCACGGCCTGGACGACCGGCGCCACCCCGGCATCGGCGGCACCTTCGACCTCGGCGAGGATGTCGAGGAGGTCGCGGATGCCACCCCACGCCTTGCCGCTGACGCCGGCGGCGTCGGCGCGGTGGAGCGCGTCACGGAAGGTCATGCCGTGCTCCTGCGCGTACGCGCTCACTTTGCTCACCGACGTGTCGCCGACGCCGCGCTTGGGCACGTTCACGATCCGTCGCCAGCTCACTTCGTCGTCGGGGTTGACGAGCGCGCGCAGGTAGGCGAGGGAATCCTTCACCTCGCGGCGGTCGTAGAACCGCACGCCGCCGACGACACGGTACGGATGCCCGGCACGGACGAGCGTCTCCTCGATCACGCGACTCTGCGCGTTGGTCCGGTAGAAGACGGCGATGTCCGAGAAGGCATGGCCCTCGGTGTCGGTGAGGCGCCCGATCTCGTGGGCGATGTACGCCGCCTCGTCGTGCTCGTCCTCGGCGTGGTACCGGGTGATGAGCTCGCCGCCCACCTGGTCGGTCCACAGGTGCTTGGGGCGGCGGGCGGCGTTGTTGAGGATGACGGCGTTGGCGGCGTCGAGGATGCGTTGCGTCGACCGGTAGTTCTGCTCGAGCACGATGACG
>DATFXK010000218.1:0-38964 GCA_035316005.1 Acidimicrobiia bacterium | reverse complement strand
GGCCCGCCTGCGCAACGGCCGTGGGCCACAGCCGTGGGTGGCGCGCGACCGCGGCGGCGGCGCGGGCCCAGAAGCGGGCGCCGCCGGTGGCGTTGTCCGGCCGCACGGCGGCGACGGTAGTGCGCGCCCAGCCCTTAGGCTGATGCCGCTCGAAAGGAGACCCCCGCCGTGCAGACCGCGCCGGCTCCCCGCCGCACGTCGTTCGGAGCCCTGTTCGACGCCCTGCTCGCCAACCTCGAACGCGTGATCCAGGGCAAGCGTGAGCCGGTGCGCCTCGCGCTCGTGTGCCTCTTCGCCGAGGGTCATCTGCTGATCGAGGACGTACCCGGCGTCGGGAAGACCTCCTTGGCGAAGGCGATCGCCCGCTCGATCGACGGGACGTGGAGCCGGATCCAGTTCACGCCCGACCTGCTGCCGTCGGACGTGACCGGGGTGTCGGTGTGGAACCGGGTGGAGAACGAGTTCGAGTTCCGGCGCGGAGGCGTGTTCGCCGACATCGTGCTGGCCGACGAGATCAACCGGGCGTCGCCCAAGACCCAGTCGGCGTTGCTCGAGGCGATGGAGGAGCGTCAGGTCACGGTGGACGCGCGCACCTATCCCCTGCCGCGCCCGTTCATGGTGATCGCGACGCAGAACCCGATCGAGCTCGAGGGCACCTATCCGCTGCCCGAGGCCCAGCTCGACCGGTTCCTGATGCGGATCCAGATGGGCTATCCGAGTCACGAGGCCGAGCGCGCCATCCTCGAGACGCACGGCAGTCACGCCACCGTGGAGGAGCTCGCGCCGGTGACGTCGGCGGCCGAGGTCGTCGCCGGCGCTCACGCCGTCGCCGACGTGCACGTGGCCCACAACCTCAAGGCGTACATCGTCGACCTCGTGACGGCGACCCGTCAGCACCGCGACCTCGCCCTCGGCGTCAGCCCCCGCGGCGCGCTCGCGCTCCAGCGCGCCGCGCGCGCACTCGCCGCCAGCATCGGGCGCGACTACGTCGTCCCCGACGACGTGAAGCGTCTCGCCGTCGCGGTCCTCGAGCACCGGCTGCTGCTCGCGCCGGATGCCCAGCTGCGCGGCGCGGCACCCGGCGACATCGTCCGGGAGCTGCTCGCATCCGTGCCGGTGCCGGGCGCGACGGGCTGACACGTCGTGCGCCCGACGGCTCGCGTCCTGACGCGCCGCGGATGGAGTCTCGCCGGAGCCGCGCTCGGCCTCGCGGTCGCGGGACGGCTGCTGGGGACGGTCGAGCTCTGGATCCTGACGACGGGCATCGCCGTCCTGTTGGTCACGAGCATGGTGTGGGCGCGCACGCGCCGCTACGACCTCGTCGCCCAGCGCGCGATCCGTCCGCCCCGGCTGTGCGTTGGCGGCGACGGCCTGGTCGAGCTCACGCTCACGAACCGCTCCAACCGGGCGACCCCGCTCCTGACCGTCACCGACGTCTTCGACAACGGCCAGCGCGCCGCGCGCTTCGTGCTCCCCTCACTTCCGGCGGACGAGACAGCGAAGGCCGCGTACCGCCTGCCGACCGACCGTCGCGGCCGGTTCCATCTCGGCCCGCTCGCCGTGTCGGCGTCCGACCCCTTCGGCCTCGCCCGGCGCACGTGGACGCTCACGACGCCCGGCGACGTGCTCGTGTGCCCGCGCGTCCACGACGTCCTCGCCCCGCGCCAAGCCGGCGGTCGCCTGGTCGCGTCGGTCGAGACCGTCAACGCACGGGCGCAGGCCGCCGACGGCGAGGACTTCCTCACCCTGCGCGAGTACGAGGTCGGCGACGACCTCCGGCGCGTCCACTGGCGTTCGACCGCGCGCGTCGGCGACCTGATGATCCGCCAGGACGAGGCCCAGTGGCGGGCGCGCGCCATCGTCCTGCTCGACACCCGGCCCGACGCCCACGACGGACGATCGTTCGAGACCGCGGTCGAGGCGACGGCATCGGTCGTCGACCGGCTCACCCGGATGCGGCGACGGGTCGAGGTGATCGCGAGCAACGGGCAGTCGCTCGGCGCGCCGACCGCCCGCTCAGGCTGGGCGGTGATGGACCGACTCGCCACGATCGAGCCCGGGGGCGAGGATCATCTCGCCGGCCTGCTCACCTCGCTGCGGGCGCATCGCCGGGCGGCGCTCGTGGTCGCGATCGTCGGCTCGCTCGGTGACGTCGAGCTCGACGCGCTTGGGGCGCTCACGGCGCACGGCACCGCCGTGATGGTCGGCACCCGGCCCGAAACGCAACCACCGCCCGCCCTCGTCACGTGGTCCGGCCTCGTCGCCGTCGACGCGTCCCGGACGCCCTTCCCGACCGCCTGGAACCAGGCCATGACCCGATGGCATCTCGCACCTCCACCGCGCTCCCCTCGCTCGCACTCGCCGCGCTGAGCACCGCGGCCGCGCTCACGCTCGGGCGCGTGTTCGAGTCCGGGCGGTTCGTGCTGCCCGTGGTCGCGGCGGTGCTGCTCGCGCACCTCCTCGGCTTCGTGGCGCGCACGCGCGGCTGGTCGCTCCTCGACGCGCTCTCGCTGTCGATGTCGGGGCTGGCGATCTACCTGATCTGGGTGCTGGCGCCGCACACCACGCTGTACGGCATTCCCACCGCCGAAACGTTCCGCGTCCTCGCCGACCGGCTCGGCGACGGCGTGCACGAACTGCGCACGGCAGTGGTGCCTGCGCCGGCCACGAACGGCGCGATCGTCCTGTCCGTCCTCGTCGTGTGGGTGATGGCCGCCACGGCGGACGCGCTCGCGTTCTGGCGCCGGGCGACGATCGGCGCCGTCGCGCCGTCGCTGGCGCTGTTCGTGTGGGCGTCCACCCTCGGCACCGACTCGCTCGCGACCCGGACGACCGCCGGCTACTTCGTCGCCGCGCTCTTGTTCCTGCTCGTGCAGAACCAGTCGCTCGTGACCCGGGGCCGGGCGGCGTTCTCCGGCCGGCGGGTCCGAAGCAGCGCCTCGGTGCTGACGCTCGGCGCGCTCGCCGGCGCCGTGGCCGTCCTGGGCGGGCTCGTGGTCGGGCCCGCACTCCCCGGCGCCGACGCCGACCCGTTGCTCGACGTACGCGGGCTCGGCCCCGCCGACCGCAGCTATCGGGTCGAGCCGCCGCTGGCGCGCGTCGGCGAGGACTTCGTCGGACGCGGGCGGAGCGAGGTGTTCACCGTACGCTCACCACGCGCGGACTACTGGCGCGTAGCCGCGCTCGACCGGTACGAGAGCACGAACGGCGGTGAATGGACGCTCTCCGCCCAAGGCGGCGACGAAGTGCAGGACGGGCTGCACGGGCCCGTCGACGCCACCATGCTGCGGCAGGAGTTCCACATCACCGGCCTCGCCGACCGCTGGCTCCCGGCCGCCTACCAGGCTGTGCGGCTCGAAGGAGGCGACGACCCGCTCGTCGTGAAGGCGTCGAGCACGCTTGTCTCCAACCATTCCAACCCGAGCGACCTCACGTACACCGTGAGGTCCCGACTGCCGCCGGGCGCCGTCGAACCGCTGACCGCGGCGCAGATCGCCGGCACCGACGCACCGCTGCCGGCCGAGATGCGCGGGTACACCAAGCTGCCGACCGACTTCCCCGCCGACGTGCGCGACACGGCGCGGGCGATCACCGCCGGCGCGGGCACTCCTTACGACCGCGCCCAGGCCCTCGAGCAGTTCTTCCTCGACCCGGCGCAGGGCTTCCGTTACTCCCTCGACGTCGACCTCGGGACCGACGCCCAGAGTCAGAACGCCATCAGCCAGTTCCTCCAGAGCCGGATCGGCTTCTGCGTGCAGTTCGCGAGCAGCTTCACGGCGATGGCGCGCGCGGTTGGCCTGCCCGCCCGGGTCGCGGTCGGGTACACGCCGGGCCGGTACGACAGCACCGCAGGGCTCTACAGCGTCACGTCGGAAGACGCCCACGCCTGGGGCGAGGTCTGGCTGGCCGGCGTGGGCTGGACGCGCTTCGAGCCGACTCCGGACAGCGACCTGCCGGGCGGCAGCCGGCTGCCGGGAGGCGCGCGCGCGTCCACACCGGCGGGCTCGGCGCCGTCCGCACCCGCGACCACCACGCCGCCACCGTCCGCACCGACCACCGCGCCGGCACCGACGGCCCCGCGCGGCACGGCGCAGATCGACATCGGCGCACCGGTCGCCGGGCGCAGCCGCGACGGCTTCTCGTTCGACTGGACGATCGGGGCGGCGCTGGCCGCAGGCGCCGCCGCGGGCGTGATCGGTGTCGGGGTGCTCATCGTGACGGCCAAGCGCCGGCGCCGGAACCGGCGGCGTGACGACCCGGACCCTGCGGTCGCGGTGACCGGCGCGTGGGAAGAGGTGCTCGACCGGTTGAGCGAGGCGGGGGTCGATCGCCAGCCGGCGCGCACGCCACGCGAGCTGGCCGACGTTGCGCCCGAGCGCCTGCCGGACGCGGTCGCACCACCGCTCCGTCACCTCGCTGAGACTTACAGCGCGGCGCGCTACGGGTCCGCTGTGCCCGACGCCGAGGTCGCCCGCGGGGCCTGGAGGGACGCGAGCTCGGTCAGCGCTGCGTTGCGTGCGGGCGCGAACGCCCGCGAGCGCTGGCGCCGCCGGCTCGACCCGACCCCGCTTCGCCGCCCGGCGGCGCCTGTTCGTCGCTAGGAGGTGGCTGGGGCCCGCCGCCCTCGGCGTCGCGCAGTCCCTGCACGAACGACTGGCGCTCGGCGTCGAACGCACGGACGGCGGCGTCGACGTCCCGCCCGATCCGGTCGACCGCGATCACGCACGCGACGGGCCCGTGTCGCAGCGCGTCCAGGACCTGGCGGTCGTCCCGGCATACCCAGACCGTCCCGCCGTCGGTGACGAGGGAGTGCGGCGGGTCGTCGTCGCCTCCATGGACGAGCTCGCCGACCGCGCCGCGGATGAGATCGAGGCTGAGCCCGGCATCGAGCAGCGAGGCGACGACGCCGAGCGCGACGAGGTCTTGGAACCGGTACCGGTGCGCCGGGCCCGGCGGCGGCGCCACCAGCCCGCTCCGCTCCCACGAGGAGAGCTGCGCGAGCGTGCAGCCGGTCAGCCGGGCGGCCTGCGCGGCCGTGAATCCCACGACGCCCGTCGGGTCAGGACTGGTCGTCGCGGCGCCAGCGCTCACGCCACCGGCGCCCGGCGTTGCCGAACATGTTCTTGAGCGCCCCGGCCCGGACGGATCCCGTGAGGTTCTCGAGGCCGGCCTTCCCCAGCTTGCGGACGTTCCGCTCGATCACGAGCAGGCACCCGAGCATGACCAGGAACCCGACCACCCCCAGCAGCAGCACCCGGGTGAACGTGAAGAGGAGGAGCGCCAGGCCGGCGATGAACCCGAGCGCGGCCCACTTGATCGCCCGGGCCGAGTGCCGGTACAGGGTCGTCTCGGAGACCTCTTGGACCAGCCTGGGATCGGTCTCGTTGAGGTTGGCCTCGATCTCCTTGAGGATCCGCTGCTCGTCTTCCGAGAGGGGCATGCAAGTCGCCTCTTGCGCCACCACGCTTCCCCACGCGGTGCGCTCCGCCGATTGGGTTGTAAATCATTGTCGCGCGCGGTCCAACCCCCCTCAACGCGCCGACGTTCCCGTCGTCCTCGTCGGGCCCGGGACGTCGCATGGGACCGGCCCGCCACCGGCCGCAGCCGACTGGTACGCCCGGTCGACGAGTCGGTGGGCGGCGATCGCGACCTCGACGTCGGGATGGCCCCGGGCGCGAGCACCCTCGCCGGCGAGCGCGTCGAGGAACGCCTTGCTCGGCTCGGCGTACTGCGCCAGCGGCTTGGCGAGCGCCTCGGCGATCTCGAAGCGGTCGATCCACGGCGGCGGTGACGATTCGACGAGCTCCTCGCCGCTGCGGGTCTCGACGTGCAACGGGCCGAGGTAGTCGTCGTCGGTCCAGAGCAACGCGTCCTCGCAGAAGACCTCGAAGCGGCGGCGGGACCCTCGGGACAGGATCTGGTGCCAGACACTGACGATCGTCGCCGTGGAACCGTCGCCGAAGCGGAAGGTCAGCGTGGTGGAGTCATCGATGCCCGGATGCCCGAACATCGCCGCCGTGCGCGCCGTGACCTCGCGCGGCTCGCCGGCGGCTCTACCGAGCACCCACCGCAGCACGTCGACGTCGTGGATCGAGTGCTCGAGCAGGGTCCCGCCACCCGCCTTGGCGACGTCGGCGCGCCACGCCGACGCGTAGAACCCCTGGATCGGGAAGTACTGGTCGTCCCGGAGGATGGTCGCCAGGGGCCGCCCGTAGGTGCCGGCGGCGACGAGGTCGGCAGCAGCGCGGAAGACGGGCGCGTGGCGGAGCACGAGCCCGACTTGGTGAGGCACTCGCCCGAGTACGCCGGCGAGCTGCTCCGCCTCGGCCAGCGTCGGGGCCAGCGGCTTCTCGCAGAAGACGGCGCGGGACCGCTCACTTGCCGCGCACACGGCCTCGAGGTGCGCCGCGGTCCACGTGCACACCCAGACGACGTCGACGTCGGCGACCAGTTCGTCCACCCGGGTGCGGGGCCGGGCGTCGTGGTGCGCGGCGAGGGTCGCGGCCCGGTCGGGGTCGGCGTCGAACGTCGCGACCACCCCGGCGTCGATCAGGCCGGCGTCGGCGAGCTGCCGCAGCGCGAACGAGTGGACGGTGCCGATGTGCCCGCACCCGACGATGCCGATGCGGATCATCGGCGGCGCCGTCCCGGCTCGGTGTGCGCGTCGCGGTCGAGCAGCGCGGCGGCGCCCACCGCGTCGTCCCCGAAGCGGCGGCGGACCGCGTCCATCGAGTCCTCGACGGCGCGTTGTCGAGGGTCGCCGCCACGTGCCGCGCTGGTGTCGTTGCGCTCGATGTCGAGCGGGAGCTGATCGGCGGTGCTGCCGCCGGCGACCGTCCCGTCGACGTCCTGGAGTTGCTGCATGGCGACGCCGAGCAGTCGGATCCCGTCGCCGATCTCGACGGCATCGAGCAGTGCGCGCGCGACGGTGGCGATGTCCGACGCGAGATTGGTGGGCTCCGCCAGCGTTCGCGACCTCGTGATGGTCCGGAAGTCCTTGTACCGCAGCTTCAGCTGCACGGTGCGGCCGGCACAGCGCCCGTCACGCGTCCGCTCGGCGACGCGCTCGGACATGCGGAGCACCTCGCGCTCGAGCGTGGCGCGGTCGGTGATGTCGGTCGGGAACGTCTCCTCGTGGCCGATCGACTTCACCTCCCGCTCGGGCTCGACCGACCTGTCGTCCCGGTTCCACGCCAGCGCGTGGAGGTGCCGGCCCTGCGACTCACCCAGCGCGTGGACGAGGGTGTTCTCGGGCAGCGCGGCGAGGTCGCCGATGGTCCGCACGCCGAGTTGCGCCAACCGCTCCCCCGTCTTCGGCCCGACGCCCCACAGCCGGCGGACCTCGAGCGGGTGGATGAGCGCGATCTCGGTGCCCGCCTCGACGACGAGCATGCCGTCGGGCTTGGCGAGGTCGCTCGCTAGCTTGGCGACGAACTTCGTGGTCGCGACGCCGACCGAAGCGACGAGCCCCGTGTCGTCGTTGATCCGCCGGCGCAACGACGTCGCGATCTCGGGGGCGGAGCCGTGCAGGCGCCGCGCCCCGCTGACGTCGAGGAAGGCTTCGTCCAGCGCCAGGGGCTCCACCAGCGGCGTGACGTCGCGCAGGATCGCCATCACCGAGCGGCTCGCCTCGCCGTATGCGTCGAAGCGGGGCGCGAGGAACACGCCGTCCGGGCACGCGCGCCGGGCGCGACCCATCGGCATCGCGGAGTGGACGCCGTAACGCCGCGCTTCGTAGCTCGCGGCCGCGACGACGCCGCGCCGTCCGAGCCCGCCGACGATGACGGGCCGGCCCCGCAAGGAGGGGTCGGCGAGCTGCTCGACCGACGCGTAGAACGCGTCGAGGTCGACGTGGAGGATGGTGGGCTCAGTCGCGGACGGCGCCATCGCGGTCGGTGCGTGTCACCTCGAGCTCGGCGCGCGCCGTGCCGCGAACCTCGTAGGTGTACCGGCGGACACTCTCGGGACCCCACGGCTCGGCGAGCCACTCGGCGATCGGCTCGCCCACCCACGGATGGCAACGTTCGATCATCGTCGTGGCATCGGCGGCGGTGACGAACGCGGCTTCGACGACGATGCCGTCGGGATCGGCCACCTGCACCTCGCCTTCGAAGTCGAGGGCGCGGTGGACCTCGCAGCGCATGATCCAGCCGAGGTCCGGGGCCACGGCCTCGACCTCGTACAGCGGACCCTCCCACCGCGTGACGCGGAGCCCCGTCTCCTCCTCGACCTCGCGCGTGAGGCCGTCGAGCACGGACCCGTCCTCGGCGTCGATGACGCCGCCGGGTGTGCTCCAGTCCTCGTACCCACCCCGGCGCTGGTTGCGGACGAACAACAGGCGACCGTCGGACTCGACGAGCGCGCCGGCGACAAGCCACTCGCGCACGGTCCCGGCCATGCCGTCAGTGTGGCACGCGCATGGTTGGCGGGCCGTCGACCGCCGTACGATCCCGCTTCATGGCCGACGACGCCCCGGGCGACGGCGCGAACGGCGCGAACGGTTCCGGCGATCCGGGTGATTCGCTCGTCCCCGCCGGGCTCCCGTCCCGCGGCGCGTACGTCCTCGCGTTCCTGAGCGTCTTCCTCGCCGGCGCGTTCGGCGGGATCATCGGCTACGGCCTGGTCGACGTCGGCTGCTCGGGCGACTGTGGGCTCGCCGTCGTCGCCGGGCTGGCCGTGGGTGCGATCAGCGCCGCCGTGGGCGTCGGGATCGTCGCCGTCCTCGTCCTGCGGGCGATGGCCGAGTGGCAACGAGGCGGCAAGCGCGCCCGGTAGTCAGCCGCCGAAGCTCAGGCGACGGAAACCCTCGGCGTAGGCGACATCGGCTTCGCGACCCGCTTCCTCGGCTCGGTCGCGCAGGAACTGGCGGAACCACTCCCCGGTGTCGGTGAGCTGGCTGGCGTGACAGAAGAGCCCGTCGATCTTGCGCTCGAGCGTGTCGCTGATGTCGACCCAGCAGTTCGGCTCGAGCGTTCCGGAGAGGTACACGGTCTGCACGTGATGCACCTCGAGCCCCTCCGCCAGTTGATGGGCGAAGTACTTCGGGTTCCCCGCCGCCGGCGCGATGGCGTCGAGCGTCGCCCAGCCGGTGACTCGGTGGTCGCGGTGGTTGTAGTACCGGTCGCCGAAGAACACGGCCGTCGGGTCGGGGCAGAGCACCACGTCGGGCCGCAGCTCGCGCACGTAGCGGGTGATCGACCCGCGTAGCTCGCGATCGTCGGGCAGCTCACCGTCGTGGTAGCCGAGGTGGAAGTGCCCGCTGAATCCGAGCAGCGCCGCCGCCTTGGCCGTCTCCTCCACCCGCAGGCGGGCGAGCTCCTCTTGATCGGCGTCAGGATCCTGGGTGCCCTTGTCGCCTTGGGTGGTAATGAGCACCGACACGTCGGCGCCGGCCTCGGCCCATGCCGCCAGCGTGCCGCCCGCCGAGATCTCGGGGTCGTCGGGATGCGCGTAGACGGCGAGTGCTCGGTCTGGGATCTCGGCGTCGGTCGGCATCCCGGCCCCAGGGTACCGGCCCTCGCGCGGATGCTCGGGTTGCGCGGCTACCAGGTGAGGTCGAGCGCGCCTCGCATCGTCGCCTCGAACGTCTCGTCGTCCATCGTGCTGCGCGCCGAGAGCACCATGTCGGCATCGGCGCCGATCGGCCAACGCAGCTTCGGCTCGGTACCCTCGACCGCGTCGGCGATCACTTGGGCGACGACCTCGGCGCCCGGCGCGGGACCGTCGCCCTGGAGCTTGCCGAACGCGGCCTGCCACTGCCGGTCGAGCTCGTCGTACGGCGGCTCGTCGAGCCCGTAGCGCGGCTCCTTGGCCTGGAACTCGGTTTCGAAGAAGCCGGGCTCGACGAGCGCGACCCGGATGCCGAAGTGACCCACCTCGTAGTGCAGCGCCTCGGACAGCGCTTCGAGCGCGTGCTTCGTCGCCGAGTAGGCGCCGCCGTTCGGTGGCGTCACGAGACCCGCGAGCGACGTCACGTTGACGATCGCGCCACTGCCCCGCTCGCGCATCTGCGGCAGCACCGCCTGGATCATGCGCAGGGCGCCGACGACGTTCGTCTCGAACATGCGCCGCAGCTCGCCCAGCGGCACGTGCTCGACGGGCCCGGTGATCCCGAACCCGGCGTTGTTCACGAGCGCGTCGATCCGGCCCGCGGTCGTCAGGGCATCGTCGACCGAGCTGTCGTCGTCGACGTCGAGGCGCAGCTTCTCGGTGACGTCGAGGTCCTCGAGCGTCTCGGGACGGCGCGCGGTCGCGAGCACCTCGTGACCCCGCTTCGTGAGCTCGACGGCGGTCGCGCGCCCGAACCCGGTCGAGCAGCCGGTAATGAGGACTCGTGCCATGTCCCTGCTCCTACATCTCTGCGAACGCTTTGAGGACGCGCTCGATGTCGGCATCGTCGACGTCCTTGTGGGTCGCGAACCGTACCGTGCGGGTGTCGATCGTGCCCGCCCGGATGCCTTCGCCGTCGAGGCGGTCGAGCAGGTCGCTCGGCAGCCGGTCGGCGGCGGCGCAGACCATGTTCGTCTCGACCGTGTCGGGCGCGACCGATCCCGGCCATCGCTCGGCGACGGCTTCCGCCAGGCGACGCGCCCGGCGGTGGTCGTCGGCCAAGCGGTCGGTCATCGTGTCCAGCGCGACCAGCCCGGCGGCGGCGATCACACCGGCCTGCCGCATGGCGCCGCCGAGACGCTGCCGGTGCTCGCGGGCCTCCCGGACGACGTCGCGGGGCCCGCACAGCACCGAGCCCACCGGCGCGCCGAGGCCCTTCGAGACGCAGAACATCACCGCCGTCGCCGGGGCCACGAGCTCACGCGCCGGAACGCCGAGCGCGATCGACGCGTTCCAGATGCGGGCGCCGTCGCAGTAGAGCGCGATGCCGTGGCGGGCGCCGACGTCGCCCACGCGCGTGACCTCGTCCATACGCCACGGCCGGCCACACGAGGGCATGTGCGTGTTCTCGATCGCGATCAGCGACACCGCCGGCGAATGGTGACCGGAGTCCTGGATCGTCTCGTCGAGCGCGCCGGCATCCAACAGGCCGTCCTCGTCCGCGAACGGATGCAGCTGGACACCCGAGTTCCACGGCCCTGCCGCCGCCTCGTACCGGAACACGTGTGCTCGTGCCGCGCACAGCACCTCCGTGCCCGGTCGCGCCAGGACGCGCAGCGCGAGCTGGTTGGCCATCGTCCCGGACGGGACGTACAGCGCCGACTCTTTCCCGAGCAGCTCGGCTGCCCGTTCCTGGAAGCGGTTGATCGTGGGGTCCTCGCCGTAGACGTCGTCACCGACCTCGGCCTCGGCCATCGCGCGCCGCATCTCCGGGGTCGGGGTCGTGACGGTGTCGGAGCGGAGGTCGATCCGCCCGTCGGGGGAAGCCACGCGACCAAGCTTATGGGGGCCGTCGCGTTGGTCAGTCGGCGTCGATCGGCCGGATGAGCCCCTCCTGGATGACGGTGATGGCCAGCGTTCCGTCGCGGCAGAAGATCTCCCCTTGCGCGATGCCGCGAGCGCGCGAGGCGTTCGGGCTCGTCTGGTGGTACAGCAGCCACTCGTCGGCGCGGAACGGACGGTGGAACCACATCGCGTGGTCGAGGCTGGCGATCATGTACTGCTGCTCGCGGTACGAGATCGCGTGCGGGAACATGGCGGTGTCGAGCAGTGTGAGGTCAGACGCGTAAGCGACGACGCACTCGTGGATGAGCGGCGCCGTGGGCAGCGAGCCGTTGGCTTTGATCCACACGTCCTGCTCGGGCTCGCGCGGGCTCGGGTCGAGCCAGCGGGGGTCGTCCACCGGCCGCGAATCGATCGGCCGCTCGCGGACGAGCCACTGGGCGAGGTCCGGGCCCAGGCGCTCGAGGTACGGCTCGACGCGCTGCTGCCACGTGGGGAGCTCGTCGGGATCGGGCACCGATGGCATCGGCATCTGGTGATCGGGGCCCTGCTCGACGATCTGGAACGACGCCGCCAGGTTGAAGATCGCGCGGCCGTGCTGGATCGCGACGACACGCCGAGTCGTGAAGCTCTTGCCGTCGCGGATGCGGTCGACCTCGTACACGATCGGCACGTTCGGATCCCCCGGCCGCAGGAAGTACGCGTGCAGCGAGTGCACCGGTCGGTCGTCGCCGACCGTGCGGCCTGCCGCCACCAGTGCCTGCGCCGCGACCTGCCCGCCGAACACGCGCTGGCGGTCCTCGTGCGGGCTGAGCCCGCGAAAGAGATTGACCTCGAGCGGCTCGAGCTCGAGCAGGGCCAGGAGCTCGTCGAGCGCGTCGCCCACTCCTCCTCCTCCGTCGCCGCGGATGCTAGGTGCGCACGCGCGCTCAGCCGAAGAACACGCTGGCGACGTCGTACAGCTGCGGATCGACGGTCTTGAGCTGTCGCACCCCGTCCTCGATCGGGACGCGAACGATGCCGGAACCCTGGAGCGCGACCATGATCCCGAACTCCCCGTCGTTCACAGCGTCGATCGCTTCGATTCCGAAGCGGGTCGCGAGCACGCGGTCGTAGGCGGTGGGCGTGCCGCCGCGCAAGACATGGCCCAGAATCGTCACGCGCGTCTCGAACCCGGTTCGCTCCTCGATCGCCTTCGCGAGATCGTTGCTGATCCCGCCCAGCCGCACGTGCCCGAACTCGTCCACTTCGCCCGACTGGAGCGCCATGGTGCCCTCGACCGGGACGGCGCCCTCGGCGACCACGACGATCGAGAAGTTGGCTCCGCGCCGGTGGCGGTGACGGATGCGGTCACACACGTCGCCGATGTCGAACGGCTCCTCGGGCACGAGGATGATGTCGGCGCCGCCGGCGATGCCGGAATACGTCGCGATCCATCCCGCGTGACGCCCCATGACCTCGACGACCATGACGCGGTCGTGACTCTCGGCGGTCGTGTGCAGCCGGTCGATCGCGTCCGTCGCGATCTGGACGGCGGTGTTGAAGCCGAAGGTGAAGTCGGTGGCCGAGAGGTCGTTGTCGATCGTCTTCGGCACGCCGACGAGGTTGACGCCGTCACCACCGAGCTTGGCGGCGACGCCGAGCGTGTCCTCGCCGCCGATCGGGATCATCGCGTCGATGCGCTCCCGCTCGATCGTGTCGTGGACGCGGGCCACACCATCCTCGGTCTTGTACGGGTTGGTGCGGGAGCTGCCGAGGATCGTCCCCCCGCGGTGGAGAAGGCCGCGGGTGTTGGCGGTGGTGAGATCGACCGTCTCGCACTCGATGACGCCGCGCCAGCCGTGACGGAACCCGACGACGTTGTGGCCGTACATGCCCTCACCCTTGCGGACGACCGCCCGGATCACCGCGTTCAGGCCGGGGCAGTCGCCACCGCCGGTGAGTACGCCGATCCGCATCTGCACCTCCGCCAACGCGTCTCCCTTCAGACGGGAGTCGCATCCATCCTGCCGCAGCCGCGGCGGAGCGCGGAAGGGCTCGTTCGTGACCGGTAGCCTTCGGCGCGTCCGACGAGAGCGGAAGAGGCACCGTGGGCCGGAAGCGGGTGCGCGAGCAGATCATCGCCGCCACGACGCCGTCGCTCGGCAGCAACGAGTACATCAGCGCGTGCAGTGAGGTGTGGGCCACCGAGTGCGGTGGTCGGGTCCCGTTGCTGTTCAAGAGCCGGTCGCGGCACTACGTCGCGCTCACGGACCAGCGAATCATCCTGTTCCGCTCGCCGCCTCGGCGGCGCCAGCTGAGCGTGGACGACCTGCTCATCGCCAAGCGCCATTCGGCGTTCACGCTCGAGAAGCTGCGCAGCTACCTGCCCCTCCTCCAGGTGCGGATCCGCGACGCCACCGGTCGGGAGATCGCGATCGAGTTCCGGCCGCGCGATCGCCACGTCGGGCAGGAGCTCGCCGCGACACTCGGCGGCGGCCGTCGACGCCGGCCTGACGCCATCGACTGGTGAGCGTCTGCCTTGCCATCGACGCCGGCACCACCGGCGTGCGCTCGTTCGCGGTCGACGAGCACGGGACCCTGCTCGCCTGGTCGTACCGCGAGTTCCGGCAGTACTTCCCGCAGCCGGGCTGGGTCGAGCACGACGCGGACGAGATCTGGACCGCGACCGTAGAGACACTCGCCGGGGTGCAGTCCGAGCTCGCCGCCTCCGGCCGGTCGGTCACTGCGATCGGCATCACGAACCAGCGCGAGACCGCCGTCGTGTGGGACCTGCGGACGGGTCGGCCGCTCCACCGGGCCATCGTCTGGCAGGACCGGCGGACGGCCGGGCGCTGCGACGAGCTCCGAGCCGCCGGAAGGGAGCCGCTCGTGCGCGAGCGGACCGGGCTCGTCCTCGACTCGTACTTCTCGGCGACCAAGTGGGAGTGGCTCCTCACCGAGGGCGGCGTCGAAGTCGGGCTCGATCTCGCTCTCGGCACCGTCGACAGCTGGATCCTCTGGCGCCTCACCGGTGGCCCGAACGGTGGCGTGCACGCGACCGACCCGTCGAACGCCAGCCGCACCTTGCTGTACGACATCGACGCCCTCGACTGGTCGGACGAGCTGTGCGCCTTGTTCGGCGTGCCACGCGCGTCCCTTCCCGAGGTCCGGCCGAGTAGCGGCCGGTTCGGTGTCACCGAGCCCGAGGTCGCCGCCGGACTCGCCGTGCCGGTGAGCGGCATCGCCGGCGATCAGCAGTCGGCGTTGTTCGGGCAGGCGTGCTTCGAGACCGGGATGTCGAAGAACACCTACGGCACGGGCTCCTTCGTCCTCATGAACCTCGGGCCTGCACACCCGCCGCCGACCGAGGGACTGCTCACCAGCGTGGGCTGGGACCTCGGCGGCGACATCGCGTACGTGATGGAAGGCGCGATCTTCGTCACCGGGGCGGCGATCCAGTGGCTGCGCGACGGCATCGGCATCATCGGCGACGCGGCCGAGACCGGCCCCCTCGCCGCCGGCGTGGAGGACAGTGGTGGCGTCGTGTTCGTGCCGGCGTTCACCGGGCTCGGTTCGCCGTGGTGGGACCCGTACGCGCGCGGCTCGGTGTTCGGCCTGACGCGCGGCTCCGGCCGCCCGCAGATCGCGCGGGCGGTCGTGGAGTCGATGGCGTGGCAGACGCGCGACGTCGTCGACGCGATCACGGGCGCGGCCGGCACGAAGATCAGCGAGCTCCGGGTCGACGGCGGCGCCAGCGTGATGGACGTCCTCTGCCAGTTCCAGGCCGACGTGCTCGGCGTTCCCGTCCGCCGGCCGACGGTGAAGGAGACGACTGCGCTGGGCGCCGCGTACCTGGCCGGACTGGCGGAGGGAGTCTGGGGGTCGCCATCGGAAGCCGCGGCGAGCTGGGCCGAGGAGTCCGTATTCGAGCCGGCGATGCCGGCCGCCGACGTCGCCCGCAAGTACGACGAATGGCACCGCGCGATTGAGCGGGCGCGCGGCTGGGCGAACGACGCCGGCTAAGCGCTACGCGACCGCCGCCGGGCTGGCGGCCGCTTCGAGCGTGGCCAGCGGCACGGGCTCCACCGGCATGTCCTCCGCCTTCTTCGTGGCGTACGTGTCGACGTACTCGTAGCCGGACAGCTGCTGCAGCTCGAACATCACCTCGTCGGTGAGCTGGCGCAGCACGAGCCGGTCCTGCTCCCGCCCCGTGTACCGATCGGCCGTGATCGGCGTGCCGAACTGGATCCGCACGGTGCGGAACAGCCGCGGGAGCTTCCTGCCGATGGGGTTGATGTCGTCGGTGCCGACCATGCCGACGGGCACGATCGGAGCCCCGGTGCGGAGCGCGAGGCGGGCGACGCCGGTGTGGCCACGGTGCAGGTAGCCGTCCCGCGTCCGGGTGCCTTCCGGGTAGATGCCGAACACCTGTCCCTGCTCGAGCACCTCGGTCGCCGACGCCAACGCCCGCTCGCTGGCGCTGCCGCCTTCACGGCGGATCGGGATCTGTCCCACGCCGCGGAAGAACCATGCCGTCTTCTTGTCGTCGAAGTACTCGGCCTTGGCCACGAACGTCACCCGTCGCCGGATCACCAGCGGGAGGAACAACGAGTCCATGAAAGAGCGGTGGTTGGCGGCCAGGATCACCGGGCCCTGGCTGGGCACGTGGTCGCGGCCCTCGATCCGCACCCGGTAGACGAGGCGCAGGACGGGCGTGAGGACCGCCTTGATGATCCAGTAGAGCACCGCTCCCCCTCGGACCCGGGTGGGTCGCGCGTCGCTGAGCCTACGCGAGCGTCGCAGTCGAACGTTCTTGACCGAATGGTCAAGTCACCGTACCCTCGCCGCCGGCGACGGCGCCTTTTGGGGCCGACCGGGGAGGACGATGCGGCGAAAGCTCACGCAACGGGGCAAGGACCGGCGGCGTCAACTCATGGAGCACGCGGCCGCGCTCTTCGCCGAGCGCGGCTACCACCCCACCTCCGTCGCCGACATCGTCGAGAGCCTCCGCGTCGGGAAGGGCGTCTTCTACTGGTACTTCTCGTCGAAGGAGGAGCTGCTCTCGGAGATCCTGCGCGAATCGCAGCAGGATCTCCGCCGTCGCCAGCAACAGGCGATCGGCGAGGAGCCCAATCCCGTCGTGCGCATCGAGCTGGGCATCCGCGCCACGATCGATTGGTTCCTCGAGCACCGCAAGTACTTCACGCTGTTCCAGTTCGCCGCCAGCGACGAGCGGTTCGCGCCCGTGCTGCGGCGGAACCACGACGTCGCCATCGCCGACGCGGCGCGCCACATCAAGGAGGCGATCGTCGAGGGACTGATCGCCGATCAGAACCCCGAGATGCTCGCCGAGGCGATCGTGGGCGCGTGCAACCAGCTGACCCGCACCTACGTGTTCGACCGCAACGAGCCCGTCGACCGCACCGCCGAGGCCGCCGTCAGCTTCTGCCTCCACGGCATCGTCGGCACGTAAGCCTCGGACGAGGCGGCGGCGCAGGTCAGCCCAGTTTCGTGAGCGCGCGGCGGATGCCGCGGACGGCTTGGCCGATGCGCTGCTCGTTCTCGACGAGCGCGAAGCGCACGAAGCCCTCACCGCCGGGGCCGAAGCCGACGCCGGGCGAGACAGCGATCTTTGCCTCCGGCACGAGCATCTTGGCGAACTCGAGGCTGCCCATCTCCTCGTAGGGCTCGGGGATCGGCGCCCAGACGAACATCGTGCCCCGGGGCCGTTCGATCTCCCATCCGCAGCGCGCCAGGCCGTCGATGAGCGCGTCGCGCCGGCCGCGGTAGACGGCGTTGACCTCGAGCGGGTAGTCGGGCGCCTCGTTCATCGCGACGATGGACGCGATCTGAATGGGCTGGAACGTGCCGTAGTCGAGGTAGCTCTTGAGCTTCCCGAGGGCGGCGACGACCTCCGCGTTGCCGACGAGGAACCCCATGCGCCAGCCCGCCATCGAGAACGACTTGGTGAGCGTGTACAGCTCGACGGCGACGTCGGTGGCGCCCGGCACCTGCAGGATCGACGGCGGCTCGAAGCCATCGTAGCCGAGGTCGGCGTACGCGAAGTCGTGGACGAGCAACACGCCGTGCTGTTGCGCGAACTCGACCATGCGGGTCATGAACTCGAGGTCGACGCACGCCGTGGTCGGGTTGTGCGGGAAGGACAGGACGATGACGCGGGGCCGCGGCCACGACTCCTCCCACGCCTCCAGCAGGTTGGCGAAGAAATCCTCCTCCGGCCCGAGGCGGACGTGGCGGACCTCGGCGCCGGCGAAGATCGGGCCCCAGATGTGGATCGGGTACGACGGGCTCGGCACGAGCGCGGCGTCGCCCGGGCCGAGCAGCGTCCACATCAGGTGCGAGTAGCCCTCCTTCGCCCCGATCGTCGTGCACGCCTGCGTGTCCGGGTCCAGCTCGACGCCGAACCGGCGGCGGTACAGATCCGTGATCGCGAGGCGCAGCTTCGGGATGCCGCGGCTGGCGGAGTAGCGATGGTTGCGCGGGTTGCGCACCGCCTCGCAGAGCTTCTCGACCGCGACATCGGGCGATGGGATGTCGGGGTTGCCGAACCCGAGGTCGATGACGTCCTCGCCGGCGCGGCGCGCGTCCATCTTGAGCTCGTCGATCGTCGCGAAGACATACGGCGGGAGAGCGTTGATGCGCCGGAACTGCACGCGACGACCGTACCAGGCGGTGTTTCGGGCCTCCGGTACTGTTTCGGCGACATGCCCCCCATCGAAGCTGTCCTGGTCGACGTCGGCGGCGTGCTCGTGCTCCCCGATCACGACCGGGTCGCAGGAGCGTTCGAGCGCGCGGGCGTGCGTGTCGACCCGCCTCTCCTGGACCGCGCGCACTACGCGGGGGTCGCCGCGCTCATCGAGTTCACCGAAGGCGACCGCGACATCTGGGTCGCGTACAACCGAGCGTATGCACGCGCGTGCGGCGCGCCCGAGGAGAACGTCGACGAGGTCGTCGAGCACCTGCTCAACGAGTTCGCGACCGGCGAGATCTGGAGCCGGGTCGTTCCGGGATCGGTGGACGCGCTCCGACGCCTCGGCGCACTCGGCACCCGCCTCGCGATCGTCTCGAACGCGGACGGGAACGCCGAGCAGCGGCTGCGCGACGACGCCATCTGCCAGGTCGGCCCCGGCCCGGGCGCGTCGGTGGAGGTCATCCTCGACTCGACCGTCGTCGGCCTCGCGAAGCCGGACCCCCGCATCTTCGATCTCGCCCTCGACGCCCTCGGCGTGCCGGCCGCTCGCGCCATCCACGTCGGCGACACGCCGGGCGCCGATGTCGAGGGCGCCCGGGCCGCCGACGTGCACCCGGTGCTCGTCGACCCGTACGACTTCCATGCCCATCTCGACGTCGAACGGGTCGCCTCGTTGCCGGACGTGGTCGAGCTCGTCCGCGCCCGGCAGCCCGCCTGATCGTTCGAGCCCGAGCCACTACGCTCCACGGCTTCGCACGACACTCGAGCACCGATGCGCCGCCTTCCTCTCCGCACCGTCCCGCTGATCACCCTGTTGCTCACGAGCGCGCTGCTCGTGGCGTGCTCGAACGACTCCGGCTCGAAGCAGACGAAGTCGAAGTCCACCACCGCGTCGACGCCGAGCTCGCCGGCCACAACCGCCGCCAACGACCCGGCCTCGTGCATCCGCGGGACCTTCCGCTTCACCCGCATGGACTACGACGGGCCGGTGCAGACCCAGTTCGGGCCGACCACGATCGTCGGCGGGTTCGGCGGCCGTCGCATCGAGCTCAAGCCCGACAACACGTTCCACTTCACGGACGACGGCTCGGACAAGGTGCAGTTCTCCGTGCCGAGCCAGGGCGGGACGACCAGCGGGACGGCGGTGCTCAAGGCGCAGTCCGACGGGACGTTCGTGCCGACGGCTCAGACGGCGAACTTCAACATCACCGCGCTGAGCGGGACGCTGGTGCTGACCTTCACGAACGGCTCGATGCTCAACATCCCGCTGCCGCCCGACGGGGCCGGCGTCAAGGAGACGTTCGGGCTCAACGGCGACGCGACCTACATGTGCCAGGGCAACACGGTCACGTTCCGATTCCCCGCGCTGACGATCGTCGTGGAGCGCGTGTAGCCGGATCCGTCAGATCTCGACCGGCGTGAACTTCACCGGCATGTGCTTGATGCCGTTGATGAGGTTCATGTGCAGCCGCTCGACGGGCCCAGTGAGCTCCATGTCGGGCAGGATTCGGCGCAGCTCCTCGAACATGCAGTTGATCTCGAAGCGGGCGAGGTTGGCACCGAGGCAGAAGTGCGGGCCGCGGCCGCCGAAGGCGACGTGCTCGTTCGGCTCGCGGTCGACGTCGAAGGTGTGCGGGTCCGGGAACTGGTCGGGGTCCCGGTTCGCCGCCGGGTACCAGAGCGTGATCTTGTCGCCGTCCTTGATCGGGACGCCCCGGACCTCGGTGTCACGGGTGGCGGTGCGGCGGAAGTAGTTGACGGGGCTGACGTAGCGCAGCATCTCCTCGACGGCCGGCTCGAGGACGTCGGGTTGGCGCAGGAACTGCTCGCGCTGGTCGTCGTGCTCGAGCAGCGTGAGCGTCCCGCCGGTGATCAGGTTGCGGGTCGTCTCGTTGCCCGCCACCGCGAGCAGCAGGAAGAAGACGTTGAACTCGAGGACGTCGAGCTTCTCGCCGTCGACCTCGCCGGTGAGCAGCAGCGTCACGATGTCTTCGCCGGGGTCAGCAAGGCGTTCCTCGGCGAGGCTCTGCGCGTAGGCGTAGAGCTCGGCCGCGACCTCCTGCACGTCGCTGTCGGCGCCGTACTCCGGGTCCTCGGCGCCGACCATCTTGTTCGACCACTCGAAGACCTTGTGCCGGTCCTCCTGCGGAACGCCGATCAGCTCGGCGATCACGATGAGCGGAAGGTCGGCCGCGACCTCGGTGACGAAGTCGATCTCGCCCTTCGGCGCGACGCGGTCGACGATCTCCTTCGCCGCCGCGCGCACGTGACCCTCGATCGAGCGGATGTGGCGGGGAGTGAACATGCGACTCACGAGCTTGCGCAGCCGCGTGTGCCGGGGCGGGTCCTGGTTGATCATCATCAACCGCGTCCCCTCGTCGACCGGACCGATGAACGCGCCGCCCGCATACGACGAGAACGTCTCGGGGTCGCGTTCGACGGCCATCACGTCGTCCCACCTCGTCAGCGCCCAGAAGCCGGGGCCGTCGAGCTCGACGTGGTCGACCCAGGCGACGGGATGCTCGCGCCGGAGGAAGTCGAAGTAGTCGTGAGGCGGACCGGAGAGGAAGGTCGCGCCGTCGGCGAGGTCGACGTCTTCGATGCGCATTTCGTCCAACCTAGTCCGAAAACCGCCCTGGCTAGAATCGGTTCTAGTTTCCGGCCGGCCGTCCGACCCGAGGTGTCCCATGCCCGAGCTGCTCGACCTCAGCACCCAGCACTGCCGCGCCGAGCGCGACGGGCACGTCGTGATCCTGACGATGGACCGGCCCGAGGCACGCAACGCGCTGAGCCCCGACATGCTCGTCGGGCTCGCCGACGGGTTCGACTACGTCGACCGTGAGCCCGAGGTGCGGGTGGCGATCCTCACCGGTGCCGGCGGCCACTTCTCGTCCGGCGCCGACCTGAAGGCGATGTCGAACCCGTCGCAGAGCGAGCACGTGCGCTCGCGCATGGCCGCGGAGCCGAACCTGCACTGGAAGGCCTTGCTGCGCGACTACCGCCTGTCGAAGCCGCTCGTCGCCGCGGTCGAGGGCTACGCCGTCGCCGGCGGCACCGAGATGCTGCAGGGCACCGACCTCCGCGTCGCCGCCGACTCCGCAACCTTCGGCGTGTGGGAGGCGAAGCGCGCCCTGTTCCCGCTCGGCGGCTCGGCGGTGCGGCTCCCCCGTCAGATCCCGTACGCCCGGGCGATGGACATCCTCCTGACCTGCCGGCCGATCCCCGCCTACGAGGCACTCCAGCTCGGGCTCATCAGCAGGGTGGTCCCCGAAGGGCATGCCCTCGCCGCCGCCCGCGCCGTCGCCGACCAGGTCGCGGCGAACGGACCGCTGGCATGCCAGGCCATCCTGCGCGCCTGGCGCGAGACCGAGGGCCTCCCCGACACCGAGGCCATGCAGGTCCAGGACAAGATCGGCTGGGAGGTGTTCGCGAGCGAGGACGCCAAGGAAGGGCCGCGTGCGTTCGCGGAGAAGCGCCCGCCGAGCTACAAGGGCAGGTGATGGAGCCCGCGGACGCTGCCCCCGGCGACGCCTTCGTCACCGAGGAGCGGGTGCGTCTCGCCGAGGCCGTCCGGCACCTCGTCGACGCGACGCTCACGGCCGAGGACGCGCCGTGCGAGCAGCTCGCCAGCGCGGCCGAGGAGGTCGAGCGGATCGCGGCCGAGCTCCACCGGCGGGGCGAGCTGGGTGCCCGCCCGTCGGGCGTGCGCTCCCGACCCGAGACGAACCACGACGACTACCTGCCCCGGAGCCCGTTGGTGGGCGTCGTGAGCCCGCTCGCGCCCCCGATCGAGTACGAGGAGCGCGACGGCCGGCTCGTCGGCCGCGGCGTCTTCCACGCCGCCTACGAGGGCCCGCCCGGCTTCGTGCACGGCGGGTGGATCGCGCTCGGGTTCGACGAGATCCTCGGCATGGCGAACATCGCCAGCGGCCATCCCGGCATGACGGGACGGCTGGCGATCCGCTACCGCCGCCCCACCCCCCTGCACCGGCCCGTGCTGTTCGAGGGCTGGACCGACCAGGTCGACGGCCGCCGCGTCGTGACCCGCGGGACGCTCACGGTCGACGACAGCGTGACGGCCGAAGCCGAGGGGCTGTTCGTGAAGCTCGACCTCGACAAGGCCGTCGAGTACTTCGGCGAGCGGGCGTACGAGCGACGACAGGTCGCCGACCCGCTCCCGTGACCGCGCCGCTCCCACGTCGGTGACCTGCACGAATAGACTGGATCCGCCTACGAGCGGGGCAGGATGAACCGACGCGAATTCCTCCGGACCGCCGGCCTCGTGGGAGGTGCGGCGATCGGCGGTCCCACCCTCCTCGGGTTCGGCAGCAATGCGAGCGCTTCGACGCGCGCGGCCTCGCGCCCACCGATGCTCGCGGGCGCCCAGATCCCGGCCGACAGCGTGCTCAACCACCCGGCCTCGGAGTGCCCGGTCGACACCGTCGTCGTGCTGACGATGGAGAACCGGTCCTTCGACCACTACTTCGGTCATCTTGCGACCGATCAGGCGTACGTCGAGGAAGGGCGGCGCGCGCACGGGAAGGACTTCGCGCTCGACGGCCGCATCGACGTGCACTACCGCGACGTGTCGGGGGCGAAGGTGCGGACGACACACGCGCAGGGGCTCGGCGACGAGCCCAATCCGTTCCGCGGCTGCCTGCACAACGACCCGGGCCACGGTTGGGGCGCGAGCCGCAAGCAGCGGGACAACGGCTTCCTCGGCGCCGGGACCGGCAACGACCGCTTCGCGATCTCCTACTACCTCAGTAAGGACATCCCGGTGCAGTCGAGCCTCGCGCGCCGCTTCACGATCATGGACCATCACCACGCCGCCATCCTCGGGCCGACGTGGCCGAACCGTCAGTACCTCTACGCGGCACAGGCAGAGGGGTACAAGACGAGCCCCAAGCCGTTGGACGTCGGCGCGTACAGCGCTCCGACCATCTTCGACAAGCTCACCGCCGCCGGCGTCCCGGTCGCCGAGTACTTCATCAACGTGCCGGTGGCAGCGCTGTGGGGCACGCGCCTGAACCCGCACATTCGATCGCTGGACCAGTTCTTCCTGGACGCGCCGCGCGGCGAGCTCCCGGCGGTCACGTTCATCACGCCCGGTATGGGGACCCCGTACCGGACGGACGATCATCCGCAGGGCGACATCACCATCGGCCAGCGCTTCATCCAGGCCGTCTTCTCGACGTTCGTGCGCTCCCCGCAGTGGCAGCGCGGGATGTTCGTCCTGACCTATGACGAGCACGGCGGGTTCTACGACCATGTCAAGCCGCCGGTCGTGCCGGACAACGACGCGAGCAAGGTCGACAAGCACAACTTCGGGCAGGTCGGCTTCCGCGTTCCTTCCGTGCTCGCGTCGCCCTACGCGCGGCGCAACTACGTCGACCACACGATGTACGACCACACGTCGATCCTGCGGTTCCTCGAGTGGCGATTCCTCGGCGCGCCGCCCCAGGGCCCGGGACGTGACGACGAGAAGTGGTTCCTCACGAAACGCGACCAGCACGCGAACAACTACGGCGCGAGCCTGCGCGCCGACAAGCCCGATCCCGAAGTCGACCTCGAGTCGCCGCTCTCGACGGTCCCGCAGGTGATGCTCGGCTGCAACGAAGAGCAACGGACGCGCCAGGCGGGGAAGGACAACCAGATCAACTCGTTCGACCTGTCGGACCGGCTCGAGGGGCTGGCCCGCCAGGTCGACCCCGACGGCTCGACCTTCACCCCGTGGCTCCGACAGACCGACGTGCGCGGCCTGCCCACGCCCCCGGACGACCGCCCGCGCTAGGGGGCCGCGCGGGGCTTGAATACAGTCCCGCCGATGCAGCCGCTGAACCGCCGCGAGTTCCTCCGCGCCGCCGGGGTCCTGGGCGGGGTGGCGATGATCGGCGGTCCCGGGCTCCTCGCGTGCGGCGACGGCTCGTCGACGAGCGGGCCGAGCGCAAGCAACGTTCCCCGGCTTCCACTGCCGCCCGACAGCATGCTCGGCCGTCCGGCCTCGGAGTCACCCATCGACACGGTCGTCGTGCTCATGATGGAGAACCGATCCTTCGACCACTACCTCGGCTGGCTCGGTGACGACGAGGGCTATCTCGACGAGGGTCGGCGCCGGTACGGGAAGGGCTTCCACGTCAACGGGCGGGTGCACGAGAGCTATCGCGATCCGTTCGGCACCGAGATTCCCACCCGGCACACGCTGAACCTCCCCGACGATGCCAACCCCTACCGCGGGTGCGACCATCTGGGCCCCGGTCACAGCTGGGACGCAGGCCGCGCGCAACGTGACTTCGGTTTCCTCGCCGCCGGCACCCACAACGACGCCTTCGCCGCCAGCTACTACCTCGATCGGGACGTCCCCGTGCACGCGCAGATGGCACGGCGGTTCACCGTGCTGGACCGCCACCATGCATCGCTGCTCGGACCGACGTTCCCCAACCGCATGTACCTCTATTCCGCGCAGTCGGAAGGGCTCATGACGAGCCCGGTGCCGGTCGAGCTGGGCATGTACCGCGCGCCCACCATCCTCGACGCACTCGATCGAGCGGGCGTTCCGACCGCCGAGTACTTCGTCGACCTCCCGACCGCGCTCCTGTGGGGACCCCGAATGTTCCCGTTCGTTCGTCGCATCGACGCCTTCTTCGAAGACGCAAGCGCCGGCACCCTCCCGAACGTCACCTTCGTGACCCCGCAGTTCGGCGGCCCGTTCCGGACCGACGACCACCCGCACGGCACGATCGAGCTGGGGCAACGCTTCGTCGACGCCGTCTTCGGCGCCTTCCTCCGATCGCCCCAGTGGTCCCGCGGCATGTTCGTGCTCGTCTACGACGAGTGGGGTGGCTTCTTCGACCACGTGCGCCCGCCGGTCGTGCCGGATGCGCGGTCGAGCCCCGAGGATCTCGAGAACTTCGGCCAAACGGGCTTCCGCGTGCCGTCGATCGTGGCGTCGCCCTACGCACGACCGGGATACGTCGACCACAACCTCTACGACCACGCGTCGATCATCAGGTTCTTGGAGTGGCGCTTTCTCGGCGCTCCTCCGCAGGGCCCCGGCCGGCGTGGTGACCGTTGGTTCTTGACCAGGCGCGACCGGTTCGCCAACAACCTCGGCGCCGGTCTCCGGTTCCGGCGCCCCGAGCCGGATGTGGAGCTGTCAGCACTCGTTCCCATGGAGATCTCCGGACCGTGTGACAACGAGCGGCGGCTCACTCGCGTCGGACCGGACGAGGTGCCCGACCCCTTCGTGCGGTCCGACCTGCTCACCACGATCGTCCGAGAGCGCTACCCGAGGGTCACGTACCGGCCCTGGCTCGAAGGCACCGATCTCCAGACGCTGCCGACGGTCGATCCCAGCCTCGAATGAGCGGGGATCGCACGTTCAGCGATCGAGCAACGGGCGGACCAGCTCGCCGAGCGCGGTCGCGTTGTCGGGGTCGGAGGAGTCGACGGGGCCGGCGATGACCCACTCGGCGCCGGCGGCGCCGTAGGCGCGCAGCACCTCGGCGATGCGCTCGGGACCGCCCACAGTCGCCTCGGGGTTGCCGCCGAGCCGTTGCGCCTTCTCCTCGGCGTCGCGGTCGTTCGCGCCAAGAACGATCTGACCGGCCCACGACACGGTGAACGGCCGGCGCGTGTGCAGCTCGCGCACGGTGCGCACCTCCTGCTCGAAGCGGTCTACCGTCGGGCCCCAGCGGTTCCAGCCGTCGGCCCGCGCCGCCACCGCGCCGACGCTGGCGGACGCACCGCCGACCCACACCGGGTAGCCCCGGTCGACGGCGGTGTCGACGGCGGCGGCGAGCGTGGCGACGCGCGTGCCGAGCGTGCCGAAGGGGAGCCCGAACGTCTCGTTCTCCTCGCGGCTCTCGCTGTCGCCGGCGCCGATCGTGGCGATCAGCCGCCCCGGTGCGATGCGGGCGAGCGTGTCGAACGCCGCCGCGAGCGTGGCGGCGGGTCGCAGTGACGCCCGCGCCACCAGCGGTCCGAAGGCGATGCGGGTCGTCTCGGCGGCCACCGCGCCGAGCAGCGTCATGCCCTCGAGCGCGGGCCGCAGCGCGCCGTCGCGCGCCCGGCGGAAGAGATGATCGAACCCGAACACGCCGTCGAGCCCCGCCGCCTCGGCGGCGCGTGCCACGGCCAGCGCCGGCTCGGGGTCGTCGCGGAAGTTCGGGAGGCTGACGCCGAGCTTCACTTGGTCCACACGCCGGACCGGCCCGGCTCGAGGTCGCGGGCGCGGGCGGCCGCGCCGATCACGCCCGCATGCTCGCCGAGCTCCGCCGGCACGATCGGGATCGTGGGGCGATACTCCGCCCCTTCGATGTAGCGGGCGAACGCGTCGCGCACCGGTGTCAACAGCGTGTCGCCCAGCTCCACGAGCCCACCTGAGATCACGATGCGCTCCGGGTCGAGGATGTTGGCCAAGCCGGCCAGCCCCACCGCCACGTAGCCCGCGTACCGCTCCAGCAACGCCCGACCGTCGGGCTCGCCCGCCTGGGCGGAATCGCCGACGTGCAGGCCCGTCACCGCGTCCGGATCACCGCCGGCGCGCGCGAGCACCCCCGCCGCCCGCCCGTCGTGCGCCCACTCTCGTCCCATGCGCCCCAGCGCGTGCCCCGAGGCGAACGCCTCCCAATGGCCGCGTTCCCCGCACGCGCACATCGGGCCCTCGGGATCGATCTGGAAGTGCCCGACCTCGGCCGCGAAGCCGTGCGCGCCGCGGATGACGCGGCCGCGGGCGACGATGCCGCCGCCGATCCCGGACCCGAGGGTGATCATCAACGCGTACAGCGCGCCGCGCGCGGCGCCGTGCACGATCTCGCCCCATGCGGCGGCGTTGGCGTCGTTGTCGACCACGACCGGCAGCCCGATGGCCGTCTCGAGGTCCGTCCGCAGTGGCGTATGGCGGAAGGCAGGGATGTTCGGCGCGTACTGCACGCCGCCTTCGCGGTCCACCAGACCGGCCGCGCCGACTCCGACCACCGTGGCCTCGGGGTGGTCCTGCCGGAGCTGCCCGACGAGCGCCGCCGTCGTGGGGACGACGTGCACGCCACCCTCCCCGGTGTGACCGCGGACCTCGGCGAGGATGTTCCCGCTCCGATCGACGACGGCGCAGCGGACGTTCGTCGCGCCGAGATCGACGCCGATGGTGGGCGGACCCGGCTCCTCCGCCGGTTGCGTCACGCGAGATCGATGCGACGGACGCGTCCACGGCCCGGCCGCGCGTCCTCGCCGGGCGTCTCCTCGGCCGCGTCGGCCGCCGATCGATGCGCCTCGACCGCGCGCTCCCCCGCGTCCACGACCGCCTTGGCCGCCAGCAGGAGCTCCTGGGCCGCCTTGAGCAGGTGGTCGGCCGCTTCCGGTCCGGCGTCGAACAGCGCCGCCAGTGCCGCCTCGGCCGTCGCGCCCAACGGCGGCGCCTCGGCGGCGTCTCGATCCGCGTCTCGATCCGCAGGCGGGTCACTCGGGGCGGTCATCGGCAACCTCCACGAACTCGACTTCGAGTCGCCCGTCGTTCATGCGGGCTTCGGACACCTCACGGCGAGACAAGCTCTCGGGCAGGACGACGGCGCGCCGGTGCGATCCGACGGCGACGAGCAGCTCGCCGTTCCGGCGACCGAGCTCGACGTCGGTCCGGTCGGTGAACGGCAGCTGCATCGACAGCACGAGCGCGTCGCCGTCGGCCTCGACACGGAACGGCTCAACGAGCGAGAGCTGGGCGGCGGCGTCACGCAGCCCGTACAGCTCGGCGGCGAGGTCGGAGAGATGGTCGACGCCGACCAGCTCGTGGTCGGCGAGGTTGCACGTCAGCACCGGGACGGGATCGAACGCGGCTCGGATCGCGTCGAGGTGCTCGCGCTGGACGTCCTTCCACGACGTGAACCACGGATCGGTGACGACCTCCGGAAGCAGTCGGTTCGCGATGACCGCATCGACGTGGTACCCGAACAGCGACAGGTACGTGAACGTCCGTCGTGCCTCGCTGACCACGAGCCGTTCGGCGTTCACGACGAGCCGCGCGCTCGTCACGCCTCCGTCGGTGAGCAGGTCGCGCACACCGTCGAGCCGGTCGTAGAAGCGCCGCACGGCCCGGAAGACGTCGTCACCCGCGATCGGCGGGCTCACGAGCCGGGACAGCAGCGGCCGGACGGCGCGCGTCACGTGACGCTGAGCGGGGAAGACGCGCTCCATGTACCAGGTGAGCACGTCGGGCAGTGACAGCAGGCGCAGGGTCTCGGCCGTGGGTGCGCAGTCGACGACGATGACGTCGTACGCCCCGGACTCGGCGTGGGCGCGGATGTCGGCCAGGGCGAACACCTCGTCCAGACCGGGGATCACGGCGAGCTCCTCGGCCTCCACGGCGCCGGCGCCCGCCCAGTCGAGCAGCGCCGTGAGGTACTCCCGGACCTCGCCCCAGGACTCCTCGAGTCGGGCCCGCGCGTCGAGCTGCTGGCCGAGCAACGTGCCCCGCCCCATGGTCGCGATCGGTCGCGGCTCGTCGCCGAGCGAGGTGTCGTCGAACGCGTCGCCGAGCGAGTGGGCGGGATCCGTCGAGCAGATGAGCGTGCGCTGCCCCGCCTCGGCGGTGCGCAGCGCGGTGGCGGCGGCGACGGTCGTCTTGCCGACGCCGCCCTTCCCGGTGAACAGCAGAATGCGCATCTACGGCGTCTCGACTTCCTTCTTCAGCTCCTTGAGCGCGGTGCTGACGATCATGCCCGCCGTGCGCCGCTTGAGGAATCCGGGCAGCGGGATCGACGGGTCGATCGCGAGGTCGTAGCTCACGCGGGTGCCGTCGTCGTCGGCGTCGAAGCGGTACGTCCCGTCGATGGCGCGCACCATCTCGCCTTCGACGAGGTTCCAGCTGAACGCAGCGGGCGCCGCCGTGTAGTCGTACTGGAGCACGTAACGGGTGCTGCGACCGAAGGCGGCGGCGCGGTACTCCACCTTGGCGCCGCGACCTTCGGCGTCCCGCTCCAGGACGGTCACCTGCTTCACGTCCTTGGCCCACTCCGGATACCGCTCGTAGTCCGTCGCCACCTCGTAGCAGCGCTGGGGCGGCGAGTCGATCCTGATGCGCTCACTCACCTGTTCGGCCACTCGACCTCCTCTCTCCGGTGGCATCGCCCGCAGCGCCGGGTACGCGGCGGGGCGGGAACACGCCGTGGCGAGCTCCCCACAACCCGATCAGGCCGAGGGGCAGCATAGGGACCAGGACGCCGAACGGCTCGGCCACCGCGGTGACGGCGGTGACGGCGATGCAGACCCCCAGCGCACCGAACAGGTGCACGCGCACGCGCCTCGGCGCCGGCCCCTGCATCAGGAACATGCTGGCCACGACGACGTCGTCGCCCCGGGTCGTGCGCACCAGCGCGACGGCGAACGCCCAGCACCAGACGACCAGCGAGATCACGAAGAGCCCGAGGGCCACCGCGATCGAGACGACGTCGAACGCGCTCACACCCACGGCGGCGGGGATGGCCGTGACGGCGAACAGCGCGTCGGCGACCCACGAGACGACGATGATCCGCTCCCCACGCTCCGGGTCGCGGGCCGCAGCTGACATCAGCGAGAGCGTACCGGCCGCCTACGCGCCGCGAAGTGGCGACAGGGCATCGAGATCGCCGCGCGTGAGCGGCAACAGGCAGGCGACCTGGCGTTCGTACGTCAGCTCGTCGACCGCGCGCGCCCGAGCGGCCCGGCCCAGGCGCGTGCGCAACGCGTCGTCGCCGAGCAGCCGCTGCAGCGCGGCGCGCACGCCGGCGGTGTCGTGGGGATCGACAACGAATCCCGTGTCGCCGTGGACGACTGCCTCGTGCGACCCGCCACTGCGACCGGCAACGGACGGCACCCCGCACGCTGCCGCCTCGACGAACACGATGCCGAACCCCTCGGCCTCGAGACCGGCCCAGCGCTCCCGGCAGAGCATGGCGAACACGTCCGCGCACCCGTACAGGGCGGGGAGGTCGGCGTCGGGCACGCGACCGAGGAACGTGCAGCGGCCGGTGACGCCACGCGCGCCGGCGCGGCGCTGCAGGCGCCGGGTGTCGCGGCCCGCGCCGCCGATGACGAGCTGCACGCCGGCTTCGAGGCCGGCGACGGCGTCGATGAGCACGTCGAATCCCTTGCGAGGCACCAGCCGGCTGAGCCCGAGCACGAGGGGCCGGTCGGCGGCGAGGCCGAATCGGCGGCGGGCCGCGCTCCGCTCCTCGGCGCCCAGAGGATGGAACCGGTCGGCGTCGACGCCCGGCGGCACGACGAGGGTCGGAAGCGCGACGCTGGCGGCGCGGGCGGCCACCCGGGCCGGGTACTCGCCGGCCGCGACCACTCCCGCCGCTGACCTGAGCACCCGCCGGGCGAGCGCACGCGCCCCCGGCAGCCGGCCCGGCACGTTCACCTCGGCGCCGTGGGCGATCACGACGTACGGAGCGGCGCGCAACTGAGGCCCGACGAGCCCGAGCGGCAGCATGGGGTCGAGGAAGATGACGTCGGCGCCTCGCTCGCGCGCGAGGGCGTCGACGCGGCGGACCAGGTCGGGTGCCGGCAGCAGCACACGCCGGCGTACCCGCTCGACGCTGAAGGCCTGGGCGCCGTCCCATGCGGGCGCGCCGGGGTACGGCGTCGTGAGCACGTGTGTCTCCGCGGGCGGAAGACGTCGCCAGAGCTCGTACAGGTACGACTGGATGCCGCCCGTCTTGGGCGGGAAGTCGTTCGTGACGAGAAGGGACGTCACCGGCGCCGACCGCGCGACCGCTACGCCGGGACGCGCTCGGCGGTCGCCGCGGTGGCGTCGACGCGGCCCCGCGCCCTGAGCCCGATGCCGAGCTGGAGCAGCACGACGCCGATGACGGCGGCGACGGCGCCGCCCGCGAACGCGCCGCGATACCCGCTCGCCGCCGCGACGCCGCCGAGGATCAGCGCGCCGAGCCCCTGCGAGAGGTCGAAGAAGCTGCTGAAGGTGCCGACGACCGATCCGCGCTCGTGGTCGGGCACCGCCATGAGCGCCAGCAGCATGAGCGCGGGATAGAGGAGCGACATCCCCGCCGCGAACACGGCGGTGCCGGCGACGAGCCCGGCCACGGTGGGCCAGCCGGCCATGAGCGTCAGCCCGGCCGCGCCGCAGGAGAGCGCGATCGTCGCCGCGACGCGGCCGCCGAGGACGTCGGGCAGGCGCGCGCCCACGATTCGCACGCACAGGATGAGCCCGCCGTACAGGAGGAAGATGCCGTCGGCGCCTCCGAGACCGAGGTCGCGCACGTACAGCGGGACGAACGCCGTGAATCCGGCCAGCCCGACGAGCCCGAGAAACAGCACGGTGCCCGGAGCGAGCGCGGCCCGGTGGAGCAGCTTGCCGGGCGGCGCGGCGGGGACGCGCCGGGCGGTCTCGACCGTGATGGTGCCGAGCACGGCCGCTAGGAGCGCCAGCGACGCCGAGACGGCCCACGCGGCGACGAACCGGTCGTCGCCGAGGACGGTCTCGCCCACCGCGGGGCCGAACGCGAGCCCGCCGTACACGGCGACCGACCAGTAGCTCACCGCCTCGCCGCGGCGGTGCTCCGGCGCGAGGTCTGTGATCATCGTGGCGGCGCCGACGAAGAACGCCGCCTCGCCGACGCCGGTGAGGAGCCGGATCCCCACGAGGAACGGAAGCGCGTCGACGGCGCCGTAGAACGCCGTCGTGACGGCGACGATGAGCGCGCCGCCGATGATGAGAACGCGCCGCCCGAGCCGGTCGCCGACACGTCCTGCGTACGGTCGCAGCAGGATCGCGCCGACGAACAGCGCACCGACCGCGACACCCACGCCCACGTTGCCGCCGGCGAGCGGCCCCTTCACGTACTGGGGAATGACGGGGATGAGCATCCCGATCGCCATGAAGTAACTGAGGCCTGCCGCCACGACGAGCAGGAAGCGCGGCGTCAGGAGGCGTTCACGCGGGACCACGGGCTCATGGTCGCCGCCCGGGGTCGAGCGGCGCCAGCGGCTATCGGGCGGCGGCATGCGCGAGCGCGTCGTCCCAGGAAGCGCGCTCGGCGATCAGCTTGCGGTACTGCATGACGATTCGGGGCCGGTTGAACCCGAGCGCGCCGACGAGACGGCCGCCACGACCGAACAACGCCACGAATCGATGCTCGTCGAGGGATCCGTCGGCGACCGTGACCTCGTCGTCGCCGCGGATGCTCCCGACCACCTGGATCTTCACGTCGTACTGGTCCGACCACACGAACGGCACCGGCGCGAACGCCTCCGCCGCCGGATCGTCGACGAGGAGACGGCGCGCCGCGGCCACGCCCTGCTCCGTGGCGTTGGTCCAGTGCTCGACGCGCATGCGCTCCCCGTCGAACAGCGGGTTCGGCCACCGGGCCACGTCACCGGCGGCGACGATCCCGGGTGCGGCGAGGCACGTCTCGTCGCACACCACGCCGTCGTCCAACGCGAGGCCGCTGCCCTCGAGCCACCGCGTCTCGGGAAGGACGCCGACGCCTACGACGACAACGTCGGCCTCGATCGAGCTCCCGTCCGCGAGCCGCACGCGTTCCACGCGCTCGGCGCCCTCGAACCCGGCCACCTTCACGCCGCAGCGGAGATCGACGCCGTGATCGCGATGCAGCCGCCCGCACGCGTCGCCGACGACCGGGCCGACCGCCCGCTCCAACGGCGTCGCCAGCATCTCGAGCACGGTGACGTCGAGGCCGCGTCCCCGGCACGTGGCCGCGACCTCCGATCCGATGAAGCCGGCGCCGATCACGACGACGCGTGGACGGCGATCGAGGCGGGCGCGAATGGCGAGGCAGTCGTCGAGGGTGCGGAGCAGGAAGATGCCGTCGAGCGAGGGAGTGCCGGGCAGCGTGCGCGGGCGCGCGCCGGTCGCGACGACGAGCCCGTCGAACCGGAGCGTCTCGCCGCCGTCGTCGAGTTCGATCACACGGTCGGCGACGTCGAGACGCGTGGCCCGCCGCCCGAGTCGGAGGTCGAGGTCGAGGTCGTCGTACGGCTGCTTGCGCAGCGCGATCTGCTCGGGCTCCCACTCTCCCGCCAGCAGCTCCTTCGAGAGGGGCGGACGGTCGTACGGGAGGTGCGACTCGGCGCCGACGACCACGAGCCGGTCGTCGTAGCCCTCACGGCGCAGCGTCTCGGCCGCGCGCAGCCCCGCGAGAGAGGCGCCGACGACGACGATCGTGCGCTGCGGGGCCACGAAGCGGGGACGCTACCGGCGACCGGGAACTCGCAGGAACCTGACTCTCACGTCATACTTGATCGGCCTTGCGCCCTGATCGCCGGCAATCGGAGCTTGCTTGTCTCCTTCTCCACGCGTCGATGTGAGCGGCCGCGCCCTCGCGCTGCGCGACGTGGACCTCGATCGGTTCCTGCATCCGCGCACCGTGGCGGTGATCGGCGCGTCCGAGGCGTCCCGCAAGCCGAACACGGCGATGACGCGCAAGATCAAGGGATGGGCCGACGCCCACGGCGCAACCTTCTACCCGGTGCACCCGACACACGAGGCGGTGCTGGGCGAGCGCTGCTACCCCACCGTGTTCGACGTCCCCGGCGACCTCGACCTCGCCGTCATCCTCACCGGCCGGGCCGTCGACACCTTCGAGGAGGTGCTGCAGCGCAAGGCCGCGTTCGCGGTGATCTTCGCCGCCGGCTTCGCCGAGGCCGGGAAGGACGGCGAGAAGCTGCAAGCCCGTCTCGACGAGCTCGTGCGCGACGGCGACGTGCGCCTGCTCGGGCCGAACACGAACCTCAACGCCTTCGAGGACTTCCGCGCCGACCTCACCGGACCGTCCATCGCGCTGATCACCCAGAGCGGCCATCAGGGTCGCCCCGTGTTCCAGGGCCAGGAGATCGGCATCCGTCTCACGCACTGGGCGCCGACCGGCAACGAGGTGGACCTCGAGTTCGCCGATTTCGCCCGCTACTTCGCCGACCAGCCCGAGGTCGGGGTGATCGCGGCGTACATCGAGGGGTTCAAGGACGGCCGCACGCTGATGCTCGCCGCCGACCACGCCGCCCGACTGAAGAAGCCGATGGTGATCGTCAAGGTCGGTCGCACCGACGAGGGGCAGTCGATGGCGATCGCGCACACGGGCCATCTCACCGGCTCCGACGCGGTGACGTCGGCGGTGTTCCGGCAGTTCGGCGTCACCCGCGCCGAAGGTCTCGACGACCTCCTCGACACGTCGGCGGCGTTCGCGCGGACGAGCCCGTCGCGTGGTGGCGGCGTCGGCATCTACGCGATCTCGGGCGGCACCGGTGCCCACATAGCCGACATGGTCTCGGCGGCCGGGCTCGAGATCCCGGCGCTCACCCGCGAGACCCAGCGCGCGCTGCACGACGGGCTGATCCCCGGCTACCTGCGCGTGTCGAACCCCGTCGACTGCGGGGGCCCGCCCGTCGCCGACTCCCGGGGCCGCCGCATCCTCGATCTCGTGCTCGCCGACCCCAACGTCGATCTGCTCGTCGTCCCGATCACCGGCGCCGTCGAGATGTTCAGCGAGCCGTTCACGCGCGACCTGGTCGACGTGGCCAAGACGACCGACACGCCGATCTTCGTGGTCTGGGGAGCGCCGGCCGGGACCGACGACACCTTCTACTTCCGGCTGCTCGACAGCGGCCTGCCCGTGTTCCGCACGTTCGCCAACTGCGTGCAGGCGGTGCGGGCGCACGTCGACTACTGGGAGTTCGCGGCGCGCTACCGCTCCCCCTTCGACGACGCGCCCACCGAGCCCTCGCCCGCCGCGGGCAAGGCGCGCCGCGCGCTCGACGGCGCCGGGCGGGGCGAAGCGCTGTCAGAGCTCGCGTCGAAGCAGGTGCTCAAGGCGTACGGAGTGCGGTCGAGCCGCGACGTGCTCTGCGAGAGCGCGGCGCAGGCGGTCGACGCGGCCAAGCGCGTCGGATACCCGGTCGTGATGAAGGTCTCGTCGCCCGACCTCACGCACAAGAGCGATCTCGGGCTCGTTCGCCTCGGCGTCGGATCGGCGCGCGAGGTCCGCGCCGCCTACGACGACCTGATGCGCAAGGCACGGCGTGCCGCCGGCAAGCGCGGCCGCGTCGACGGCGTGCTCGTCTGCGAGACGGTGGAAGGCGGCGTCGAGACCGCGGTCGGCGTGTCGCGTGACCCGCTGTTCGGCCCGGTCGTGATGGTCGGGCTCGGTGGCGTCTTCGTCGAGGTGTTGCGGGACGTGTCCTTCCGGGTGCCGCCATTCGACCGCGGCGAAGCCGGGCGCATGGTGCGGGAGCTCAAGGGCTTCCCCCTGCTCGACGGGGCGCGGGGTCAGAAGCCGGCAGATGTCGGCGCGCTCGTCGATGTCATCATGAACGTGCAGCGCCTGGCGATGGACCTCGCCGGCGACGTGCGTGAGCTCGACATCAATCCGTTGATCGTGCGGCCGCGTGGTGCGGTCGCCCTCGATGCCCTGGTGGTGCGCACATGAACGAGACGATCGAGGACGTCCAGCGCCGGTTGGAGGACGGCGTGCTCTGGATCACGCTGAACCGGCCCGACGCCGGCAACGCGATGACCGTTGCCATGCGAAACCAGATCATCGAGTGGCTCGAGCACGCGTCGGTCGACTACTCGGTACGCGCCGTCGTGATCACGGGGAACGGCGAGAAGGGCTTCTGCACGGGCGCCGATCTGCGCGAGGTGCGCACACCGCCGGAGCGCCCGCCGGGCGCGCCCGACATGGTCGTCGGCGACGGCGGGCGCACGATCCAGCGCGGGTTCCAGCGGTTGATCGCAACCGTCCTCGACTGCGAGAAGCCGGTTATCGCGGGCGTCAACGGCACGGCGGCCGGCGGCGGCATGCACCTCGCCCTCGCCAGCGACCTCGTGATCATGGCCGAGGAGGCTCGCTTCATCGAGGTGTTCATCCGCCGCGCGATCATCCCCGACGCCGGCGGCGCGTACCTGCTGACGCGTCTCGTCGGCCCGCAGAAGGCGAAGGAGCTCTTCTTCTTCGGCGACGACGTGCCCGCGGCCGAGGCCGAGCGCATCGGCCTCGCCAACAAGATCGTCCCCCGCGCCGAGCTCGAGAAGACCCTCGCCGAGTGGGCCGACCGCCTCGCCAAGATGCCGAGCCGCGCCATCGCGTTCACGAAGTGGCTCACCAACCGTGCCCTCGAGACCGACCGTGCCGGCTCGTTCTGGGACGAGGCGTATGCCCAGGAGCTCGTGACCCGCACCGAAGACATGCAGGAGGGCCGAGCGAGCTTCATCGAGCGCCGTCCCCCCGAGTTCAAGGGCTGGTAGCCGCCGTGCGGACGAGCCTCGCCTCGAGGGCCGGGTGATGGCCGGGCCGCTGGCCGATCGGACCGCGATCGTCGGCATCGGGCAGACCGCCTTCGCGAAGGGGCTGCCCGACTCCGAGCTGTCGCTGGCGTGCCAGGCGATCTCGGCCGCCCTCGACGACGCGGGGATCGCACCGGCCGAGGTCGACGGGCTGGCGATGTTCTCGATGGAGGACGGACGCGAGGTCGACGTGGCGCGCAACGTCGGCCTGGGTGACATCACGTTCTTCTCCGAGGTCGGGTACGGCGGCGGCGCCGGGTGCGGCACAGTCGGCCAGGCCGCCATGGCCGTCGCCACCGGCCAGTGCAATGTGGCGGTGGCGTGGCGGGCCCGCAAGCGCGCCGCCAAGGGGAGCCGCCCCTGGTCGCAGGTGAGCCGGCGCATCACCGGTCACTGGCGGTGGAGCCGGCCCTTCGGCCTGTTGCGCCCGGTCGACGAGATCGCCGTTCTGACGCGGCGATACATGCACGAGTTCGGCGCGACCCGCGAGCACCTGGCCAACGTGGCCGTTGCGTTCCGCAAGCACGCCAATCGCAACCCGGCCGCAACGATGTACGAGAAGCCGCTCACCCGCGAGCAGTACATGAACGCCCGCTGGATCTCCGAGCCACTGTGCCTGTTCGACAACTGCCTCGAGACCGACGGCGCGCTGGCGGTGGTGATCGTCTCGGCCGAGCGGGCGAAGGACCTTCCTCAGCCACCGGCGTACGTGCACGCGTTCGCGCAGAGCATCCCGCAGCAGCACCAAGTGATGACGAACTACTTCAACGACGACCCGCTGCTCGGACCGTCGTACGCGTGCGCCGAGCGGCTCTGGGCGCAGTCCGACGTGGCACCCGCCGACGTGCCCGTCGCGCAGATCTACGACGCGTTCAGCCCGCTGATCCCCCTTTCGCTCGAGGGGTACGGGTTCTGCGCCCGCGGCGAGGGCGCCGCGTTCACCGACGACGGCGCGCTCGAATGGCCCGACGGCCGCCTGCCCACGAACACCGCGGGCGGCGGCATGTCGGAGGCGTACGTGCACGGCTTGAACCTCGTGCTCGAAGGCGTCCGCCAGATGCGCGGCACCTCGACGAGTCAGGTCGACGGGGCGGAGACGTGCCTCGTCACGAGCGGCGAGGGCGTGCCCACGAGCGCGCTCCTCCTCCGGAGGTAACGCCGTGGAAGCGCAGTTCCTGCTGCCCGACGTGGAGGACCCGGACGCGGCCGAGTTCTGGGCCGGCTGCGCGCGCGGTGAGCTGCTCGTCCAGACGTGCAAGAGCTGCGGCCTGCGCCGGATGCCGCCGCGGCCGATGTGCCCGCGCTGCCGTTCGCTCGAGCTCCGCTGGGAGTCGATGTCGGGACGCGGGACCATCTGGTCGTTCATCGTCCCGCACCCGCCACTCCTGCCCGCGTACCAGGAGCTCGCGCCCTACAACGTGATCGTGGTCGCGCTCGAGGAGGACCCGACGATCCGGTTCGTCGGGAACCTCGTCAACGGCCCCGACGGCGAGATCAACGAGATCGACCCCGCGACGATCACGATCGGCGACCCGGTGCGCGTCGTGTTCCACCAGGTCGAGGACGTCACCCTCCCCCGCTGGATGAAGTCCTGAGTCGCACCGCGCTTCTCGGGTCTCACGGTCAATGGCGCGTTCACCACAAAGCGTGCGGACCCGTCCATCCTGCGCAAATGCGTCACGTGCGCGAGCGCGACGTCACGGGTATCTTCCACGAACCAACGCGCCGCATTCGGTCCAACACGCGTTCATCGACATGAGCCCATTCGTCCGCGAACTCCCCACATCACTCGCCACCGGCTGACGTGGCCGCGACCGAGTTCGGTCCTGTGCTCGCGGCTGCGCAGGGGGGCGCGCAGTGGGCGATCGCGATCTTGTGGCACGAGCTCCATCCGCGTTTGCTGCGGTTCCTACGCGGGCTGGATCCCGCCGTCGCCGAAGACGTCGCGGCCGAGACATGGCTTGTCGCCGCGCGAGACCTCGCGATGTTCCGCGGTGACGAGCAACAGTTCCGCGCGTGGATGTTCACGATCGCGAGGAACCGACTGATCGATTCGCGACGGCGCGAGGCGCGTAGGCCGAGTGTTGCCACGCCGCCCGAGGCCCTCCACGAACGGCCCGCAGACGACGACCCCGCCGGGACCGCGCTCGAAATGCTCAGCGCCGACGCCGCGGTGGCGTCGGTGAGGGCCTCCTTGCCCCGGGACCAAGCGGAGGTGATCCTGCTGCGCGTCGTCGGTGGCCTCGACGTCAACGAGGTCGCCGCGATCGTGAAGAAGCGACCCGGAAACGTCCGCGTTCTCCAGCACCGCGGGCTCAGGCGGTTGGCCGAGCGGATCTCCGAGTGGGCGCCCGAGCGCCGCGGTGTAACACCATGACGCCTCCTGGCGGTCTCCCTTCAGGTATGGATCCCTTCGCGCTCGACGCCGACACGGCCGAGCGGCTGGCGGCCGGGATGGTGGACGCCGGCGATGCGCCCCCCGAGTACCGAGCTGTGGCACGAACCCTGCACGCGTTGCGCGCCGCCCCGGAAAGCTCGGAGTGGGCTGGGGAACAGCCCGCGGTAGATCGGATCGCAGCGGCGGTCGTCG
>DATFXK010000217.1:0-2689 GCA_035316005.1 Acidimicrobiia bacterium | reverse complement strand
GGGACCTGGACGAGCAGGCCGTGCTCCCAGAGCGCCGCGTTGTGGGCTGCGAACTTCTCGTCGGCGCCGACGAGCGTGCCGAGCAGCTCGTGGTCACGCAACGGCTCGAACGTGATGCCGTCCGGCTTGCGCTCGATCGTGATCCCGTCCTCGGTGACTGTGGCCAGCGCGGCCACCTCCAGGTCGAGCATCGACGCGGCCGGACTTGCTCCGGGAGCAGGTCTCCTGACATGGCCGTTGGAGACGAAAGAGTCCGGGTCGAAGCCCTTCAAATCCGTGAAGCGCCACGGCTCGTCGGTCGTGGTCGGAAACGGAAGCGCCTCGTAGCGCTCGAGCAGCTCGGCCCTAGGCATTGTGCTTGTACCTGCGGTGAAGGACGAACGTGTTCCCGTCCGGGTCCTTGCCGAAAGCCATATGGCAGACACCGCTGTCCTCGGTACCGAGGAACTCGACGCCCTTCGCCTCGAGCTCGGCCCGTGCGGCCGCGACGTCGGGGACGCGAAGCGCGATTCCGCCCACCATCGGCAAGAACTCGACCCCGTCGCTTTCCGGCTCCCAGAAAGCGAGCGTCACCTGGCCCGCAGTGACCTCGCGCGGGTTGTTCGCGTCCAGCGGCAGCCCGAGCGTCTCGTGGTAGAAGGCGCGCGACCGCTCGATGTCGCGCGTCGGGATCGTGACGAAGTCGACTCGCTCGACCTGCATCACGGCAGCGAACCGTCGCGGTACGACGCATAGCGACGGTGCAGCTGAAGCTTGTTGCCGTCCGGGTCCGAAAACGTCGCGAGGTTGCAGACCCCCGAATCGATTGTTCCGTGCAAGAACTCGACGCCCTCGGCCTCCAGTTTCACGCGCGCCTCGTCGACGTCGGCGACCCGCAACCCGATCGGCAGCTGGTGTCCCTCGGCGCGGAAGTCGGGCCCCATCGCCTCGGGTGAGACGAGCGCAACCGTCACGTTGCCAAGCTCGTACTCCACCCAACGGTCGCTCGAATTCGGATTGCGCCGCAGACCGAGCGTCTTGCCGTAGAACTCGTCCGCCCGCCTCAGATCTTGGACGGGAAGGGCAATGAAGTCGGCGCGCTCGACGCCGAGATCAGCCAACCGATCCTTCCATCTGGAGTTGGATCAGCCGGTTCATCTCGACTGCGTACTCCAGCGGAAGCTCCTTCGTGATCGGCTCGACGAAACCGGAGACGATCATCGCCGCCGCTTCGGCCTCGGAAAGGCCGCGCGACATCAGGTAGAAGAGCTGCTCCTCGCCGATCTTCGAGACCGTGGCCTCGTGGCCGATGTCGACGTTGTCCTCGTCGATCCTGATGTACGGATAGGTGTCCGTGCGCGAGTCCTCGTCGAGGATCAGCGCGTCGCAGACGACCTTGGACTTCGCGCCCTCGGCGCCCTTGGCGACCTCGAGCAGCCCGCGGTACGAGGCGCGGCCGCCGTTCTTGGAGATCGACTTCGACGTGATCGTCGAGGTCGTCTTCGGCGCCACGTGCACTGCCTTGCCGCCGGCGTCCTGGTGCTGGCCCTGGTTCGCGAACGCGATCGAGAGCACCTCACCGTGGGCACGCTCGCCGAGCAGCCAGATCGCGGGGTACTTCATCGTCAGCTTCGAGCCGAGGTTCCCGTCGACCCACTCCATCGTCGCGTCCTTGTAGGCGACCGCGCGCTTGGTGACCAGGTTGTAGACGTTGGTCGACCAGTTCTGGATCGTCGTGTAGCGGCATCGGCCGCCTTCCTTGACGATGATCTCGACCACGGCCGAGTGGAGCGAATCGGTCGTGTAGATCGGAGCGGTGCAGCCTTCCACGTAATGCACGTAGGCGCCCTCGTCGACGATGATCAGCGTGCGCTCGAACTGGCCCATGTTCTCGGCGTTGATCCGGAAGTAGGCCTGGAGCGGCATCTCGATCGACACGCCCGGGGGCACGTAGATGAACGAGCCGCCCGACCAGACGGCCGAGTTCAGGGCGGCAAACTTGTTGTCGTTCTGCGGGATGATCGTCCCGAAGTACTGCTTGACGAGCTCCTCGTGCTCGCGCAGGCCGGAGTCCATGTCGAGGAAGATCACGCCCTGCGACTCCAGCTGCTCCTGGAGCTTGTGGTAGACGACTTCGGACTCGTACTGGGCGCCGACGCCGGCCAGGAACTTGCGCTCCGCCTCCGGGATCCCGAGCCGGTCCCAGGTGTTCTTGATGTCGGGCGGCAGGTCCTCCCAGGACTTGGCCTGCTTCTCGGTCGGCTTGATGTAGTAGTAGATGTTCTCGAAATCGATCTGGGTCAGGTCGCCGCCCCACTCGGGCAGCGGGCGCGCCTCGAAGTACTCGAGCGACTTGAGGCGGAACTTCCGCATCCAGTCGGGCTCGTTCTTGTGCTCGGAGATCGCCTCGACGACCTCGCGGGTGAGGCCGCGCTCCGATTTGAAGACGTAGTTCTCCTCGTCGCGGAAGCCGTACTTGTAGTCGTTGCCGATTCCGGCGACGATCTCGGTCTCTGGTGTGGCCGCCATTTACTTCACCACCTCGGGTGTGAACGCCTCGTAGCCCTCAGCCTCCAGCTTATGCGCCAGCTCGGGCCCGCCCTCCTCGACGATCCGGCCGTCGACGAAGACGTGGACGTAGTCGGGGTCGATGTAGTTGAGGATGCGCTGGTAGTGCGTGATCACGATTGCACCCATGTTAGGCCCGACG
>DATFXK010000216.1:0-5117 GCA_035316005.1 Acidimicrobiia bacterium | reverse complement strand
GAGAAAGGTGCGCACGGTCGCCACCGCCTCGCGGCGGAGCTGCGCTGCCTCGTCGTCGTCGCCCGGCTCGGCGAGGAACGACGCGTAGGCGGCGGGCCCGTCCTGGTCCACGTCGTGGAACCGTTCGGCCAGCAGCGCGAGCGCGTCGGTCACCTCCGGATCACGCGCGACGGCGCTGCGCGCGGCTTCCCGCCCGGCGGCATCCGGGCCGGTCCCGAAATGCAAGAGGCAGAACACGAGGTCGTACGAGTCCTTGTTCTCATGACGGTCCTGGAAGGCGAGAATCTTGAGGACCGTGTACGTGAGCACGTTCGCGACCCGCACCGTGACCTTCGACCGGCCGCCGCCATCGAGACGCTCGCCTTCGAGCACGCGCTCGACGTAGTCGTATCCGACGAGGTTGGCGCCGCGGACGTTGAAGGCCCCGACGCGGGAACCGGTCGAACCGGCCTTGGGCCGGAACACGAGCCCGGCGGGGACGGCTTCCGTCTCGCACAGGAACTCGACGGCGACCTTGACGCCCTCGACTTCGCGCGTCCACCGGAACCCCGGCTCCTTCGGGTCGAAGTGCGATTTCTCGAGGTTCTCCTGGAGCGTGCGGTACGTCTCCGGCGTCGCGTCGCCGAGGGCCAGGCCGATGACCAGGTCGACGTCGGTCGTGCCGACGTGCGCGCGTGCGCCCGCCGGGAGCTCGCCGACGAGGTAGCGAGGTGCGAGGCCACCGACGAGGTAGATGCGCTCGCGCCACGGGCCGAGGTCGCCCAGGAGCGTCACCAGCGCGCGCTCGCAGCGCGCGGTCGTCGCCTCGTCGTAGTCCGTGAAGTGGCCCCGGCTCAAAACCCGATGACCTCCTGTCGGAGACGCTCGGCCTGCTCGCGGCCACGGCGGGGATTGCGGCGAAGGTCGGAGAACAGCCGGATCGGGTTGACGATCCACATGCCCTCGTCCTGCCGGCGGAACGCGAGCGGCTCGTCTCCGTTCCCCTGCAGGAGCACCAGGTTGGCGCCGCTGTCGACGACCTCGGCGCCGGCAGCCACCACCGCGTCGTCGAGTGAGACGACCGAGTCGACCCAGACCTCGGAGACGGGGACGGCAGTGACGAACGGGGCGACGAGCGCGGCCGCGGCGGCCCCCGTCACGGCGTGGTCGACCCCGGCCCCTTCCAAGGCTCCGCTCACCGCGCTCGCGAGCTCGCGCGGGTCCCGCGCCAGCCGGTACGCGCGGGCGCTCCGTATGCCGCGATCTGTGTTCTCCTCCGCCCACACGTCGAGGAGCGCGGCGGGCGCGACGACGTGGCGCACCCGCCGCGGCCCCGCTCCCTCCGCCGCGACCAGCCCTTCCCCCTCGAGGCGGGCCAGCACGCGGTGCGCGAGCCCGATCGAGACGCCGGCTTCGCCGGCGAGGTCCTGCACCTTCCAGTCGCGTTCGGGATCGAGGAGCAACGCCTGCGCCGCGACGCCGGCCTTCCCGGCCAGCCGGGCCTGCACCCCGGCGGCGCGTCCGTCTTCGTGTCGGCGCCGCCCCTCGGTGTGGAGGACGAGACCGGGGAGGTCGACGTGGGCGTTGCCGTGACCGTCGACCATCGCGACGCCGTGGCGCTCGAGGATCTCGCGTGCCTCGGCCGTCGTGGCCGCCGCCACGACGAGCAGGTTGGCCGCCGGCCCCGCCCGGGCCTGCTGGACCAGTTGCCACGCGGTGGCGGCATTGGCCTGCCGGCGCACCGCCAGCGCCACCGGCTCCGACGCCCGCCCGAAGCGGACCAGGGCGTCCCCCGGCCCCCCACCGGCTCCGGCGCCGGGTGCCTCGACGGCGACGCCGGGGACGTCACGTAGGATCCGCAAGGCGTCGGGCCCGAGGTTCCCCTCGATCTTCACAATTTCCCGGTTTTTCACAGAGGTTGTGAAGATAGCCCGCAGAGTGAAATTAGGCAACCCGTGATCAAGCTCATCTGCTTCGTGAAGCGCAACCCTTCGCTCTCGGTCGAGGAGTTCCACGACCACTGGCGGGGCCGGCACGCGCGCCTCATCCGCGAGACGCCCGGCGTCGCCGACCGCGTGCGGCGCTACGAGCAGAACCACCGCTGCGCCGAGGACTACGAGCGCGGCGGCGAGTTCGACGGCGTCGCCATCCAGTGGTTCGACTCCATGGACGACTTCGTCGCGATGGTCGGCGACCCGGAGTACCAGGCCCGCGTCGCGCCCGACGAGCGCGCCCTCCTGGACCTCGACGGGATCGCCTGGATCCTGACCGAACAGGAAGAGGTCGTGATCCCGGGCCCGGAGGCACGGGACGAGCCGGTCGTCAAGCTCGTGTGCATGGTAAAGCGACGGCCGGGCATGAATGTCGACGACTTCCATCGCCACTGGCGGACCGTGCACAGCCCGCTGAACTGCGACACGCCGTCCATCGCCCGCTACTTCGTGCGCTACGAGCGCAACCACCGGGCGCCGGCCGACTACGAGCGGCCGGGGGCCGTGGACTTCGACGGCACGGCCGTCGAGTGGTACCCGTCGGTGCAGGCGTTCTACGACATGATCGGCGAGCCCGCGTACCGCGAGCTCATCTACCCCGACGAGGAGCGCTTCCTCGATCGCGACCATCTCCTCTGGCTCCTCACCGAGAAGGAAGAGACGATCATCGGCTGATGGAGGTCGAGGAGTACGCGCGCATCGCGGCGGCGGAGGACGACCACTGGTGGTACCGGAACACCCGCGCACTCATGGCCGACCTCCTCCGCCCCTGGCTCGCCCACGGCCAGCGCATCCTCGACGCCGGTTGCGGCCCCGGCGGCAACGGCGCGTGGCTCCGGAGCCACGGACGGGTCGTCGGCGTCGACGTCGCCCACGAGGCGCTCGAGTTCGTGCGCACCCGGCGTCCCGAGACCGCGCCCGTGCGCGCCAGCGCTGAGCGCCTCCCGTTCGAGGACGGCGCGTTCGACGTGGCCGTCGGCATCACGTTGCTCTACACGGTCCGCGACGACGTCGCCGCCCTCGGCGAGCTCGCCCGGGTGCTGCGGAGAGGTGGCGCGCTGCTCCTGCTCGAGCCGGCGTTCGAGTCGCTCCGACGTGCGCACGACGTGACCGTGCACGGCCTGCGCCGCTACCGGCGTCACGAGCTCGCCGGCCTCTCCGCTCGGACCGGCCTGCGCGTGCGGCGGGCGACCTACGCGTACTCGTTCCTCGCCCCGCCCGCGGCGGTGCTGGCCGCGTTCGAGCGTCGGGGAACGCAGGCGCCCGAGGACACCGGCTCCGACGTCGACCGGCGGACGCTCGACCCGGTGTTCGGGCCGCTGGCTCGAGCGGAACGGCGCTGGCTGACCCGTCACGACGTCCCCGTCGGGACGTCCGTCGTCGTTCTCGCGACGCGCGACTAGCGGCCCGCTCCGGCCTGGGCCTTCCCCCGGCGGAAAAGCACCAGCTGCACCCAGAGCTTGGCGAGGTCCCACAACGTGCGGGCGACGCTCGACAGCTTGAAGAACTGCGAGCGGCCGTGCACACGCGGGTAGTGGTGCACGCCGACTTCCACGAAGCGGGCGCCGGCATCCTGGAGCGTGCGCACGAGCTCGACGCAGATGACGCCCGTCGTCTTCTCCAGCCGCACACGATCGAGCATCGAGCGCCGCATGAGCCGGAAGTCGCAGTCAGTGTCGCGGACGCGCAGCCGGAACACGAACGACACGAACCGGTGGTACACCCGCCCGATTGCACGCCGCGCCATGTTGTCAGCCCGATTCAGCTTGTAGCCCTGCACGACGTCGACGTCGTCCGCCGCCCGGGCGACGAGCAGCTCGAGCTCGGTCGGGTCGAACTGGCCGTCGCCGTCGGTATAGAAGACCCATTCCTTCGTCGCCGAGCCGAACCCCGAGAGCAGCGCGCCACCGTAGCCCCGGTTGTGCTCGTGCGTGACCACACGCAGGCGCGGCTCCGTCTGCGTCAGGTCCTTGAGCACGCGCTCGGAGCCGTCGCTCGAGCCGTCGTTGACGACGATGATCTCACCGTCGACGCCGACCCGGTCGAGGGTCGTCGCCGCCGCCTCGACCATGGCTCCGATGGTCGCCTCGTCGTTGTAACAGGGAAAGAACGCCGAAACGGACTGCACCGCCGGGTTCACCGGAGAGCGCGGCACACCAACTCGATCTCGTCGTCAGCCATCTCGGGGAAGCAGGGTAGTGAAACGCACTCGGCCGCCCACGACTCGGCCTCCGGGCACGGCTCCCGCACGTACCGGCGGTACGCCGGCTGCTGGGTCAGCGCCCGCGGGTAGTGCACGGCGGTGTCGAAGGGCATCCGAGCCCGGAAGTCGTCGCGGTCGTCGACCCGCGCCACGCAAAGGTGGTACACGTGCCGCTCGTGCGGCGCCTGCCAGCGCATCGCCGGCGCGGCTTCGCGGTATGCGCGCGCGATCGCCCGCCGGCGTGCGTTCCACTCCGGAAGGCGTTGGAGCTCGATGCGCAACACCGCCGCCTCGATCTCGGACAGTCGCGAGTTGCCGCTCACGGCGGTGTGCTCGTACCCGCTCGTGAGGCCGTGGGTGCGCAGCAGCCGGATCTGCGCGGCAAGATTGCCGTCGTCGGTGACCACGGCGCCGCCGTCACCGATGCCGCCCAGGTTCTTCGTCGGGTAGAAGCTGTACGCGGCCGCCGCCGAAGCCGCACGCGGGTCGAGCGCGCCGTGAGCTTGGGCGGCGTCTTCGAGCACCGGGACGCCGAGCTCCGGTACCTCCGCCGGCCGTCCGTAAAGATGCACGGGCATCACGGCCCGGGTCCGCGCGGTCACGGCGGCAGCGGCCTGGGCCGGGTCCAACACCGCGGTGTCCCGTTCGACGTCGACGATGACCGGCGTCGCGCCCGTCGCGCACACCGCCGCCGCGGTCGGCACCGCGGTCATCGCCGGCACGACGACTTCATCACCCTGGCCGATGCCGAGCGCGCGCAGCGCGAGGCGGAGGGCTTCGGTCCCAGAGGCGACGGCGACCGCGTGGCGCCGGCCACAGAAGGCAGCGAACTCCGCCTCGAACGCCTCGGTCTCGGGACCGAGCAGGAACCGTCCCGACCTGAGGACCCGATCCACCGCGGCGCCGAGGTCGGGCTGCAGCGACGCGGCGCGGCGCGCCAGATC
>DATFXK010000215.1:0-5581 GCA_035316005.1 Acidimicrobiia bacterium | reverse complement strand
CCGCACGTGGGTGGTGTGACAGGTCGTCGGAAACGCAGCGAGTGTCAGTGGTCGGCGTCGGACGGCTGTGGATCCCGTCCGTACACCCAGGAGACGTAGATGAGGCCGCGGCCGTCCGGGTCGCGGAACGTGACGCCTCCGTTGGCGTCCCAGTACGGGTGCTGCTCCGGCTCGGGGCGAACGCCGCGGGCGACCAGGCGCTGCGTCGCGTCGTCGACCGCTACCTGGTCGGGTAGATAGAAGACGAGCTGGTCGAACGCGTCGACCGGCGGTCCCGGCGGCTGGGCGCGGACGATCTCGAGGTGGGTCTCCGTCCCCGGCATGCCGAAGATGGTGCCGTCCTCGCCGTAGCTGCCGTGGAACTCGTCGATGATGGGCAGCCCGACGACGTCGCGGTAGAACTCGATCGTCGCGTCGTAGTTCGCGCTGGCGCGGACGACTCGGAGGGCACCGACGCGCAGGTGGTCGGGCCACTTCGCGGACGTCATCCGAGCGCGCCCGACTCGCGCAGCTCCGCGACCCGCGCCGCGTCGTATCCGAGCACGTCGGCGAGGACCTCGTCGGTTTGCTCGCCGACCTTGGGCGCCCGCGTCGGCACCGGAAGCTCCTCGCCGAGGACGTGCACAGGCATGGGGATCTCGTCGGCGCCGAGCCGTGACGCCGGGATCCACGGGAACCGGTCGTGGAACTGGGGATCGTCGGCGATCGACTTCGACGTGTTCACCGGGGCGATCGGCGTGTTCACCTCGTTGCCGAAGTCGATCCATTCGGCCGACGCCTTCGTCTTGAAGATCTCGCGCAGCTCGCGCTGGAGCTCACGGTTGTTGCGGGCGTGGTCGGCGTACGTCTTGCCCGGCCACCGCTCGAACAGGTCCATGCGGCCGACGGCTTCGCAGAAGTTCTTCCAGAACGCCTGCTCCGATGCCATGAACAGCACATGGCCGTCGGCCGACTCGTAGATCTGGTAGCGGACACCCTCACGCATGCCCGCGGTGCCGGGCGCGCGGCGCTCGTAGTCGTCGCTGGCGTTCCCGGTCACCTCGGACTCTGGGCGCTCGTAGGCCCTCCACGTCTCGATGCGGTACCAGTCCATGTAGGCAGCAGCGTCCGACTGGGCCACCTCGATCTGGCACCCCTCGCCCGTCGCCCGTGCGCGCGTCACGCCGGCGAGGAGCGCGAACGCGCCGAGCAGCGGACCGGCGTGGATCCCGATCGACGGATGCTCCGGCATGTAGCAGAACCCGTCGTCGTCGTACGCGGGAGGGACGACGCCTGCCCACGTGTCGAACGCGATCCCGTGCGCGGGCAGGTCGCGGTACGGGCCGGTCATGCCGTATCCCGACAGCGTGCAGAAAACGATCCGCGGGTTCACCTCCTTGAGGTGCTCGTAGCTGAGGCCGCGCCGCTCGAGCGCGCGCGGTCGCATCGCCTCCACGACTGCATCGGCCCGCCGGACGAGGTCCTTGTAGACCTCGACCGCATCCGGCTTGCGCAGATCGAGCGTGATGCTCCGCTTCCCGCGGTGGATGTGGAGGTGCATGAGCGACTCGCCTTCGACGATCGGCCACGTCATCTCGCGTACGTAGTCGCCGTGGGGCGGCTCGACCTTGACGACGTCGGCGCCGAGGTCGGCGAGGAACGACGCGAGCTCGCCCGGCCCGAGCAGCGAGCTCTCGATCACCCGCAGGCCCGTCAGCGGGCCCGACGTCGGGGCCGGGCTCACAGCGAATCCCCCTTCGACAGCAGCGTGTCGGGATGCGGCGTCATGAGCTCCTCACGCCAGCGCGTCCGACCCGCCGCCCGCGCGTGCTCGTGCCAGCGGCCCAGGCGTTCGTCGCTGCCGGCGTCGGCGGCACGCATGAGCCCCTCGTGGCCGGCGGGGTCGGTGGCCCAGATCGTGACGACCTCGACGTCGGTGAGCAGCACCTCGTACAGGCCGACGAGCGTGTGGCCGTGGTCGGCGAGCAGCGGCGCCCGCTCGTCGCGCACCGCGGCGAGGTAGTCGAGCGCGGCGCCCGGCCGCACCTCGGAGATCTCGTGCACGAACACGGAGCCGGTGACGTCTCCGCTCCGCAGCTCGGCGAGTGACGGGCACCCCGGCGCCCCGCCCAGCAGGCGGTCGAAGCCCCCCGTGCGGGTCTTGAGCGCCTCCTGCCACCACTCGTTCAGGGCCGGGTTCTGCGTGCGACGGAGGTTCGTGGCCTCCATGAGGCGTCGCCACCCCGACCACCCGTCGACGCACTCCCAGAGGTTGATCACCTGCGGCCAGCGCCCGGTCGAGCCCATCGTGTACCAGGTGCCGACGAGCTCGAGGCCGCGGTCGGCGGCGGCGCCGGCGTTGAACCCGACGGTGTGCTCCATGTAGCGCATGGCGCCCTCCCCCACGATGTCGATCTGCTCGTGGAGGTACAGGTTGCGCCCCGGCATGGGGCAGGGACTGTACCCGCCGCCCGCCCGCGCACCCGTGCGACGATGGCCGACCGTGCACGGCGAACAACCGACGGTGGGCGCGTTGGTCCGCGATGCGGCGGACGGCGCCGGCGCCGAGCCCGTGGCGAGCACGTTCGATTCCTTCGCCGTGCCGGCTGCGCTCGCGCACGCGCTGCGACTCGAACCACTACAGGAACCGTCTGATCCGACCGTCGACCTGCCCGGCGGCGACCTGGTCGTGCTGGCGGGCCCGGGCGTCGTGGCGACCGGGAACATCGAGGGCCTGAGCGCGTTCGCGGCGGCCGCGAACGTCCCCGTCGCCAATACGTGGGGAGCCAAGGGCGTGCTGCGCTGGGACAGCCCCCACCACATGGGCACGTGCGGGCTGCAAGCGCGCGACTTCGAGCTGCTCGGATTCGCCGGCTACGACGCAATCGTCGCGACCGGCATCGACCCGGCCGAGTCGCTGCCCGAGCGGTTCGAGCTCTCGCCGGTCGTCGAGGTCCCGGCCCGCGAGCTCGGCCGTCTCGCGCAGCAGGTCAGTGCCGCGCCCGGTGACATCCGGCCCAACGACCTGTACGCGCGGCTGTCGAAGGTCGCGCAACCCGGATACGTCGACGAGCGCGTGCCGCTGCACCCCGCTCGCGCCGTCGCCGACGTCCGGTCCGCGCTCCCGTCCGGCGGCGTCGTCACCGGCGAACCGGGGATCGCCGGCGTGTGGGTGGCGCGCACGTTCCCGACCACCGAGCCCGGCACCGTCGTCGTCCCCGCGACGGCGAGGCGCGGGATCGCGGCCGCGCTGGCGCTCAACGCCGCGCTGCGCGGTGTGCCGGCGATCGCCGTGACGATCGAGCCGCTCGACCCGACGACGCTCGCGGTCCTGAAGCTCGCGACGGAGCTGGGCGCCGCACTCGTCGTCGACGTGTGGGGCGCGGGCGGGCCCGTGCGACGCGCCGACGATCACGTCGCGCAACTGCAGCAGGCGGTGGCCGAACCGGGCGTGACGATCGTCGACCTTCCCGTCGACCTGTCGCTCACGCGCAAGCTCGTCAACGCCGCCGGTCCCGTCGTCGCCTGGGGCGGCCTTCCGGTGAAGGAACCTCGATGACGCGCGCTCAGCCCGGTCGGGCCGAGGCGAGGGTGCCGAGGCGCAGGGAGATGGCCGAGTAACGCGACTCGTCAAGCCCGGCCCGTTCGGCGGCGCGCTGGACCATGCGCGTGATCGCCTTCTCGCCCAGGCGGGTGAGCCCGAGTCGCCCGTCGCGGTCGATTGACCGGAACGCCGGGCCGGCCGTGAGCCCGGCGGCCGCCTGCCAGTCCTCCCAGGCGAGCACCGGACAGATGTCCGGGTCGACGCCGTAGGGGATCACGATGCGGCCCCGCATGAGGTGCACGGCGAGCCCGTCGTCCACCACGGTGAGGTCGGACACGTCGAGCGCCACGAGATCGGACGGGCGGAGGGCGGCGACGTATCCGATGAGGAGCAGCGCGCGATCGCGCAACCCGATCTGGCCGACCGGGGCGGCGGCGAGGATCGTGGCCAGGTCGTCGGCGTCGAGCGGCACCGTGTGGGTCGGCGTCCGGCGCCGGTGCCACTCGGCGCGTGTCAGCGCGAGCCGAACCCGCTCGTCGTCGGTGGGCGCCTCCAGCCCGGACGCCCGGTGCCAGTCGCGGATAGCGGCGACGCGTTGCGGCACCGTCGCCGCCTCGTTGCTCGCGGCGACGTCCTGGATGTACTCGACGACCGCGGACGGGGATGCCGGGATCGCGGTCTCGCCGCGCGAGATGCACCAGCGCGCGAAGTGCGCCCAATCACTTCGGCTGGCGTTGAGGCTCGACGGTCGCGCCATGCGCGTCAACGGTATCCGTGCGACGCGCCGCGTCCTGGTCAATCGGTGGCGCCAGGAGCTTGAGACGCTTCAGCATCACCGCGTTGACGGCGACGATGAAGCTCGAGCCGGACATCGACAGCGCCGCGATCTCCGGCCGCAGCACCAGCCCGATGACGGGCTCGAACACTCCGGCCGCGATCGGCAGCGCGATGGCGTTGTAGCCGATCGCCCAGCCCAGGTTCTGGCGCATCTTGCGCAGGGTGCCCCGACCGATCGTGAGCACGATGGCGACGTCGAGCGGATCGGATCGCATGAGCACGACGTCGGCGGTCTCGATCGCCACGTCGGTCCCGGCGCCGATCGCGATGCCGAGGTCGGCCTGGGCGAGCGCGGGGGCGTCGTTGACGCCGTCCCCGACCATCGCGACCTTCCTGCCTCCGGCCTGCAGCTGCCGCACCTGCGCCGACTTGTCGCCCGGCAGGACCTCGGCGATGACGGTGTCGATGCCGAGCCGGCCCGCGATGCGGCGGGCCGTGGCCTCGTTGTCACCCGTGAGCATCACGACCTCGACGTTCGCCTCGTGCAACGCGGCCACTGCCTGCGCCGCGGTCGGGCGGGGCGCGTCGGCGATGCCAATGACGCCCGACACGCGGCCGTCGACGGCGACGAGGACGGCGGTGCGGCCGCCTTCCGCGAGCTCCTCGCGTCGTCCACCGAGCCCACCGAGCGCGAGGTGCTGGCGCTCCATGAGACGGATGTTGCCGACGGCGACCCGCCGCCCGTCCACTGTCGCCAGGGCGCCGTGGCCGGGGACGTTCTCGAACGACTCGACGGGCACGTGGGCGACCCCGTCGGCGTCGGCTCGGTGAACGATGGCGTCGGCGAGCGGATGCTCGGACTCGCGCTCGACGGCGGCGGCCAGACCGAGGAGGTCCCGCTCGTCGATGCCGTCGACGAGGACGTCGGTCACTTCGGGCTTGCCCTCGGTGAGCGTGCCCGTCTTGTCCATGACCACGACGTCGATGCGGGCGGCGGTCTCGAGCGCGAGCGCGTTCTTGAACAGGACACCGCGCTTCGCGCCGAGCCCGGTGCCGACCATGATCGCGGTCGGCGTCGCGAGACCGAGGGCGTCCGGGCACGTGATCACGACCACCGTGATCGCGAAGAGGACCGCTTCGTCGGTGGGCCGGTCGCTCAGCGCGAACCACGCCAGGAACGTGAGCGCGCCTCCGATCAGCGCGACGAGGACGAGCCAGAACGCGGCCCGGTCGGCGAGCTTCTGGCCCGGCGCCTTCGAGTTCTGCGCCTCCTGGACGAGC
>DATFXK010000214.1:0-12455 GCA_035316005.1 Acidimicrobiia bacterium | reverse complement strand
GAGGAGGTCGGTGGGGTGCCAGTCGGCCAGAGAGCCCTTCCGCTTGCCGATCGCGGTGCGCACCGTGTCCACGATGACGGCCTCGCGTGTCTCCATGGCGCTCCCTCACTGGAACCGGCTGAACCTGACATGGTAGTCAGGTCGCGTTCGCGTGCCGTCGGCCCGCGGGAGGAGGAGCGCGATGCCAGTGACCGGTGGTGACGTCCCCGAACACGACCACATCGTCGACACCGGGAAGAGCGAGTTCGGCCTCGACGAGCTGGGCCACATCCAGCCCGGGTTGGCGCGAATCATGCCCGAGATCGGCGGGCGCATCTGGAAGTGCTACTACGCGGGGAAGGCGCAGAATCAGCCGTTGGCGCGCTTCCAGCTGAAGGAAGCCGTCAACCTCATGGAAATGGGCGCGTTCGTCCGGCCCAAGTACGAGGAGAACATGGCGAAGTTCATCGCCGAGGACGTCGAGCAGGTGAAGCAGGCGATCGAGGCGAAGGACTGGGACAAGTTCGAGACGGCGTTCCACGCCATGGTCGAACAGGCGAACGCCTACCACGAGCTGTACGACAAGGAGTTCCTGCGCTGGAAGATTCCCGACCAGCCGCCGCCCGACCTCGACATGACTCCTCGCCGCTAGCGCGCGGAGCGCGCTACCCCGCCGCCTTCTCCCGCGCCGGGCGCCAGAACAGCACGAGGAGGGCGAGCGCGCCGCCGAGCCCCGCGATCGCCGTGATGGCAAGCCCTGACCATCCGTCGACCCACGAGAAGCCGAGCGCGTTGTCGAGCGACCACTCCCCCGGGCCCAGCGCGCCGATCGCGAGCCCGAGCACGGTGAGGACCATCACGTACTCCCAGCCCTCGGTCGGCCGCTTGAACACGAAGAAGCCGGCGTCGCGATGGTTGGTCACCCACGCCACCGCCGCTACGCCCGTGACGGCGGCGGCGCCGAGCGGCGTCAGGAAGCCGAACACCAGTGACGGCCCCGCCGCCAGCTCGACCACCGTGACGAGCCACGCGTGCACCGGGGCGGGGTGCAGCCCGAGGCTGGCGAACCAGTTGGACACGCCGGGCCCCTCGCGCATGCGGGCCAGGTGGTTCCAGCCGTGGGCGAACATCACGACGCCCGCCACCACGCGCAACCCGAGCAGCGCCAGGTTCGTCGCGTTCGTGTCCATCGGGGCTGGTCCTCCCGTGCGGTCCCGCCGTCGGTTCCCTGACGCTATCGTCAGGGTCGCATGAGCGCGCCCGAGGCTATCGACGGCTCCTACGACCCCTTCGAGGAGTTCAACCGCAGCGTCGGCGCGGGGACGGTCGAGGACCCGTACCCGCTGCTGGCGCTCAATCGGTCGAAGGGGCCGGTGCTCAAGGAGAACCTCGAGGCCGACCTCCTCGACCCCGACGGCGCCACGAACACGGCGCCGAGCGGGCCCGAGGTCTTCACCGCGTTCAGCTACGACGCCGTGCAGACCGTCCTGCGCGACGGCGAGACGTTCTCGTCCGCCGGCTACGCCGACGTCATGGGCGCGGTGATGGGCCACACCATCCTGGAGATGGACGAGCCCGAGCACCACACCTACCGCGGGCTCGTCCAGCAGGCGTTCAGCCGGAAGGCGATGGAACGATGGGAGGTCGAGGCCGTCGCACCGATCGTCGACGAGTGCATCGACGCGTTCGTCGACCGCGGCCAGGCGGATCTCGTACGCGAGCTCGCGCTCCCGTTCCCGGTCAACGTGATCGCGAGCATGCTCGGGCTCCCGCGCGCCGACCTGCCGCAGTTCCACCGGCTCGCGATCGAGCTCATCAGCGTGTCGTTCGACTGGGACCGCGGCACACGGGCGTCGCAGCAGCTGCGCGACTACTTCGCCGGCGTCCTCGCCGAACGGCGCGCCCAGCCCGCCGACGACCTCATGAGCATCCTCGCCGCCTCCGAGCTCGACGGGCAGCGGCTCACCGACGACGAGATCTTCGCCTTCCTCCGTCTGCTCCTCCCGGCGGGCGCGGAGACGACGTACCGGTCTTCGAGCAACCTGCTGTTCGGCCTGCTCACCAATCCCGACCAGCTCGACGCCCTGCGCGCCGACAGGTCACTGCTGCCGCAGGCGATCGAGGAGGGCCTGCGCTGGGAGCCCCCGCTCACGACGATCGTGCGCACCGCGACGCGTGACACGGTCGTCGAGGGCGTCGAGATCCCCGCCGGCGCGGTCGTCATCACCAACATGGGCTCGGCGAACCACGACGAGACGTACTGGGAGCGCTCGGAGGAGTTCGATATCCACCGCCAGCCGCGCCAGCACCTCGCGTTCGCGTTCGGCCCGCACATGTGCCTCGGCATGCACCTGGCACGCATGGAGACGAAGGTGGTGCTGGAGCGCATCTTCGACCGCCTCCCCGACCTTCGCCTCGACCCCGCCGCCGACCCGCCGCACATCACCGGCATGACGTTCCGGGCCCCGCCGGCGCTGCCGGTGGTCTTCGGTTGAGAGAGGAGATCCCATGCGGGCAGAAGACCTGATCCTCGTCAGCGTCGACGACCACGTCGTCGAGCCGCCCGACCTCTTCGAGGGGCACCTGCCCGAGAAGTGGATGGAGTTCGCGCCCAAGAACGTGCATCGCGACGGCATCGACGTGTGGATGTACGAGGATAACGTGATCCCGAACATCGGGCTCAACGCGGTCGCGGGCCGGCCGCCCGAGGAGTACAACATCGAGCCCACGAGCTACGACATGATGCGCAAGGGCTGCTACGACATCCACGAGCGCGTCAACGACATGAACCGCAACGGCGTGCTCGGCTCGATGTGCTTCCCGTCCTTCGTGCAGTTCTGCGGGCAGCTCTTCTCGCGCTCGAAGGACCTCGACATGGGCCTCAATCTCCTCAAGGCCTACAACGACTGGCACATCGACGAGTGGTGCGGGACGTACCCGGGCCGGTTCATCCCGTTGTCGATCCCGCCGATCTGGGACCCGCAGCTCATGGCGGACGAGGTGCGGCGCGTCGCCAAGAAGGGCTGCCACGCGGTCACCTTCTCGGAGAACCCGTACAAGCTCGGCTGGCCACACATCTTCGGCGACCACTGGGACCCGTTCTTCGCCGCCTGCGAGGACGAGAGCACGATCATCTGCCTGCACATCGGCTCCTCGTCGACACAGATCGAGATCGCGCCCGGAGCGCCGATCGACATCATGATCACGCTCACGCCGCTGAACACGATGCAGGCGGCGACCGACCTGCTCTGGTCGAACGTGCTGCGGAAGTTCCCGAACCTCAAGTTCGCGCTCTCCGAGGGCGGCACGGGCTGGCTCCCCTACTGGCTCGAGCGCGTCGACTACGTGTACCAGCAACACCACTTCTGGACGAACCAGGACTTCGGCGACCAGCTGCCGAGCCGGGTGGCGCGCGACCACTTCACGTTCTGCTTCATCAGCGACCGGGCCGGCGTCGACGAGCGCGAGGCGATCGGGGTCGACAACATGACGTGGGAGTGCGACTACCCGCACTCCGACTCGTCGTGGCCGAACTCACCCGAGTCGGTGGCGAAGCAGCTCGACGGCGTCGACGACGGCGTCGTCGACAAGATCACGCACGAGAACGCGATGCGGATCTTCCGCTACGACCCGTTCGCGCACCGGCCCAAGGAGCAGTCCCGTGCCGGCGCCCTACGGGCCGAGTCGCCCGACTGACCGTCAGCCCGCCCGCGCCCGCCGGTGCCGGAGCTCGGGGACGAGCCCGGCGTCGGCGAGCATGCGCACCGCCCGCTCCTCCTCGACGTCGATCACGATCGCCTCGCCCGGGCGCCGATCGACGATGAACCGGACCACACAGTCCTCGCACGCATTCGTGTGCTGCATCACGCAGCTGTCGCAGTCGATCTCCATGACGTGAGGATCGCATGCGGGTGTGACAGCTACGCCCGTCAGCTCCAGTCGGGCACGGGGAACAGCGATCGAGGCTGGTCGCACCAGCAGGCCATGACCCGGCCGGCGAGCGCGTCGTCGTGGATGAGCTCGACGGCGGCGTCGGCGATCTCCTCCGCCGCGAGGATGCCGGCCGGGACGGTGGCGGCCTCCTCCTCCGGCGTCATCCGGGCCCGCGTGCGGCGCGACATCGGCGTGTCGACCCAGTCGGGACAGATGCAGTTCACCCGGACGCCGAGCGCCTCGCGGAGCGGGGCCAGCGCGGCGCTGAACCGGGCGAGCCCGGCCTTCGTCGCGGCGTAGTCCGGCGCCGGGTGGGGGCCGAAGCCCACGCCCGCGAGCGACGCCACGTTGACCACCGCGCCGCCGCCGCGGGCGCGCATCGCCTCGATGGCGTAGTGCGTGCCGAGCATCGGGCCGCGCAGGTTCACGTCGAGCACGCGCATCCACGCGTCGGGCTCGGCGTCGGGATAGGCCGGGGTCACGACGATGCCGGCGTTGTTCACGAGGATGTCGAGCCCGCCGAACGCGCCGACCGCGAAATCGACCATCGCCCGGACCTCGGCGTCGCGGGCCACGTCGACGCGCACGAAGCTGGCGCGCCCACCCTCGGCCTCGATCTGCGCCACCGTCTCGCGGCCGAGCCCCTCGACGACGTCGGCGACCCCGACGGCCGCTCCCTCCCGGGCCAGGCGCAGGGCGATCGCCCGGCCGATCCCCGCGGCGGCTCCGGTCACGAGCGCGGCACGCCCCCGGATCTCCACCCGTCGAGTATGGCGGCCGGGTGTGACAGCTACCGGCGCAACGCCCGCAGCAGCGTCGCCGACGAGACCACACGCGCCCCCGTCTGCCGGGCCTGCTCACCGACCCAGGCGTCGGACGAGGCCACCACCACCGGCACCTCGACCGGCAGGTCCGAGGCCTGGCGCACGACGACGACGTCGGCCTCCTCCCCCTCGGGCGAGAACACCACGCGCACGCCGGGTCGCCGTTGCGGCAGGACGCTGCCGACGTCCGCTCCGTCGAACACGAGGACGATTCGCGCCCGCGTCCGGAGCTGGAGCTCGGACACGGCGTTGAGGAGCCGATCGCGTTGCTGCGCCGGCGGCACGTCCCCCCACGCCAGCATCGAGACGTTGTAGCCGTCGACCACGAGGACGGCGCGGGGCGTGCGCAACATGGCGTCGAGCGCGTCGGGATCGTCCTCGACCATGCCCGGCGGCACCCGGGGCTGCGCCCGCCGTCGAGGCGGTCCGGGCGTCGGCGCGTCCGGCTCGGGCTCGCTCGCCTCTGCCGGCTGGGGCGGCACCACCCGGCGCGCCTGCTCGGCGACGCCGCTCAGCCCGCCCGCGAGCCGCTGAGCCATGTCGGCGGCGTCGACGAGCGCGCGCAGATCCTCGCGCCGCAGCACGGGCAAGCCGCCACTGGCCTCCGAGGCACGCTTCGCCTCGGCCTCCTTCACCGCCCGCCGCAGGTCGTGCGCTTCCTCGTCGAGCTTGCGGGCCCGGGTCGCCTCGCGCTCGAGGCGTCCTTCCGCGGCTTCGGCGGCGACGCGGGCCTGGGTGACCTCGTGCTGCACGTCGGCGAGCTTCCGCTCCGCCGCCGCCACCTTCTGGTTGGCGGCGGCGTCGCGATCACGCCGGCTCTGGCGTTCGTCCCGCAACTGGCGCTCGACGAGCTCCGCCTTCTGTTCGGCGGCGGCGCGTGCGGCCTCGGCGCGACGACGCGACTCGGCCATGCCCGCGAGCTGCGACTCGCGCTCGCGGTCGTCGTCTCCCAACTGCTGTTCGAGCCGCTGCCGGTCGAACACCGCGCACACGACGCCGAGCCCGAACTCCCACCCGGAGGGCTGCGCCGCGTACAGCGCCGACGCCAGTATCGGCAGGGCGAGGCGCCCGGCGGCGTCGCCCACGACGTCGACGGCGTCGCTCGGGTCCCACGCCTCCAGCACCTCCGACACCTCGACGCGTGACGTGAACCTCTCGACGGCCCGCTGCCGAAAGTCGCTGTCGTTCTCGATCGCCCGCATGAGCTGCTGGCGCGCCGCGCCGCGAGCCAGGCCGCGACGGTCGAACTCGGCAACGGGCCGCAGGATCGGCGGGACGTCGATCGGGTCGAGGGCGCGCAGCATCTCGCCCGCGGCGTCGAGCAACGGGACGAGCAACGGCTCGGGCATCGGCGGCAGTGATGCCCGCCGGGGCGGGCTCGACATCCGCTCGCCGGCGCTCACCGCGGCGGCCGAGGTGATCGCGTGGAGAGCGACCCGTAGACTGACTTGCCGGAGACGGGTGGGCGGCAGCGACGCCGGCGGCGAAGGAGCGGCATGCAGTCACGGTACGAGGAACTCACCCTCGACACGCAAGGCGACGGCGACATGCTCGACGTCACCCCCTACGCGCAGAAGGCGATCGACAACGCCGGCTTCTCCGACGGGCTCTGCACGGTCTTCGTCGCCCACTCCACGTGCGGGATGACGACCATCGAGCACGAGCCCGGCTGCAACGCCGACCTGAACCACGTCCTCGAGAGCGTCGCTCCCCAGGACCGCCAGTGGGAGCACAACGCCCGCAACGCCGACACCAACGGCCACAGCCACGTGCGCGCCGCGATGGTCGGCCCGTCGGTCACGATCCCGTTCCGCGCCGGGGAGCTCCAGGTCGGCGTCTGGCAGAAGGTCGTGTGCATCGACTTCGACGACCGCCCGCGCAGCCGCAAGGTCGTCGTACAGCTACTCGGCGAGTAGCGACACGCGCCGGCGCTCACGCCGGCTCGGCCGGTGCCACCGCGTCGGCGGCCGGCGACGACGACTCGTCGAGCTCTTCGATGGCATCACCGCTGGCGCCGCACCAACGGCACGTCACCCGCTCGACGGTCTCCTCGAGCAGCTGCTCCTCTTCGATGGTCAGCTCGCCGCCCACGCTGTAGTGGTGGAACGCGCTCGTCCGCCGCGTCGTCAGGACGTCGAATCGGGTCAGGTTCCCGCACGCACCACAGCGGTAGCGAGCCACTTGTGACTCCTCCATGTCTGCCGTCCCCGGCTCGTCCCCGGGCGCGCCGTTCGGCGGCGCCGTCCGTGCCGCGGAGTGTACGGCGTTCCCCGCCTAGGGACCGCCGCGACGTGCGGCCGTGCGCCGCGAATCCCCGCCGTCACGGGTGGCGCCGCCGTCTCGCCGGGGACGATCGTCGAGACCGCCGTCGAACGGCTCGGGTTCGCCGGGGCGCGAACGGGAGGACTCGGCGCGCTTCTCCGCCCGCCGGCGGGCCAGCGCACGACCACCCTCGAGGAACAGCGTCAGCAAGAGCGTCGTGAACATCGCCCACACCGGCGCGATCGCGACCACACGGATGTAACGCGCCCACCCTTCCTGGGTGAACACGTCGAGGAGCCGGTTCCCGCTCAACCAGCCGGTGATGCGGGCGACCCACAACGTGATCACCAGCCCGAGCACCATGGCGACGACCCATGCGAGCACGCGCAGCGGGCGTGACACGGCGTCCGGCGACGACCCGGGCTCCGCGGCCGCGCGCGCCGGCTTCGGGCGACGCTCTGGCGCGCGCCCGGCGGCCGCGACCGGTGCGGCGGCGGGCGCGGGTTGGTTGGGCAGGACGGCGGTCGCGTCGCGACCGGGCGGCTCGGGATCGGACTGACGCACGTGCCGGTCCGAGGCCATCACCGATGGACGGAATTGCGCCGGGATCTTGAGCGGCTGACCGCAGCTCTCGCACTTGAACGTGGGCGCGTCGGGCAGCGCGGCCACGCGGTGCTTGCGCCCGCACGACGGGCACTGGATGGCCTTCGCCATGTGTCAGGCCTCGTCGGCGGACCGTGCCGCCTTGCTCGTCAGCACGAACGTTTCGAGCACGGCAGCAGCTTTCCCCGATTCGATCGCGGCGATTGCCTGCTCGAGCCCGGCGCCGACGTCGGGGACGGCACCGGCGACGAGGAGAGCGGCGGCCGCGTTCAGCGCCACGACGTCGCGCACCGGACCCGGCTCGCCGCCGAGCATGCGCTCGGCGATCGCGACGTTGGCCGCCGCGTCGCCGCCCACGATCTCCTCCAACTCGGCGGCAGGGATGCCGTACTCGCGCGGGTCGAGCGTCGACGTGCGCACCGTGCCGTCGATGAGCTCCCACACCCTGGAGACGGTGGTGGTGGTCAGCTCGTCGATCCCGTCATTCCCGCAGAACACCATCGCCCGGTCGACGCCGAGCTCGGCGAGCGTGTGTGCCATGCGCTCCGCCATCGACGGGTCCGAGACGCCGAGCACGCGGCGGCGGACACCGGCCGGGTTGGCGAGCGGGCCGAGGAAGTTGAACGTCGTAGGCGTGCCGAGCTCCCGGCGCGCCGGGCCCGCGAACCGCAGCGCGGGGTGGTACTTCGGCGCGAAGCAGAACCCGATGCCGGCCTCCTCGACGCAGCGCGCCACGCCCTCCGGGCCCAGGTCGATCACGACCCCGAACGCCTCGAGAACGTCCGCCGAGCCGCACGCCGACGACGCCGCCCGGTTGCCGTGCTTCGCCACGCGCACCCCCGCGCCGGCGGCGACGAGCGCGGCCAGGGTCGAGATGTTGACGGTCCCCGACCGGTCGCCGCCCGTCCCGCACGTGTCGACCACCGGTCCGCCGGGGCCGTCGAGCGGGATGTCGACGGTCTGGGCGAACTGCAGCATCGTGCGGGCGAGCGCGGCGAGCTCGGCCGACGTCTCGCCCTTGGCCCGGAGCGCGACAGCGAAGCCGGCGATCTGGGCGTCGGTCGCCTCACCGGCGAGGATCGTGGCCATGGCCTGCTCGGCGAGCTCGGGCGGGAGGTCCTCTCGGCGGAGGAGCCGGCCGATCACGTCGGGCCACAGCGTGGTGGTGGGAGCGGTCATGGGTGCTTCTCGTCGGGCGTCGGGCTCAATCCCACCACAGATCGTGGTCCAGGACGCCCCGCGCGATCAGGCCGAGCTGCACCTGGGTGGTGCCCTCGACGATCGTCAGCTGCTTGGCGTCCCGGTAGTACAGCTCGGTCGGGTGGTCGGCCATGTACCCGGCGGCGCCGAGCATCTGGAGCGCCTCCCCCGAGACCTTCACGGCCAGCTCGGTGGCGTAGTACTTCGCCATCGACAGGAACGGGACGTATTCCTTGGTGAACTCACCCCGGTCGGCCATCCAGGCGGCGCGGTACGTCAGGAGCCGGGCCGCCTCGATCTCGGCCGCCAGCTCGGCGATCTTCCACTGGATGCCCTGGAAGTCGGCGATCGTCTGTCCGAACGCCTCGCGCTGCTTGACGTACTCCACCGCGTACATCAGCGCGCCTTCGGCGAGCCCGATCCCGCGTGCGGCCACGATCGGCCGCATCGAGTTGAGGCCGAGCATGGCGAGCCGGAAGCCGCCGATCTCGCCGATCACGTTCTCGGGTGGCACGCGCACGCCGTCGAGGAGGAGCTCGCCCGTGTCGACGCCCTTGACGCCCATCTTCTTGTCGACGCGCCCGACGTCGACGCCGGGCCACGATCGTTCGACGATGAATGCGCTCACGCTGTCGTGGGCGCGTGAGTCGACGGCGCCGCTCTTGGCGAACACGCAGTACCAGTCGGCCTGGCGGACGCCGGACATCCAGCACTTCGTGCCGGTGAGCACCCACTCGTTGCCGTCGCGGACGGCACGCGTCCGCATGCCCATGACGTCGCTGCCGGCCTGCGGCTCCGACAGGCCGAAGGCGGCGCGCGCCTCGCCCGTGGCGACGGGGCGCACGTAGCGCTCGTTCTGCTCCGGGCTCCCGGCGATCATGACGGGGCCGGTCGGCAGCCGCGTCAGGAGCAGCATGAGCGCGGCGGCGTTCGAGTACTTGGCGACCTCTTCGATGGCGATGCTCAGACCGAGGATGCCGGCGCCGGCGCCGCCGTACTCCTCGGGGATGCACAGCCCGGTGAGGCCGGCGTCGACGAACAGGGAGAAGAGGTCGTCGGGATACTCCTCGCGCTCGTCGATCTCGCGGGCGCGCGGAGCCACACGTTCTTGGGCCAGCTTGCGGACCGTCGCCTGGAGCTCGGCGAGCTCGTCCGAGAGCTCGAAATCCACGACCGATGATGCTACCGGGCGGCCCCGAAAAATCGGCTGTTGCGCTACGCCGACTTCCGGCGCTGGCGGATCAGACGGCGCCGCTCGCGCTCGGTGCGACCACCCCAGACACCGTGCTTCTCGCGCACGGTGAGGGCGTACTCGAGGCACGGCTCGCGCACGGGGCACTCGGCGCAGATCTCCTTCGCCTCGAGCGCGTCGTCCTCGTCGGAAACGGGATAGAAGGTCGCCGGATCGACGCCGCGACAGCGAGCCTGTTGACGCCAGGCCAGATTCATGGCTTCAGCACCTCTTCTCCGAGAGGGGCCAGGGGAAACGGTGCAACCGATGGTGATTTCGTCGTTATTCCCTTCCGCCTCGACCGACAACCCCGCCCGGGGCCGCTCCGGAGGCGGGCCGTAGGATCCGCGGCATGGCGCGGATCCCTCCCCCGGTCCTTGACGCGGCTCGCCCCGCTTCGGGACACCCGCGCCGCCGGCTGATCCCGATCGTGGCGGCGGCGGGGGTGACGGTGCCCGCGATCGCCATCCGCCTCGGCGGCAGCGCGCCCCCGGAATGGCTGGCGGCGGTGATCTTCGGCCTGGGCATCGTCGGCGCCGCCTTCCTGCTCGCGTGGGGCGCGGAGGCGCTCCAGCTCGACGTCTCGCAGGGGCTGGCGCTGGCGGTGCTGGCGCTGATCGCGGTGCTGCCCGAGTACGCCGTCGACTTCACCTTCGCGCTGAAGGCAGGCGAAGACCCGCACCGGTACGCGCCGCTCGCACTCGCCAACATGACCGGCGGCAACCGCCTGCTGATCGGCGTCGGGTGGTCGCTCGTCGTGCTCCTCGCGGCGTGGCGCATCACCCGCATCGCTCGGACCCAGGGATACAAGGGACCGCTGGACACCGACGTGACGCTCGACCGGCCGCACGCCATCGAGATCGCGTTCCTCGCCGTCGCCTCCGTCTACTCGCTGACGCTGCCGCTGAAGCGCACGCTCAGCCCCGTCGACACGCTCGTGCTCGTGAGCCTGTTCGTCTGGTACGCGGCGCGCATCAGCCGCGCCCCGGCCGAGAAGCCGCGTCTGGTGGGCCCGGCCGAGCTCATCGGCCGGCTTCCGGTGGCCCAGCGCCGGGCGGTCGTCGGGCTCATGCTCACCGGTTCGGCCGGCGTGATCCTGATCTCGGCCGAGCCCTTCGCGGAGGCGCTCGTATCGACGGGCGAGAACTTCGGGATCAGCACGTTCCTGCTCGTGCAGTGGGTCGCGCCGCTCGCGTCCGAGGCGCCCGAGCTGCTCGTCGCCGGGTTGTTCGCCTGGCGTCTCAACACGAACGCCGGACTGGGCGCGTTGGTGTCGTCGAAGGTGAACCAGTGGACCCTGCTCGTCGGGACCCTGCCGCTCGTGTTCTCGGTCGCCGCCGGTGCGCTGAGCGGCCTGCCGATCGACGCGCTCCAACGCGAGGAGCTCTTCCTCACCGCCGCCCAGTCGGTGTTCGCGGTTGCGGTGCTGACCAACCGGTCGATCAGCGTGCGGGAGGCGCTCACACTCATGGCGCTCTTCCTGACCCAGTTCGTGCTCGGCGGTGTCCTTCCGGAGGGCCTGCGGGCGCTCGAGCGGATCGGGGTCGGCATCGTGTACCTCGTGCTGGCGGCGGTCGTCATGTTCCGGCAGCGGCGCTACATCCGGCCGCTCGTCCGCGACGGGTTCCGCACCAGCGTCACCGAGCTCGTCCACGAACGCGAACAAGCCCCCGCCCAGGCCTAGCGTGGCGCGGTGAGCAGTCCCGACCTCGAGGCCCGAGCCACCGTCCGCTGGCCCGCCGTGATCCGCGGCGCGCTTCTCGGCCTCGCGCTCATCATCCCGGTCACGATCGTCGGCGCGCTGCTCGACCGGGCGATGGACGACTTCGAGGACTCGGGATGGCGCGTCCTCCTCGCCCTGCTGATCGCGCTGGCGTTCGTGCCCGCCGGCGCCTACGCCGCCCGGCTCGCCCGTGCCGCGCCGCTCACGAACGGCGCGCTCGCCGGGCTCGGCGCCTTCCTCGTATGGCTGCCGCTCCGGCTGCTGATCTGGGCGACCCGAAGCGGCGATCAGGGGCTCGTCAGCGGGCACGACCCGGTGTTCCGGCCCGGGCAGCTGTTCGGCTTCCTCGTCATCTCCACCGCGCTGGGCATGCTCGGCGGCTTCCTCGCCTCACGGCGGCGGGCACACGGCGATTCCGGCGGCGGTTCTCCTCCCTGAGCGCGACAATGGAAATGGTGGCGAGCCGGCCGGGCGGTCGCGTGCCGGGCGCTTCGGCGCACCGGTCCGAGGAACGTCCGGACTCCGCAGGGCGCGGTGCTGGGTAACACCCAGTCGGGGTGACCCGCAGGAAAGTGCCACAGAGAACAGACCGCCGATGGCGGGACCGGTCTCCGGAGCGGCCCCGCACAGGTAAGGGTGAAACGGTGCGGTAAGAGCGCACCAGCGCCCGGGGCGACCCGGGCGGCTCGGCAAACCCCAC
>DATFXK010000213.1:0-10313 GCA_035316005.1 Acidimicrobiia bacterium | reverse complement strand
GGTCGACATCAAACGCGTGCTGGCCTACTCGACGATCAGCCAGCTCGGCTTCATGTTCCTCGCCCTCGGCGTACGTGCATATGCCGCCGCGATCTTCCTCGTGGTCGCGCACGCGTTCTACAAGGCCTCGCTGTTCCTCGGCGCCGGGTCGGTCATCCACGGAAGCGCCGACAACCAGGACATACGGACGATGGGCGGCCTACGCAGGTACATGCCGTACACCGCCCTCGGCTTTACCGTCGCGTGGCTGGCGATCTCGGGCGTCCCGCCACTGGCGGGCTTCTGGGCCAAGGACGAGGTGCTGTCACGCGCCTACTTCGCCGGCGACTACGGCGTCTGGGTCGTCGGGACCCTCGCCGCCCTGCTCACGGCCTTCTACATGACCCGCGAGACCTGGCTCGTCTTCTTCGGCAACGAGCGGTTCTCGGCCGAGGAGGGGGTCACGCCGCCCGAGGAGTCGCCCTTCGACTCGCCGACCGTCCCCGCGTGGGTCCCGCCCGAGCCGCCACGCCTCGAGCACGCTCCCCACGAGTCGCCGCCGACGATGACGTTCCCGATCATGGCGCTGGCGTTGCTGGCGGCGGTGGGTGGGATGCTCAGCCTGCCGTTCAAGGCCATCGAGTTCCTGAACGACTGGCTCGAGCCCGTGTTCGCGGACGCCCGCCAGATCGACCCGACGTCGTTCGTGGCGGGGACGACCCTGGAAGGGATCTCGGTCGTCTTCGGGCTGATCGGCTTGTTCCTCGCGTACCGGATCTACCGGCGCGGCATCCCGGCGGCCGATGCAGATCCGCTGCCGGCGCGCCTCGGGTTCGCGGGCCGCCTGTTCCAGCACGCGTACTACTTCGACGAGACGATCGCGAACCTCGTGCGGGGACCCGTGACGCGCTCGGCGGACTGGCTCAGCCGGGTCTTCGACCTCGGCGTCATCGATGGCGCCGTCAACGGCGTCGCCACGCTCGTGCGCGACACGGGCGGCCGGCTCCGGCGCGTCCAGACGGGCCTGGTGCGCAACTACGCGCTCGGCGTGGTGCTCGGCGCCGTCGCGCTGCTCGTCTACCTCGCGGTCAGGGCGGGCTGATGCGCGACGCCGGCTTCCCGCTCCTCACGTTCATCATCTTCACGCCCCTGGCCGGGGCGGTCCTGGTCGCGCTGTTGCCGAGCCGCCGGACGGAGCTCGTGCGGGCGATCGGCTACGCGACGACCGCGGCGACGCTCGGGTTCGTCGGCTATCTGCTGTACAGCTTCGACACCAGCGCGTCGGGTTACCAGTTCGTCGAGAACCACCCGTGGATCGACACGCTGGGTGTGCGGTACGTCGTCGGCGTCGATGGCATCAGCCTGTTCATGGTGGCGTTGACGGCGCTGCTCTTCCCGATCGGGCTGGTGGCGTCGCAGACCATCAGTGAGCGCCTGAAGTCGTACACGATGTGGATGCTGGTGCTCGAGTCCGCGCTGCTCGGCGTGTTCCTCAGCCTCGACCTGATCCTCTTCTTCGTCTTCTTCGAGATCGTCCTCGTGCCGATGTACTTCATCATCGCCGGCTGGGGCCACGGCCGCCGGGTGTACGCGGCGCTCAAGTTCTATCTCTATACGGCGCTCGGCTCCGCGTTCCTGCTCGTCGGCCTGCTCACGCTGGCGTTCCTGCACGCGCAGGACCACGCGCTCACCTTCGACCTGCGCGTCCTGACCGCGTGGGCGCCGGGCGGGCTCTCCGACGGCACCGCCAAGCTGCTGTTCCTCGCCTTCTTCGCCGCCTTCGCGGTGAAGGTGCCCCTGTTCCCGCTCCACACCTGGCTGCCGGACGCGCACACCGAAGCGCCCACGGCGGGCTCCGTGATCCTGGCCGGCGTCCTCCTGAAGATGGGGACGTACGGGTTCCTTCGCTTCTCGCTGCCGCTCTTCCCGGCCGCCAGCGTGTACTTCGGTCCGCTGCTGCTGGTCCTGGCGACGATCGGCATCATCTACGGCGCTGTCGTCGCCGCGATGCAACCGAACCTGAAACGCCTGATCGCCTATTCGTCGGTCGCGCACCTGGGCTTCGTCGTGCTCGGGATCTTCGCCCTCACCACCCAGGGTCTCGAGGGCGGCGTGTTCACGATGATCAGCCACGGCCTGACCACGGGCGCGTTGTTCCTCCTCGTCGGGTTCCTCTACGACCGGCGGCACACGTTCAGCATCGGCGACTTCGGCGGGCTCTGGAAGGCGGCGCCGGTCTTCGGCGGGATCTTCCTGGCGATCGCGTTCGCGTCGATCGGCCTGCCCGGGTTCTCGGGCTTCGTCGGCGAGTTCCTCTCGCTCATCGGCACGTTCATCGTCCACCGCCCGTACGCGGTGATCTCCGCCGTCGGCGTGGTCCTGGCCGCGGTGTACCTGCTGTGGGCCTACCAGCGCGCCTTCACCGGCGTGCCCAGCGGCGAGAACGCGAAGCTGTCCGACCTCAAGGTGCGCGAGCTCACGGCCGTCGTCCCGCTGCTCGCGCTCAGCTTCTTCCTGGGCATCTACCCGAAGCCGGTGATCGACCGCGTCGAGCCGTCCGTGCGCCGCGTGATCTGCAGCGTCGAACGGGGCAGTGACTACAGGGAGCCCGCCGTCGCCAAGCGCGGCACGCCGCTGGCGAACTGTGCCGAGTTGAAGCCACGGGAGCTGGCGGGCCGGTGATCACCTCCCTGCTCACCCAGGCGCGGGACGTCCCCACGATCCGCACGCCGGCGGTCGACTGGCTCGCCATCGCGCCCGAGATCGCGCTCGTCGGCGCCGCCGTCGCCATCGTGCTGCTGCGCTCCGTCGTCCGGCGGGGGAAGTGGGTCTATCCCGCGTCGCTGGTGCTGGCCTTCAGCGGCGTGACGGCGGCCGCCGCCCTTCTGGTCCGGCAGTGGCGCGAGGTCCAGGACCACGGTGCCATCAGGACGATCGCAGGCATGGTGCGCGTCGACGGCTTCGGCGTGTTCCTCGGCGGCGTGGTCGTCGTCGCCGCGGTGCTCTCGCTCCTGCTGTCCGTGAGCTACACCCAGCGCGAACGCCTCGAGGGCGCCGAGTACCTCGCCCTGCTGCTCCTGTCGGCCACCGGCATGCTCGCCATGACGACGGCCAACGATCTCGTCATCGTGTTCCTCGCCCTCGAGATCCTGTCGATCCCGCTGTACGTCCTGGCCGCGTTCGACCGGCGCCGGCTCGCGTCGCAGGAAGCCGGGATCAAGTACTTCGTGCTCGGGGCGTTCTCGTCGGCGGTGTTCCTGTACGGGGTCGCGCTCGTGTACGGCGCCACGGGGACGACCTCCCTCACCGGCATCTCACGGTTCCTCGCCGCCAACACCCTGCTCGACGAAGGCGTCCTGCTCATCGGGCTCGGCCTCCTGCTCGTCGGCCTCGGGTTCAAGGTGGCGGCGGTGCCGTTCCACATGTGGACGCCCGACGTGTACCAGGGCGCGCCGACCCCGGTGACAGCGTTCATGTCGTCCGCCACGAAGGTCGCCGGGTTCGCCGCCCTGCTCCGCGTGTTCCAGGTGTCGTTCCCGCTGTTCCGGAACGACTGGCGCCCGGCCGTCGGTGCCCTGGCGATCCTGTCGCTGGCGGTCGGCAGCATCGCCGCCGTCGTCCAGACCGACGTCAAGCGGATGCTCGCCTACTCGTCGATCGCGCACGCCGGCTACATCCTCATCGGGTTCGCCGCCGCCGCCGTCGCCAACCCGGGCGCGTCCGCCCGCGGGCTGCAGGCGGCGCTCTTCTATCTCCTCGTGTACGCGTTCATGACGGTCGGCGCCTTCGCGGTCGTGACGATGGTGGCGCGCTCCTCGCACGACGCCCGCCACTCCCTGTCGGAGTACCGGGGGCTGGCGGCGACACGGCCCGTGCTGGCGGCACTGCTCGCGTTCTTCCTGCTCGCGCAAGCCGGCGTGCCCTTCACCGGGGGCTTCGTCGCCAAGCTCCAGGTGTTCGCGGCCGCCGTCGACGCGCGCGAGTACTACCTCGCCATCGCCGGCGTGGTGGCCGCCGTCGTCGCCGCCTTCTTCTACCTGCGGGTCGTCGTGACGATGTACACGAGCGCCGACGAGCCGGCGGAGGCGGCCGAGCCCGGACGGCGGCCTTTGCGGGTGGACGCGCCCGCTGCCGTCGTGCTCGGTGTCACCGCCACGCTCACCCTCGTGCTCGGCATCCTCCCCGGCGCGTTCCTCGACCTCGCCAGGGACGCCACGTTCATGCTGCGCTGACGCGCGAGGAGGTCGGGGCTACGCCACGTCGCGGCGACGGCGGAACCAGCGGCGCCGCGCCCGCTCACGCGGACGGGCCCGCCCGGCCTCGTGCTCGTCGAGGGCGCGGGCGGCGAGGTGGTGCGCCTCCTCGATGAGCATGAGCGAGTCGGAGAAGTCGAACAGCTCGCGCTGGTCCGAGGGGTTGGGCAGCACGACGACGTCGACCTCGGGCGGCGCGTGGCGCAACTCGAGGTCGAAGCGCTGGTTCCGGGAGATCGCGAACGCCCGCACCGCGACGTCGAGCGGGGAGCGCAGCCGCCGGTCGGCCAGCGCCCCCGAGACGTTGCACACGTAGATCTGATCGGTCGGTCCGGACAGGGCGTGCCACAGGGGCACCGTGTTCGTGACCGCGCCGTCGACGAGCAGCCGCTCGTCGTGCGCGATGGGGGGGAAGAGCGCCGGGATCGCCGTGCTCGCGAGCAGCGCGGGCTCGAGCGGGCCGGCAGCGAACACGACCTCGTCGCCGGTGCCGAGATCGGTGGCGACCACGCGCAGCGGCACGTCCGTCTCGGCGAACGTGGGCGCGATTTGGGCCCGGTCGATGATCGACAGCAGGCCGTCGTTCGTGAACACGTGATCGTCGCGGCGCAGCAGGTTCCAGGCCCGGGCGAGCTTGCCGCCCTGGAACACCTCGCCCGAGCGGATCGACAGCCAGACGTCGGCGAGGTGCTCGACACCCGGCACGGTCGGGTCGGTCGCCACGACCGCGCCGTTCAGCGCCCCCGCCGAGGTCCCGACGACCACGTCGGGCACGATGTCCCGCTCGAGCAGCGCCCGGAGCATGCCGACCTGACTGACGGCCTGGTTGCCGCCGCCCGACAGCACGAAGGCGGTGCGCGGCCGGTCGACGGGCCGGACGCGTGGAGTCGTCGGAGGAGTCGTCACGGGCCACACCTCGTGAGGGCGTCGGTCGGTCGTCGCAGCGGCCTCATCTTGGTCGGGATCGGAACCCGCGCGAGGGATCATCACTCGAGGGGAACGATCGCACATGACCGCCGATTCCCGTCGTCGCACCGGTCGGGCGACGCTCCGCGCCGTTTGTAGCGCCGGAATTGGGCCGGTGTAGTGTCCGTTTGGGTCCTACTCCCGTGGCCGGGGGGTCGCGCGGTGACGACGTACTACCAGACCTATCTCGCGGTCGCGGTGCTCGCCGCCGCCGCGATCCTGATGTTCGGCGCCATGCTCGGCGTCGGCCGGCTGTTGCGTCCCACCCGGGTTCAGGACGAGAAGTACATCACCTACGAGGCCGGTTCCGACCCCGTCTCGGGCTTCGGCCAGTCGAACATCCGCTACTACGTCTACGCGCTGCTGTTCGTGATGTTCGACGTCGAGGCGGTGTTCATCTTCCCGTGGGCGATCCGCCTCGAGGGGCTCGGCACGTTCGCGCTCGTCGAGATGGTCATCTTCGTCGTGATCCTGGCGCTGGGGCTCGTGTACGCCTGGCGCAAAGGGGTGCTGCGGTGGGCCTAGTCGAGCGTGGGAAGGTCCCCAAGCCACTCACGTGGCTGCTCAACTACAGCCGCAAGTACTCGCTGTGGATGTTCCAGTGGGGCCTGGCCTGCTGCGCCATCGAGATGGGCGCCGCGCTCGCCAGCCCCCGGTACGACATGATGCGCCTCGGCGTCATCCCGTTCCCGGCCAGCCCCCGCCAGGCGGACCTCGTGGTCATCTCGGGCACCGTCACCGACAAGATGGCGCCCGCCATCAAGCGGCTGTACGAGCAGATGCCCGACCCCAAGTACGTCATCTCCATGGGCGCGTGCGCCAACTGCGGCGGCCCCTACTGGGACTCGTACTCCGTCACGAAGGGCGTCGACCAGATCATCCCGGTCGACGTGTACGTGCCGGGCTGCCCGCCCCGACCGGAGGCCCTACTGCAGGGCATCGTCCTCCTGCAGGAGCGCATCCAGCAGGAAGGCCTCGGCAACGACGAGCTCAAGGCGCGCTGGACCGGGGAGCCGATCGTCGTTGGCTGACGACCTTGAGCGCGAGCAGAGCGGCGCCGCCGAGGAGGTGAGCGTCGAGCAGCAGCTCGCCCGCACCGACGAGCCGGCTGCCGCCGAGCAGGCGCGCGCGGACGCCGACGAGGCGGACACACCGCCGACCGAGGAGCAAGCGGAGGGCGAGTCCCGCCCCCTCGACGACACCGAGCAGGAGCTGCTCGGCCGCCTCGAGCGCGAGCTCGGAGAGGGGATCGTCGAGTCAGCCGACGCGTTCGGGATGCTCGTCGTGCGCGTCCAGCCCGACACATGGCGGCGGGCGGCCGAGGTGAGCAAGCGCGAGCTCGAGTGCGACTACCTCTCCTTCATCTCCGGCGTCGACTGGCAGCCCGCGCCCCGCGAGGGCGACGAAGCGGGCGGCGACACGTCGTCACCGGTGCAGCCGACCGAGATGACCTTCGGCGTCGGCGGGTCCACCGGGCGTCTGCAGGTGTTCGCGCACGTCGAGTCCACGAAGCGCCACTGGGGGGTCACGCTGAAGACCGACGTCGACGAGCGCGACCCCCACGCCGAGTCGTGGGTGACGACGTACCCCGGCGCCGACTGGCACGAGCGCGAGTGCTGGGAGATGTTCGGCATCGCGTTCGACGGCCATCCCAGCCTGCGCCACCTCTATCTGCCGTCGGAGTTCGAGGGTCACCCGCTCCGCAAGGACTACCCGCTGCTCGCCCGGGTCGTGAAGCCGTGGCCCGGCCTCGTCGACGTCGAGCCCATGCCGGGCGAGTCGGCGGATGCCGACACGTCGGCGGATGCCGACCAGGGGGAGGGCTCGTGAGCGTCGACTTCGCCGTCGACCGGCAGGCGTGGCGTCATCTGGCCGACGCGCAGGTGAACGTCGAGCTCGACACGGGCGACATGATCCTCAACCTGGGGCCGCAGCACCCGGCCACGCACGGCACGCTGCGGCTCGTCGTCCGCCTCGACGGTGAGCGCGTGATCTCGGCCGATCCAGTGATCGGCTACATGCACCGCGGCTACGAGAAGCTCACCGAGTTCCGCACGTACCCGCAGATCACGACGCTCATCAACCGCATCGACTGGCTGTCGAGCTTCGCCAACGAGGTGCCGTTCCTCCGCGGCGCCGAGCTCCTGATGGACATCGAGGCTCCGCCACGCGCCCAGTACATCCGCACGATCCTCACCGAGCTGTCGCGCATCGCGACCTTCATGCTGTTCCTGGGCGAGATGGGGCTGCAGGTGGGCGCGCTCACCCCGCCGTTCTACGGGTTCCGCGACCGTGAGCACGTCCTCAACCTCATCGAGGCGGCCACCGGCGGCCGCTTCCACCCCAACTTCAACCGAATCGGCGGGCTCAAGGACGACCTGCCGTGGGGCTGGATCAACGAGTGCCGGAGCGGCATGAAGGTCGTGCTCGACGCCTGCAACACCCTGGAAGAGCTCGTCGCCGAGAACGAGATCTTCGAGGCGCGCACCCGTTCCATCGGTATCATCCCGCCCGACGTCGGGGCGGGTTATGGCGTCTCGGGGTCGAACCTGCGGGCGTCGGGCGTCGACTGGGACCTGCGGCGCGACGGCAAGCCGTACCTCGTGTACCCCGAGCTCGACTTCAAAGTGTGGACGCACCCCGACGGCGACTCGTACGCCCGCTACTGGGTGCGGCTCCAGGAGACGCGCGAAGCAGCGCGCATGGTCATCCAGATGCTCGACCGGATCCCGTCGGGGCCGATCATGGCGAAGGTCCCGCGCATCATCAAGGTGCCCGAGGGCGAGGTGTTCGTCGAGACCGAGAACCCGCTCGGCCAGATGGCGTACTACGTGATCTCGAAGGGTGCCACGGGCCCGTTCCGCGTGAAGATCCGTTCGGCGTCGTTCAGCAACGTGTCGATCCTGCCGTGGCTCCTGCGCGGCGTGTACGTCCCCGACGTGATCACGATCCTCGGGAGCCTGTACTTCATCCTGGGAGACATCGACCGGTGATGCAGTTCGCGGTCGACGTCGGATGGGGGACGATCCTCGCGATCAAGACGGTGGTCGTCCTCGCGATCATCCCGCTCGGCGCCATCATCCTCGGGTACACGTTCCTGCTGAAGATGATGGCCCACATGCAGAGCCGGCTCGGCCCGATGGACCCGGGCGGGTTCCACGGCTGGTTCCAGCTCTTCGGCGACGGCATCAAGTTCATCCAAAAGGAGGACGTGATGCCGGCCCAGTCCGACCGGCGCATCTTCGCCATGGCGCCGGCGGTCGTCGTCATCTCGACCTTCCTCGTGTTCCTCGTGATTCCGGCGGGCCCCGACCTCGTCGTCAGCAACCTCGACGTCGGTGTGTTCTACGCCCTGGCGGTGTCGAGCCTCGCCGTCGTCGGCGTGCTCATGGCGGGCTGGGCGAGCGCCAACAAGTTCGCGCTCCTCGGTGCGCTGCGCGCCGGCGCCCAGCTCATCGCCTACGAGCTGCCGCTGCTCCTCGCCGTGGTCGGCGTCGTCGTGATGGCGGGCACGATGAGCCTGCAGGGGATCGTCGAGGCGCAGCAGAACGGGTCGATCTTCGGCTGGGACGGCATCGGCAATCCGTTCATCTTCGGTCAGATCATCGGCTTCGTGCTCTTCCTCGTCGCCGCCCAGGCCGAGCTCACCCAGACCCCGTTCGACATGCCGGTCGCGGAGAGCGAGCTGGTGGCCGGCTACATGGTCGAGTACACGGGCTTCCGGTTCCTCTTCTTCTTCATCGGCGAGTTCGGCACGGCGTTCGCGTTCGCCGGCCTCGCCGCCACGCTCTTCCTCGGCGGCTGGGCGATCCCGCACGTCACCGACCCCGGATGGTCGAACGTGCTGGGGCCGATCGTGCTGCTGACGAAGGTGATGCTCGTGGCGTTCCTGATGTTCTGGGTTCGATTCACGTACCCGCGCCTGCGCGAGGATCAGCTCCAAGCCGTGGCGTGGAAGTTCCTGATCCCGATCGGTCTGGCGAACATTCTCATCACCGGCGCGTTGAAGGTGGCGTTCTAGATGCCCAAGCTCCCGAAACCCAAGGCTCCGGGGCTGATCGGCGGCCTCGGCGTCACGTTCAAGACGATGCTCAAGGGCGCCGTCACCGTGCAATACCCGCACGAGCGGGAGGACCCGCCCACCCGGGCGCGCGGTGTCATCGCGCTCAAGGAAGAGAACTGCACCGTGTGCATGCTCTGCGCCCGCCAGTGCCCCGACTGGTGCATCTACATCGAGGGGCACAAGGAGAAGCGCCCGCCGCGGCGCGAGGGCGGACGCGAGCGCACCGTCAGCCTCCTCGACCGCTTCGACATCGACTACGCGCTGTGCATGTACTGCGGCATCTGCGTGGAGGTGTGCCCCTTCGACGCCCTGTTCTGGAGCCCCGAGTACGAGTACTCCGAGGCGAACATCGCCGACCTCCTCCACGACAAGGAGAAGCTCGGCGAGTGGATGGAGACCGTTCCCGAGCCGGAACCGCTCGAAGTCGGCGCCGAGACCGGGAAGAAGTAGCGAGCAGGACGCCCGCATGACCGCACAGAACGTCACCTTCTGGGTCCTCGCGATCGCGATGGGCGCGGGCGCGATCGGTGTCGTGCGGTCGAAGAACATCGTGCACGCGGCGCTGTTCCTCATCGTCGTGCTCGTCGGCGCGGCCGCGCAGTACATCGTGCTGCTCGCCGAGTTCGTAGGCATCACCCAGTTCTTCATCTACATCGGCGCCATCGCCGTGCTGTTCCTGTTCGGCATCATGCTGACGCGGGCGCCGATGCGCGCCGGCAACTTCGACAACGACCAGCGCTGGCCGGCCGCCGTCGTCGCCGTCTTCCTGTTCGGCGTGCTGATCGCGCTGCTCCTGAACGCCTTCGGTCACGACAACATCAAGCTCTCCGACGAGCTGCTGCGCGTCAGCCGCACCGGTCCCGTCGCCGACTCGATCTTCCGGAACTTCGTCGTCCCCTTCGAAGTCGTCTCGATGCTGCTGCTCGCCGCGCTGGTGGGAGCGGTCGTCATCGCCCGGAGGGACTGACCATGGCGCTGAACCAGTACCTCATCCTCAGCGCGTTCCTCTTCTGCACCGGCGTGTACGGCGTGCTCGCCCGGCGCAACGGCGT